>QCBH01000008.1 GCA_003281685.1 Prochlorococcus sp. AG-347-E23 | reverse complement strand
ATACAAAAAATTAAAAAATTCTTTTAATGGGAAAAGTAGGTAGGTTAAAGGGTTTGGACTTATGATTATTAAATACCTATTTGAATTAGCTAAATCATAAATCTTTTTAGATACAAATTTAGGACTCATAATTCCGATGGGATTAAGTTCTGATTTAAAAGGTCCTAAGATGATTTTTTTAATAATTAATTTTTTCTTTTTATCTTTGTCCAAAAGATTTTTTTTGAATGAAACTAATTGACCAATAAGGGATTTACTTATCTCATATGATGGATTAAGGGCTGGTAATATTTCTGCTTCTGATGTGTTTATCCAAATCTCTTTTTTAATAGTTGAATAATTTGTTAGAGCAATATCTTCAAATAAATTTAAAAACTTGAATTTGCTTAATGCGTTTATTTCTATTGATTTTTCATAATTAGAATTTTCTCTACTCAAATCATAGATTCCATGGTTCAAAATCAAAATGTCTACTTTTTCTAAATGTTTTTTTAATAAAAATTCTTTCCCACATTCCCATTTAATCCATTCATTTGGAGATTCAAGATTTTTTTTATAATTATTTTTACTATGGGTAAATCCAATCACTTTATATCCTTTTTGACGAAATAACCTTGTTAATTCTTTCCCTAGTGCACCAGATGCTCCAGTTATTCCGACGGTTATTCCTTTTTGGGTTGAATTAATCATTTTGTTTGATTTTAATGAAATACCAAAGGATTAAAATAAATTTACCAAAAAACAAATTTAATTATTTGATTAAAACTCATAAATAAATATTTGTTTAGTTCTGAAAAAAATATTATCTTGAACCTATTGATAAACAATTTCACTAAATTATGAGCGATATATTGTTGATTGGTTCATGTGAACCATTTAGTGGTAAGTCTGCATTGGTTCTTGGGATAGCAAAAAGACTTTTACAAGAGAAAAAAAAAGTGCGTATTGGCAAGCCTTTGGCAACATGCATAGAACTTACTAATTTGCCTTCAATGTCTTATGAAGGATTAATTGATGATGATGTTAAGTTTATTGGATCTACATTAAATATCAAAGAGGAAAATTTAATTTCTTCAGTAGGATTATTAGATAATATATCAGCTGAAAAAAGAATCTTTAATAAAGACTTACTCCCGGGGAAAGGTTTTGATCAAATTGAAGGATTGGTTAATGATGATTTTGAAGGTCTGAATATTTTAGAGGCAGCTGGAAGTCTTCATGAAGGAATGATTTATGGCTTAAGTCTCCCACAACTTGCTAAGGATTTAGATGCGAAAGTTTTAATTGTGAATTTATGGGAAGATTGTAAAAGCGTGGATTCATTACTTAATGCGAAAAAACAATTAGGTGAGAAATTGGCTGGAGTTGTACTAAACGGAGTGTTGCCGCAAGAAGTCGAAAAAGTTAAAAATGAAATAATACCTTCTCTTAAAGATTTGGATATAGAAGTTTTTGGGGTGATGCCTAAATCACCACTGCTGAGAAGTGTCACTGTTGGTGAGCTTGTGAGAAGACTAGATGCCAAAGTAATTTGTTGCCATGAAAAAGATCAATTACTTGTTGAAACATTAAGTATTGGCGCAATGGGGGTTAATTCTGCCATGGAATTTTTCAGGAGAAGACGAAATATGGCTGTTGTTACTGGAGCTGATAGAACTGATATACAGCTTGCTGCTTTGGAGGCTTCTACACAATGCCTTATTTTAACTGGTTTAGGAGAACCTTTGTCACAATTGATACATAGAGCAGAGGAATTGGAGGTGCCAATTTTAAAGGTTGGATTAGATACTCTTTCCTCAGTAGAAATTATTGAACAAGCTTTTGGTCATGTCCGAATACATGAATCAATTAAAGCATCTTATGCTATTCAATTAGTTCAGGAGCATGTAAATCTAAAAAGAATTCTCGAAAAGATAGATTTTCCCTGCAATTTTTCAGATAAATGCTAATTTCAAATATAGGAACTGTATTATTTTGAGTCGCTCTTTAGATTTACCCGCAACTGAAGGCGTTGATGCCTTAGCTCAAGAACTTGCCAAACTCCAAGATAACGGGAAAAGGAGAATTGCTTTTTTGGGCAGTAGACACGTACCAGTTGTCGATATTCATTTAATTGAGTTGATAGCAAGGTCCTTAGCAGAGGAAGGGCATAATATTCTTACTTCTGGATCTCAAGGTGTCAATGCAGCTGTTATTAGAGCCGTCTTAGATATTAATCCATCATTATTAACTGTTTTATTACCACAAAGTCTTGATAGACAAATACCCGAAATAAAGGATCAACTTGAAAGGGTTATGCATTTGGTTGAAAAAAGTGAAAATGATGAATTACCTTTGCCTCTTGCAAGCAGTCTTTGTAATCAAGAAATTATTACTAGGTGCGATCAATTAATATGCTTTGCCTTTCACGATAGTGAAACCTTGCTAAATAGTTGTAGATGCGCGGAAGAAATGGGGAAAGTGGTTAGTTTGTTGTTTTTTGATTAAATAAATCCATTTCCCCTTATTAAAAAATGATTTATGCTAAAAATATTTAGCGTTTAATAATTTTACTATGGCAGAAAGTTTTTCATTTGATGTGGTTTCTGATTTTGATAGACAGGAATTAGTAAATACTTTGGATCAAGTAAAAAGGGAAATTTCTCAGCGTTACGATCTGAAGGGCACAGATACTTCAGTTGATTTAGATAAAGAAAATATTTATATAGTCACTAATAGTGAACTAACCTTAAATGCTGTTAATGACATTATTAGACAGAAGGCAATAAAAAGAAACTTATCTTTAAAAATTTTCGACTATGGAGAAATTGAAACAGTGAGTGGAAATAAAGTTAAACAAACAATCCTATTAAAACAAGGCATCAAGCAAGAAATAGCAAAAAAAATCGGTAAAAGTATTAGAGACCAAATTAAAAAAATAAATGTCAGTATCAATGGAGACACCCTAAGAGTCTCTAGTAAGAGCAAAAATGATCTTCAATTAGCAATTAAGATTGTTAGTGAGCTGGAAGAGTCTTTGAATATTCCTCTGAAAGCTAATAATTTTAGATAGGATCTTTAAAGATAATTTTGAAATATGGCCGATTATCCTGAATCTCTTATAAAGGAATTGCTTATAAAGGTTAAAGAATATCCTCGCTTTTCCAGGGAAGAAATAGAGAAGTTTTGCTGGATGGCGGCACATGAACATAAGCATGGTGTTTTACCTTCTGAATATGACATTAGGGAGATAGATGAGGACCTTTATTTAGAACTTCTCCAAGAATTTAAATCAAAAAACTAATAAAAATAATTATATTTAAATTTGCAATTATTAAAAAAATATTTTAATTAAATGCCTTATTAATGCACTAACTATTCTATTTAAATATGATTAACTAAAAGAAAAAATTTAATGTCTACATCCTTTAAGAATGTCACACCAACAGGTCCTGGTGGTACAGCAACATTATTGATTGTATTGTCTTTTACGGGCTTTCTTTTGCTCACCCAATCTCTATTTGTTGTACCTTCTGGACAAGTTGCAGTTGTCACAACATTAGGGAAAGTAAGTGGCCCCTCTAGGAGGGCTGGTTTAAACTTTAAACTTCCATTTATTCAGTCTGTATTTCCATTTGATATAAAAACTCAAGTTCAACCCGAAAAATTTGAAACTTTAACTAAAGATCTTCAGGTTATTAGGGCTACAGCTACTGTTAAGTATTCAGTAAAACCTAACGAAGCAGGCAGAATTTTTGCAACAATTGCAAGTAGAAATAGCGATGTTTATCAAAAAATTGTTCAGCCATCTTTACTCAAAGCTCTTAAATCAGTTTTTTCTCAGTACGAGCTAGAAACAATCGCTACTGAATTTGCAGTAATTTCTGAAAAGGTAGGAGATACCGTCGCTCAAGAACTTAATTCATTCGATTATGTTGACGTTAAAAGTTTAGATCTTACTGGATTAGAGATTGCTGAAGAATACAGAGCTGCTATTGAACAAAAACAAATAGCTGGTCAGCAATTACTTAGAGCAAAAACAGAAGTTGAAATTGCTGAACAAGAAGCACTTAGATACGAAACATTAAATAGAAGTCTTGACGATCAAGTGTTGTTCAAATTATTTCTCGATAAATGGGATGGAAGTACACAAGTTGTTCCAGGCTTGCCGGGTTCTGAAGGAGGGACTCCTCCAGTTATAGTTGGTGGTAGAAGATAATTATTAAATTTAAGTTTATAACAGTTAATCATTTATTTATTTTTCTTGAATGAAAACTAGGTATATGATTATCTCTTTATCGCATTAAAAGATTGATCAAAAGCTTCGATTGTTTTATCAATTTCTTCTTCACTATGGGCTAGTGATGTGAAACCAGCTTCAAAAGGACTTGGAGCAAGGTAAATCCCTCTTTGAAGCATCTCTCTATGCAACTTACCAAAAAGTTCTGCATCATTTGTTTTTGCTTCATCAAAGTTTCTAACTGGCCCATCACATAAGAAAAATCCAAACATAGCGCTTACATTGCCACCGTTAATCGCAATTCCATTATTTTCTGCAGACTGAATTATACCTTCAATTAATCTAGAAGTTGTTGCCTCTAGTTTCTCATAAGTCCCTTCTTGTTTTAGTAACTCAAGAGTTTTTATCCCAGCGGTCATTGCCAGTGGATTTCCACTCAAAGTACCCGCCTGATAAACTGGGCCAGAAGGAGCTACCATTGACATTATTTCTTTCTTGCCTCCATAAGCTCCTACAGGTAGACCTCCACCAATTACTTTCCCAAGTGTGGTTAAATCAGGAGTAACACCAAATTTTTCTTGAGCGCCACCATAACTTATTCTGAACCCAGTCATTACTTCATCAAAAACTAATAAAGATCCATTTTCAGTTGTTAATTCTCTTAACCCTTCTAAAAATCCTGGTTCTGGAGTAATAAAGCCGGCATTCCCAACAATAGGCTCAAGAATTACCCCTGAAATGGCATCAGGATTCTCAGAAAATAATTCTTTTACTGCTTCAAGATCATTGTAAGGAGCAGTAAGTGTATTGGCAGTAGTTGTTCTTGGAACACCTGGAGAATCTGGTAATCCTAAAGTAGCTACACCTGATCCTGCTTTTACTAAAAACATATCTGCATGACCATGGTAACAGCCGTCAAATTTAATAACTTTATCTCTTCCCGTAAATGCTCTCATAAGCCTTAAAACAGCCATGCAGGCTTCAGTTCCACTATTGACAAATCTAACCATTTCTACTGATGGGACAGCATCAATTACCATCTCAGCAAGTTTGTTCTCTAAAATGCATGGAGCTCCAAAGCTCGTACCTTTCTCAATTGCTTCCTGTAATGCAGTAGTAACTTCAGGGTGAGCATGTCCACAAATAGCTGGGCCCCAACTTCCTATGTAATCAATATATCTATTCCCATCAATATCCCAAGCAAAAGGCCCTTTGACTCTATCAAACACTATTGGTTGCCCACCAACAGACTTAAAAGCTCTCACTGGAGAACTAACTCCTCCAGGCATTAATTCTTGAGCAGCAGAGAAAATTTCTTCTGAATGGGTGCAATTTAATATGTCAGTCACAGTTTAATTAAATGAAACTTTGAGAAAAAATTTGTCATGTTCTAACTTAGAAATAAGAAAAAAATTTGTCAATCAGAATGAAATTCTACATTATGATATTTTTATTGCGATAGTTTGGATTGTAAATAATTAATTTTTTAAGAATTTATAAAACAAAACAGGAAGTTTTTAAATAACCCTTTGTTTACAAACGTTCTCAGACATTTAAAGAAAGAATTATCTATTTAATTTATATTTCGAAGAAATTATCCTCATCTTCAAAAAAATCTACATTTATGTCGCTTAAATTAAGATTTATCATAACTGGTGCATGATCACTTGGACGTGAATTACCTCTAGGTGAGCTGTCTATGACACAACTTTTAAGTTTTGATGACAGTTCTTTGCTGAGATAAATATGGTCTATTCTCCAACCTTTATTCAATTCAAATGCGTTATTACGGTAATCCCACCAACTCCAATGGCCAGTATTTTGCTCAAAAATCCTGAAAGAATCTATTAATCTTTTTTTCAGAACATTACTTAGTGCATTTCTCTCTATCTCAGATGCCATTATTCCTCCTTCATATTTCTTTGGATCATGAATATCCAAATTAGATGGAGCAACATTAAAATCACCCATAAGACAAATTAATTCTCCTTTTTTTTCTTGCTCATCCAAAAATGTAGCTAAACAATTTAACCAATGAATTTTGTATTCGAACTTACTAGAGTCTAAAGAAGAACCGTTTGGCACATAAACATTTATGATTTTAATACCATTAATATCAGCAGAAATTAATCTTTTTTGATCTAAGAAAATTTCGATATTTTGATTAGAGTTTGTACATCCGTAGAATCCTTTTTTAACATTTTCTGGCTTTATTTTAGAAATAATAGCCACACCATTGTATGATTTTTGTCCGTAGACCTCTACTGAGTATCCTAATTTTTCAAAAGGTTCAATAGGGAAACTATCATCCATTACTTTTGTTTCCTGCAAACATAAAATATCTGGATTGACTTGATTAATCCAATCTATTATTTGTGAGAGTCTGGTTCTTATAGAGTTAACATTCCAAGTTGCTATTAACAAATTTCTAACATATTATGTAAAATTAAATTAGCAGAAATTTTTGGCGTTAAAGAATTTTGAAATTAAATAAAATGAAATACTATTTCAATAAAAAATACTCTAGATCAATATCCTTGCTAATCTTTTTAATTCCATTAATTTTGCTTAGAGGTGATTTCTTAAATGCTGAATATTTATTTGATGAATTAGAAATCAATTCCTCAACTAAAAAGGATGATACTGGTTCAGTTATTCCAACTAATCCATTTGAAATTGTGGAAATGATTAGGAGACAAAATAGTTTAAATGATGCGACTATACCTTCTGATGCCATAGACGATGCATTAGAGTCTTTTAATAGTTTGGAGGAAAAAGAAGAAATTTAATAAGATAAATTTTCATTTTTAAAGCTTTAATATGTTAAAAAATCCTATTCCACAAGTTACTGATCCACTTCAATACAGAGCTATTGGCATTGTGAATGGGAAATTTACACCTAATAATGCTGAGCAGTTAAATAAAGGCTTGATAACTGATAATGAAGGCGAAAAAATTGAAACTGTGGTACTAGGTAAAGCATTATCACTTTTAAAAAAGCATATTGATTTAAATAAAAATTATTACTGGATTGTTTATCCAAAGAATAAAAATACTCAAAACTTGCATTTACAGGTTGTAGGTATCTGGGATCCTGTACAACTTAACGATTTACAAAAGAATTCTTCAAAAATTAACTTCTCTAAATTATTGGAAGAATTGGATTTAAAAGATAATTATTTTTCTGTTAGAGGAGAGCTAGTTTTTGTCAATAAATCAAAAAAAGAAATTGTTATTAAAATATGTTCTACTTCAAAATTAAAGAATTTAAAAAATAAAAATTTCAAGTTAGTCATAAAAGGTGAGCTTTCTCTCGAACTTCTTAATAATTTTGTAAGTTTAGATGTCAATAGAGATGGTAATTCTTTGAAATTACTCAATTACGAAGTTATTGGAAAAAATCTTTCTAAAAATAATTAGAATGCAAAGTTGATCTTTATCGCAATTCTTATCAACCTAGAAATCTAAAATTTATGGAAGAAGTTTTAATTGAATGTTCACCAGGAATTTCTGGAGATATGTTGTTAGGAGCTTTTTACGACTTAGGTGTTCCTAAAAAAGTTATTGAACAACCACTTATTGATCTTGGACTAAAGGATCTTTATCATCTAGAGTTTAAAGAATCGAAAAGTTCTTCAATCCGAGGTATCAGTGTTAAGGTTGAGAACAATAGTCGCAGTCCTTTCAAAAGAACTTGGAGAAGCATTAAAGAACTTATTTCAAATGGGAACTTAGAAGATAAATTAAAGCAGAAAATTTATGAGGTATTTGAATCTTTAGCAAATGCAGAAGGTGAAGTTCATGGTATCAAATCTGAGGATGTTCATTTTCATGAAATTGGGGCTATCGATTCATTAGTGGATATTGTAGGTGTGTGTGCAGCTTTTAATTACCTAAATCCTAAAAAAGTTTATTGTAATGAACCTATGTTAGGGAAGGGCTTCGTTCAAACTGATCATGGAAAATTATCCGTACCCCCTCCTGCTGTAATAGAATTAATAAGGCAAAAAAATATTAAGGTTTTATCAAGTTTCGACTCAATTGAGGGTGAACTATCTACCCCAACGGGCATTGCTTTACTTTCTAATTTAGTCCACAATCATCAACCCCCTTCAAAATATTCTGTTGACTCTTATGGAGTAGGGATTGGCAACAAAAAATTTCCATTCGCTAATTTGGTTAGAGTTTATAAAATTTCTTCATTTGATGATTATTCTATTAAAAAAGAGATCAATCCAAAGTTCGAAGAAATATCTGTGCAAGAAGCATGGATTGATGACCAAACACCTGAAGATATATGCAATTTTGTAGAGAAACTGAGAATTGAAGGAGCTTACGACGTTTCTTATCAAGCTATCAATATGAAAAAAGATAGAATTGGATTTTCTATTCAAGCAATCTTGCCAATAGAGAAAAAAGAATTTTTTAGGCAACTTTGGTTTGATTATTCCAATACTATTGGAGTTCGTGAAAGGACCCAATCAAGGTGGATATTACTTAGAAGGAGGGGAGAATGTTCAACGACTTTTGGAAATATAAGAGTTAAACAGACTTTGAAACCAGATGGATCAATATCTATGAAGCCTGAAAATGACGAAATTTTAAGATTAAAACTAGAGCATAAAATATCAACTGAAGAAATAAGAAAAATAATAAAAGATTCCAGTAAAAAATTTAAAGCATTTGAAAACTGGAAATGAGATTCAATTTAAGTAATAAATCATATTTGAAATCTTTAAAAAAATTTAATTTTGGAGTTTTAAAAAGTACTTTCTTTATTTCAAGCTTGTTGTATTTTTGCATCTATTTTTTTGTTAATATTGATCAAATTTCTTTTGATATTAATTTAGAAAATAATGGAATTAATTTATTTTTATCATTTTTATTTTGTGTTTTAAGTATTTACCTGAACGCTTATGCATGGAAATATATTGTTAAATGGTTCGGGAAAGAATTTAAAAGTAATAATCTAGTCTCTTTTTATGTCTTAACCAATATTCTTAAATACGTCCCAGGAGGGATTTGGCATTTTGTTGAAAGATTTAATTTTATAAAAAAAATAAGTAATCCCCAGATTGCTATGTATTCGACACTTATAGAACCTTATTTTATGCTGAGTGGATCTTTTCTCTTGGCATCGTTGGGATTGATTTTTTCACCATTTTATTTTTTTTTAATTTTCCCTTTAGTATTCTTAAATAAGAAATTAATTTATCTTATATTAAAAATATTAAGGTCTCTTAAGGGAAAAGTATTTGATGTTTTGAGACTTCAAAATTTAAATGACCAATTTGAAGAGAGAATAAATATAATTTCTTTTTTTCCTACTAGAGCATTATTACTTGAAATTGGTTTTGTTTTATCAAAATTTATTGGGTTTTATTTTTGCTTAAATACTTTTTATCCAATTAATACCTTGAACATAATATTTTTACTGGTAATCTTTTCTTTGTCATGGTCTTTAGGTTTGGTTGTCCCAACAGCTCCAGGAGGAGTTGGTGTTTTTGAAGCTTGCCTCCTTTTTCTTATTGGCAGAAATATTCCAAAGAATGCAATTCTTGTGAGCTTAATTTATTTTAGATTCATATCCACATCGGCAGATTTGTTGTTAAGCTTCCCTTTTTTAATTAGAAAACTTTTTAAAAGAATTTAGTTTTTTTTCTCTAAACTTGGTATCAATGTAATTGATGCAATAAGGCCTAGAGTCATGATAAAAATAGCTGGTAATATTGCTTCTACCATTCTTTCATCTCCAGCATATTGATATATTCGTACAGATAATGTATCGAAATCGAATGGTCTTAAAATAAATGTTATGGGTAATTCTTTTATTGTATCTACAAAAACTAAAAGTGATCCTACAAAGATTGGTCCTTGGAGCAGAGGTAGATGAATTTTTTTGATGATTCCCAGCCAATTCTCTCCCAAACCAAGTGCAGCTTCATCAAGACTAGGAGAAATCCTCTCAAGACTTGAATCAATAGAACCCTTAGAAATAGTCAGAAATCGGACAAGATAGCCCCAAATTAGAGCGCAAATAGCAATGAAGTTTAATTCTGAAGAAGAAACGCTTATTAAAGATAAAGCTAAGACTGTGCCTGGTATTGCATAACCTATCCCCGCAAGGTTTGTTATTAGTTCTAGCAATAAGTTTTTATTTGGACGTCTAGCTAAGGAAATTATTAACGAGAATAGCATTGTTATTAATGCTGTAAAAAGTCCCAGACTTATAGTCCTAAATGAAAGGTTGAATAATTCTAAAGAAAACCCTTTATGAATTTGATCGATATTAAGCAAAACCCAAACAAAAGGAATTCCAAAAGAGAAAATTGGAGGGAATAAGGATATAATTATTGCCAAAAAAGCTCGAGTTTTTTTTAATTCCCATCCTTGAGAATCTTTTGATGCGGGATTATCACTCCACCTCTTTGATTTTCTTCTCGAGAATTTTTCAAAAATAATCAAAGTGAAAATTATTGACAAGGCCACTAAAGATAATCCAATAGCATTTTCTGGATTACCTTGAATTATCCAATTTTCTGCAATACCTGTAGAAATACTTGGAATGTTTAATAATGCAAATGTACCTAACTCATTCATTACTTCCATACACATTAAACTTATTCCTGTTATTAGTGCTGGCATTGCCATTGGGAGAGCTATTTTAAAGAAGCTTCTCCACGGCCCAACTCCTAATCCTCTACTAGCATTTATTTGATTAACCCCAAATTTGTTAAAACTTTCATTGGCAAGAATAAATACATATGGATAAGTAGAAATCGAAAGTATTAAAATCCCCCACCATAAACCAGTTACTTGATACCCAAAAATACTCCCTAAATCCTGCAAAACAGCTGTAATCAGATAAGCTGGGGCAGCTAGTGGAACTAGCTGAAAAATACGAAGAATTTTTCTGTACTTAAAATTACAATTTGAAAGTAACCATCCATTTAAGGTTCCCAAGCCTCCTCCAAATAAACTTGTCAGCGTTAAAACTTTTAAAGTGCCTATAACCTCTTCTCCTCCAGCAATACCTAAAGAAAAATTTCCACTTGAAACATATTGAATACCCTCAAGAAGAAAATTGCATATTGGAATGATTACTAATATTGAAACAATGAACGAGATTATATAAAGAAGTTTTAATTCTTTTAATGCTTTTTTAAATCCTTTAATAAGTATTTTCAAAAATTAATTAAACCCTAATATGTATAATCTAATCTGAACTAAATCTACATGATGAGAGTTGCTTCTTAATAGTTTGATGATCTAATTCTTTTCCAATTAACACTATCTTGTTAGACTTTTCTTTTGTCCATTCTTCATCATCAAGAGAAAATCGTTTCCCAGATAGGTGAAAAATGTGTTTTCTTTCACTTTCCATAAACCATAATATTCCTTTCGCCCTAAATACATTTTGTGAGATTTGATTATCTAAGAAATATTGAAACTTCCTTAAGGAAAATGGTTCAAATGTCTCATAAGAAACTGATGTAAAACCCTCTATGTTATTGATCAAATCGTGCGAATGAGAAGAGTGATCGTGTGAATTAGAGGAGTGATCGTGAGAATGAGAAGAGTGATCGTGTGAATGAGAAGAGTGATCTTTTGCCTTGACTTCTAAATCTTCTTTATCCTTATCGAATTTAAAAGTATCTGTTTCAAATAGACCTACACTCATTATTGTTTGTAATCCGACTTCACTATTTGTTGATCTCAATATCCTTGGTTCTTTTTTTATTTTATTTATAAATTTTTCGACTTTCTTTAGTTTTTCTTCGTTGACTAAATCACATTTGTTCAGGAGAAGGATATCTCCGTATAAAATCTGAGAATAGGCGACACTTGTATTATTAATTTCAAAATCAAAATTTTCTCCATCAATGACAGTGATGATTGAATCTAATCTTACTTTTTCCCGAAGATCTCCAGCTGCAAAAGTCATGGCTACTGGTAATGGATCTGCTAGCCCTGTAGTTTCGACAATCAAATAGTCTATCATGGCAGATCTTTCTAAAACTTTGGAAACTGTATTTAATAATTCACCATTAATAGAGCAACATATACAGCCATTATTTAATTCGATCATATCTTCTGAGCCTTCTATTATTAAGTCATTATCTATTCCTATCTCTCCAAATTCATTAACCAAAACAGCTGTTTTAAGACCAACTTGATTTTTTAAAATATGATTTAAAAGCGTAGTTTTGCCTGAACCTAAAAATCCGCTAATAATCGTAACAGGTAATAACTTTTTAGACATTTTGACGAATTTTTATAATGAATGAATTTAAATTTGTAATTTTTATTGATCGAAAACTTTATTTATTTCTGAAGCTAATGTTTGATCCAGATTTGTTATGCCCCCCAAATCATGTGTACTTAACCTAATTATTACTTTTGAATAAACGTTTTCCCAATTAGGATGATGGTTATATTTTTCGCAGATTAAAGCGATTTTAGTCATAAATGAGAAGGCTTCAATAAAATCAAAAAATTTAAATTCTCTCTGGATTTGTTCTTTGTTAATTTCCCAGCCGGGTATTTTGACAATTAATTCCTTTAATTCTTCATCTTGCAAAAGGTAAGGTTTCATTAAATGATTACTATAAGTTCTTATTAATTACATTATAAATACTTTATCTTTTCTCACCAATTATATGTACATTTAAAACCCTCTCTTTTTGATCAAATCTATGTTCCCATAAATACACTGCTTGCCATGTGCCAAGCATAATATTGCTGTCCTGAAAACTTAAAGATAAAGAAGTGTTTGTTAAAGATGTTTTAATATGAGCTGGCATATCGTCAGCTCCTTCTTGATAATGTTTATAAGAAATTTCTTCTCTATTTTTTGATAAAGTTAAGTAGGAATTATATGGAACTATAGATTGCATATATTTTTTTAAGTCTCTTAGTACGTTTGGATCAGCATTCTCATTTATAGTTAAGCTGCAACTGGTATGAAGTGAAGTTAAATTAAAAATTCCTGAATGAAAATTATTTTTTTCAATAAATGAATTCAAATCATTTGTTATATCAATAAAACCCTCACCATTAGTTATAAATACTAATTTTGAAAATATTTGTTCCATATAAATAAAAACTCAATTAATTAGTATTCTATTATGGATAAACAATGTATGTTTAATGCAAACATCAAAATTTTTGTCTTAAAATAAATTTAATTTATATATAAATTTTTGGCCGAAATTCAATGGAATAAGCTGGGCGCTTATCTTAAAGAAACTCAAATATTAGGTTCAATCCAAAATACACTTTATTGGGATCAGAATACTGGGATGCCCAAGAAAGGAGCTTCTTGGAGGGCTGAACAACTTACCTACATTGCAAAAATCTTGCATAGGAGAAATTCTTCTGAAGAATTTTTTAATTTAATACAATCCGCTAAAAATGAATTATTAAATACTGAACAAAATTCCAATAATCAACTCTTTATTAAAGGAAAAGAAAGAAACGTTAATCTTTTAATAAAGGAATTTAATAGAGCAAAAAATTTAGATCCTAAATTAGTAGAGTCTTTAGCAAAGGCAAAATCTAAAGGATATGAAAGTTGGCAAGAAGCTAAGAAAAAATCAGATTTTAAAGTTTTTCTTCCATTTTTTAAAGAACTAGTTAAATTACGGATTGAAGAGGCGAAACAAATATCAGATAAATATTCACCCTGGGAGACTTTAGCCCAACCCTTTGAGCCTGAAATAACTTTAAAGTGGTTGAATAAAATGTTTCAGCCTTTGAAAGATATTCTCCCAGAATTGATTAAAGGAATTACCAAGTCAAAAAAATGTAATTGGGATTTAACTCCAGAATCTCAACAGATTTTATGTTCTAAATTACTTGATGAGTTCGGGAGAAATAAAGATCTAGTTGTTGTTGGTAAATCTCCCCATCCCTTCTCGATTACTTTAGGGCCTAATGATTATAGGATCACTACAAGAATCGTTTTAGGTGAACCATTATCAAGTTTTTTAGCAACTGCGCATGAGTGGGGGCATTCAATTTATGAGCAAGGTCTGCCTTCTCAAAGTCATCAATGGTTCGCTTGGCCTTTAGGCCAAGCAACTTCTATGGGTATACATGAAAGTCAGTCTTTATTTTGGGAAAATAGAATAGTTAAATCCAAATCTTTTTCGAAAAGATTTTTTAAAAAATTTATTTCAGCTGGATGTACATTAAATAATCATTTTGAACTCTGGAAATCTATTAATCATTTGGAAGCAGGATTAAATAGGGTTGAAGCAGATGAATTGACCTATGGTTTACACATTCTGATCAGAACCGAACTTGAAATAGATTTAATTGAGGGAGGTTTACCTGTTGAAGAAATACCAGCGGAATGGAATAAAAGATATGCTGAACTGTTAGGAATAAAACCATCTAATGATTCAGAAGGTTGTCTTCAAGATGTTCATTGGAGTGAAGGAGCGTTTGGATATTTCCCCTCATATTTGTTAGGACATCTTATAAGTGCACAAATATCTAGTCAAATGGAGAAAGATATTGGTTTGATTGATAATGTAATTGAAAATGGTGAATATCAAAAGATCATCTTTTGGTTAAAAAATAATATACACAAATACGGCAGATCAGTTAACTCTATGGAGTTGGTAAGAGCTGTCACAAATGAAGAACTATCGCCAAATTATTTTATTAATCATTTACGGTCTAAAATAGATGATTTTTGCTGAAAAATAACTTTTAAAGAATTTGTTCAGGGTTGAGGATGTAAGATAAACAAAATTAATTTTTTGATGGCAAATCTTAATCAACCCCCAAGTAGGGTTACACCCAATCTATTACACATACTAAGTGCTTTCACTGATAGCTCAAATTCAATAGTTAACACTATCGTTGAATTGAATTCAAATACAATAAATAAATATGAATTAATTACAGAAACGGGTCATCTTAAACTTGACAGGGTGGGTTATTCTTCACTTGCTTATCCATTCGCTTACGGATGTATACCAAGGACTTGGGATGAAGATGGAGATCCGCTTGATATAGAAATTGTTGGAGTAACTGAGCCGTTAATACCTGGATCTATTGTCGAGGCTAGGATTATTGGGGTGATGAAATTTGATGATGGCGGAGAGGTTGATGATAAGGTAATAGCAGTTCTTGCAGATGATAAAAGAATGGATCATATCTCAAGTTTTGAAGACCTTGGGGAGCATTGGCTAAAAGAAACAAAGTATTATTGGGAACATTATAAAGATCTAAAAAAACCAGGAACATGTACTGTAAATGGTTTTTTTGGGATAGAAGAAGCTGTTCAAGTAATTAAAGATTGTGAAGATAGATATAAAAAAGAAATTGATCCTAAATTGGTAAATTAGCTAATTTTAGTTTTCTCTATATTTTTCGAATATTTCGCTGAGTATTTTGCCGGCCCCTTGGAGCTTGAGTTTTTTAGCGAGTTCTTTGCCTACTTGTTCGGGATCATTAATATTGCCAAAAACTTGATCTTTTATAAGCCTTTCTCCATCAAGAGAGGCAACCATACCAGTAAGGCAAAGTTGTTCATTTTGTATTTTACTATTTACACCTATTGGAACTTGGCATCCCCCTTCAAGCTCTCTGAGAAAAGCCCTCTCTGCTAAACATCTTTGACTAGTAGGTTTATCTTCCAACACATTTATAATTTCTAAAACCTTTTTATCATCAGATTTACATTCAATACCCAGTGCTCCTTGACCAACAGCATGAAGAGAAATTTCATCTGGAATAATCTGGTGAATTCTTTTTTCAAAGCCTAATCTCTTTAAACCAGCGGCAGCGAGAATTATGCAATCAAATTCACCTGCATCTAATTTTTCAATTCTTGTAATAACATTTCCCCTAATATCTTTAAAAACAAGATGTGGGTACTTATTTCTTAATTGTGCAAGTCTTCTTAGAGAACTTGTTCCCACAATCGAACCCTCAGGTAAGTTTTCTAATTTATAACAGTCATTTTTTTTGTTTACTACTAAAGCATCCGCAGGATCCTCCCTTTTTGTAATACATCCTAATTTAAGGCCATTAGGTAAATTGGTTGGTAAATCTTTTAGAGAATGGACTGCTATATCTGCATGTCCTACAAGCATTTGCGCTTCAAGTTCTTTTGTAAATAAGCCTTTGTCGCCTATTTTTGCTAAGGCTACATCAAGGATTTTGTCACCTTGAGTTGCCATAGCTTCTATGGATACCTCTAAATTGGGAATATTCCGTTCTAATTGATCTTTAACCCATAAAGTTTGAACCATTGCTAGTTTACTTCTTCTACTAGCTATTTTCAGCTTAAAATTAGTCATTAAATATTATTTTGAGTTTGAATTAAAAATAAAGTCGAATCTATCTTAAGCTATTCTTTTGCAAGTTTTTAAAGCTAAATACTATACTTAACTTTTTTTATTTTATATATTCTTTTAAAACCCCATTTCGATTTGGATGTCTAAGTTTTCTTAGGGCTTTTGCCTCTATTTGTCTAATTCTTTCTCTCGTCACATCAAAAATCTGGCCAATTTCTTCAAGAGTTTTCATTCTTCCATCATCAATTCCATATCTCAATCTGAGAACATCTCTTTCTCTTGGACTAAGAGTTGCTAATACTCCTTCCAAATCTTCTCTTAATAAAGTTTTAGAAACATCTTGCTCTGGATTTTCTATATCAGCCTCTATAAAGTCTCCGAGTCTTGAGTCTTCTTCCTTCCCTATTGGAGTTTCTAAAGAAATAGGAAGTTGCGCACTTTTAGCAATAAATCTTAATTTTTCAATTGTCATTTCCATACTTTCAGCGATTTCTTCTTCACTAGGTTTCCTTCCAAATTCTTGGCTAAGAACTTTTGTGGTTTTTTTAATTCTGGATATTGTCTCGTATAAGTGAACTGGCAGTCTAATTGTTCTACTTTGATCCGCAATTGCTCTTGTAATGGCTTGGCGAATCCACCAAGTTGCATATGTAGAAAACTTATAACCTTTTTCATGGTCAAATTTTTCTGCTGCCCTAATTAGACCCAAACTTCCTTCTTGAATTAAATCTTGAAATGATAAACCTCTATTCATATATTTTTTAGCTATGGAAACAACTAATCTTAAATTTGATTGAACCATTTTTTCTTTTGCTCTCCTCCCTAAGAGAAGTCTTCTTCTAAATTTGGAAAGAGGCATATCTATTAACTCGGCCCATTCTCTAACAGATGGGAAATGTCCTTTTTCTGACTCATATTGAGTCGCTTGCTCTTCTAATTGGAGTAAGTCAGCAATTTTTCTTGCAAGCTCAATTTCTTCATCTGGTCTTAAAAGTCTAATTCTTCCAATTTCTTGAAGATAAACTCTTATTGAATCTTCAGTGTAGATACCTTTTGGCCCAAGCTTTATATTCCCAAGCCCTTTATCTTCTTCTTCAGAATCACTAAATGCATTATTATTTTCAATACTGCTTTCGTTTAACTCAGAAGATGTCTTTAAATTTTGAATATTTTTATTACTATCTTCTTCAACTACTTTTTCTAAATTTGTATTAATTTCTTTATTGATCTTTTTTTTTGATCTAGGCTTGGAATTCTTTGATTCTGCTGCGATTGGACACATAATTGACTCCTTTCTACGGTGAATTTAACTAGATAAAATTTTATTTAGGGCTAATTTGAACATTTAGTAGTAAAGTCCCCTTAATATTTAAAAAACTTTTTCACAAAATGAGAATAAGAAAAGTTTTCTAAATTGTTGAAAAATTTAAATAGTGCTATAGATTACCTAAAGTAAAAAGTCTTGGGATTTCTCAGACAGGCAGATCATTTTTTGAATTTTCAGTCAATGATCAAAGCTTCATGTCTCCCTAAAGAGCAGGATACTTACAATGTGCAAAAAACACTTTGTGGAATGTTCAACAATCCAATACTAAGAAAAAGTTTTGAAGCCGGCAAGTAATCAGTTATTAAATATCTCCTACAAATTGGAAATTTTGCTTGATATAGGTATTAGTAATGAAAGCTTTTACTATTTAGATGGAAATAATCTTGGGGCAGAAGTTGGAGATATTGTAAGTGTGAGACTAAGAGGGAGATTATTGAATGGGTTGGTGATCTCCAAAAAATACTTTTCGACTATTAATAATGACGAAGCAAATATTACTGGAGGAAAAAGCATAAGATATTTGTTTGTTGAAAGTATTTTGCAGAAAAAAATAATTGATGACCCTTGGAGAGAATGGATAGAGTCCCTAGCCTCTTTTTATATGGTTAGTAATTTAAAAATGTTTAAAACTGCATTTCCTCCTGGCTGGATTGGTAAATATAAGAATTTTTCTAAATGTTTAAAAGATCAAATATGGATTGAAACTAAAAAAGAATTTGATATTAAGAAAAATGGATTAACCAAAAAAGAATTTTTTTTAATGAATACTTTGCCTGATAAAGGTGACTGGCAAAGTGAATTAATAAAGTCAGGTTTTAATCACACTCTAATTAACTCAATGGTGAGTAAAAATTATCTCGTTAAATCTAAAAGAAAAAAAAATATAAATAATAAATTAAATTCCTTTTTAAATGATCATATTGCAACGAAAAAACCAAATCTTACAAATGAGCAAAAAATTGCATTTGAAGAATTTCAAACAATGAAACCAGGAGATGCTTTACTTCTGTGGGGCGAGACAGGTTCAGGTAAAACAGAAGTTTATATGAGAATTGCTGAAGATCAATTTCTTAAGAAAAAAAGTTGTTTAATACTAGCCCCAGAAATTGGACTAATTCCTCAACTTATTGATAGGTTTAGTCAGCGATTTAATAATGTCGTTTACGAATACCATAGTAACTGTTCTCCCCATCATAGAACCTTAGTTTGGAAGAAAATTATTAATGCTAATGAACCTTTGATAGTTATAGGAACAAGGTCTGCAGTTTTTCTTCCAGTGAAAAATCTAGGATTAATAATAATGGATGAAGAACACGATGTTTCTTATAAACAAGATAGTCCTATGCCTTGTTATGACGCAAGAGAGATTGCTATTGAAATAGTAAAAAGGAATTCTGCAAAGTTAATTTTAGGGAGTGCAACCCCATCAATGAAGACTTGGAAAAAGTGTATTTTTGAAAAGAATTTTAAATTGGTAAGAATGATTCAAAGGATATCCAGCAATGAAATTCCTGAAATAAGAATTATTGATATGCGGGATGAGTTCAAAAAGGGGAATATGAAAATTTTTTCCAATGAATTATTACAATTACTTCCTCAACTCCGCCTAAAAAAAGAGCAGGCAATAATTTTGATCCCTAGGAGGGGGCATAGTGGGTTTTTAAGTTGTAGAAATTGTGGATATTTAATAAATTGCCCCAACTGTGACGTTCCTTTATCAGTGCATCTCGGTTCACAAGGGAAAAAATGGTTAAGCTGCCATTGGTGTGATCATAAATCGAGATTGATAAATCATTGCCCAGATTGTCATTCGACTGCCTTTAAACCTTTTGGAATTGGTACACAAAGGGTAATAGAGTTTTTAAATGAAGAATTTCCTGAATTAAGAGTACTTCGCTTTGATAGAGATACAACCTCAGTAAAGGATGGTCATAGAGATATTCTTTCAAAGTTTTCTAAAGGTGATGCTGATATTCTTGTGGGAACTCAAATGTTGGCAAAAGGGATTGATATCCCCAATATTACTCTTTCAGTAGTTATTGCAGCAGATGGGTTGCTTCATCGCCCAGATATTTCGGCAGAAGAAAAATCATTACAATTGTTTTTGCAATTAGCTGGAAGGGCGGGCAGGGCTCAAAAAAAAGGAAAAGTGATTTTTCAAACATATAAACCTAACCATCCGGTAATTTCGTATCTTAAGAAGAGAGATTATGAAAGATTCTTAATTGAAAACTCGAGATTGAGAAAAGATGCTAATTTATTTCCATTTTGCACGATTTGCCTTCTTAAATTATCAGGTGAAAATTATGAATTAACTGAATCAATTGCAATGAAATTAGCAAAATATCTACTCAATTTTTGCGAGAAAAAGAACTGGAAATTAATTGGTCCTGCTCCTAGTTTAATTGCTAAAGTCGGCAAAAAATTTAGATGGCAGATATTAATACATGGTCCTGAAGGAACAAATATCCCCTTACCTGATAGGTCAATATTATGGAAACTTATTCCAAAAAATGTATTTTTAACAATTGATGTTAATCCAGTAGAGTTGTAATTATTTTGATGGAAGTTGAGGCAAATCTGTACCTAATTTAAATCTATAGAATCTTAATAAATAAGCTAATACCATAATGATTAAAATAATAAATATCCCAATCAAAAGTTTGTTGAGGCTCCAGAAAGAAAATTCAAGACTATTTATCTGTCCTTGATTTATGTTCCAAATGATTAGATTTTTTGTGATTTCTAAATTTGAATTACTTTTATCTGTGAGGGTAGCTTTATTTGGGTGAATAATTTTGAAAATGAGTTCTAAATTATCAAAACCTTGAATTGAACTTAGATCCAAATCTAACCTGTAAAAGTATTTTTTAAAAAAAATGAAGTTTTTTTGAGTAGTATTAATTTCTATATTTGTTGATCCTCCCGCTAACTCCCCTGCAGTATTTTGGGTGATTTTAAGAACTTGCTTTGTATCTTCAAGATTCAGATTTTTATGTTTCAAAGAAAAGGTTGATTCGTCTTGTTCAATTTCTGCGTCAGGAAAAATATCTTTCATCTTCTCTTCAAATTTTAATTGCCAAGGAAATTTATTTATGTATTTGCTTTCTATAACTAAATTATTGGTTATTGAATCAAGTTCACCAAGATCTAGGGTATCCTCAACTTTAACGCAGCCACTTAAAAGTGGAATTAATAATAAAAATATTAAAAAAATGATAAGTGAAAAGCCTTTTTGAAACGGTTTTGTTTCACCAGTCGGAGTCTCAGTAACATTAATAAATTTTTTTTTCTGCAAAACCTCTTTTTTTTTGCGCAGTGTGTTAAGAGATTTTTTATTTAGTGATGGGTCGTTTTCAAACTGAACGTTCCAATTTTCTGGCTTTTTAATGTCAGGAGAATCTATAACTTCCATCAAATATTTTGCATTTTCTCTTGTCTTATTATCGTAGGATTTTAGAAGTTCTTTACAAAATCTTTTAGCCTCTTCCTTTTTATTAACTCCACAAAGAGCAGTAATTAAAATTGTTCTTAAATTTACTCCCTCTTTACTTGACAAAGGAAATGATTCGATTAATGGCAAAAGAAATTCAATACAATAATGATATTCACCTTTAGCTAAAGCAAGTTCTACTGTTTCTAAAACTTTCTCATAAGTTTTCATAGGTTAGGCGACTATCATGGTACCTATTCCGGAATTTGTAAAAATCTCAAGAAGTAATGAATGTTCTATTCTTCCATCAATTATGTGAGCTGCTTTGACTCCTTGTGCTAAAGCTCTTATACAGCATTCAGTCTTTGGAATCATACCTTCAGTCACAATTTTTTTATCAATAAAATCTCTTGCCTCTTTGAGATTCGTTTTTTCAACTAAACTATTTTGGTTATCTTTTTCTTTTAAAATCCCTTGTGTATCAGTAAGAAGAATAAGTTTTTCTGCATTTATTGCAGCAGCAATTTCTCCAGCAACAAAATCTGCATTAATGTTATGGGAAATACCCTCCAAGGTTGACCCAATACTAGAAATGATAGGGATATATCCCTTAGATATAAGGGGATCTAATATTTCAGGATTGATTTTTGTAACCTCTCCCACCAACCCATGGCTACCATCTCCTAATTCTCTAGATTGAATTAAATTCCCATCAAGACCTGATATTCCCACAGCCAAGGATCCAGTTTTATTAATGCCTTTTACAATTTGTTTGTTAACTCTACCCATTAGAACCATCTCTACAATTTCCATTGTTTTTTGATCAGTAATTCTTAATCCATTTTCGAATTTAGAAGTTATTTCTAATTTCTTTAACCAATTATTAATCTCAGGTCCGCCCCCATGAATTACTATCGGACAAACCCCCACGGTTGATAAAAGTGCTATGTCTCTAAAAAAAGCATTTTTTAAATCATCATCTTCCATAACAGAACCACCATACTTGATAACAATTTTTCTACCTGAAAAACTTTGTATGTATGGAAGTGCTTCGCTTAATATTGATACTCTTTGAGAATCATTCATTATTGAAAATCATTAAAACTTGATTGAATTAAGAAATTAGGTTTTTACAAATATATCCCTATATTTAATAAAAGAGAATAAAATCAAATTCTTTTTTATTATCGTCGATAATAAATTCTGATTCAAGACCTTTGACGAAAAACCTGTTTAATCTTTCTTGTTTTTCAATCCATTTTTCTAGTGGGACAGCGTTTAATTCGAAACGCATCCTGAGACCATTTTTTTCTTCCTTTGTAATTTCTTCTATTTCTTTTAGTTGAGGGGGATTATCCTCATCCCACAACTTTAAAGATTCTAATGACGATTCAAGATGAGCTTTTATCCCATATCTCCATCTTGTAACATCTTTAACTAGTGCTGTTAATTCTTTTGGTCTATTAAATTTATTTGTCGCAAAATTTGTCTTATCAAACAACTCTACAGGAGGTATTTCGGAAGTCTTTAAACCTAATCCAATTAAAAAAATAGGTACTCCATAAAAAAAAGTAGGTACACTTAAATTTACTGAGTCTGTAAAATAAGCAGTCATTCCAACAAAAGCTAATATACCCCCAGCGGTTACGATTAAGTTTCCAGGGGATAGGTATTTCTTCATTTGATTTAGTAGAATGAGTTATAAGTGGTCTAAGAAGTATTATGCAAGATCCTAATACTGCAAATCAAGGAGATTTGATTTTTAAACTTGATCAAGATAGAGCATGGCTATTAGAAAATCTTGATAAGGGTAAATGGCCAGAAATTAGAAGCGAACTTGCCGCACTTGAAAGAAAAATAAGCAAACTTATTATAAGTGTTCAAGAAAATAATGTTGATATATGATTTAAAAAGGGATTTCGTCAACTTCAGGTACTAAAGGTGAACTATCCCAGCTAGATTTTTTAACGCTTTCTTTCTTTTCAAATGACTCATTATTTTCTTTTTGATCAGACTTAATAACATCAACTGGCGATATTTGATGAATTTTTGAAGCTGTTAGTTCTGGTTGCTTTTCTTTCGTTCCGTCTTTTCTAGTGACAGAATTCATCTTTAGACGTCCCTCAATAACAATATTTTGCCCCTCCCTTAGTTCATCTACCATTTCTTGGGCAATATTTCCCCATCCTATGATCTTGAGATCTCTGGTTGGATCTTCACTACGTAATCCTTTAAAATTAACAATCATTTCTGCAATTGCAGTTTGGTTTTCTTTGGTATACCTCATTTGGGGAGCGCTATTAATGACCGCCTGAATTAAACAATGATTCATTACTTACTATTTAATTAAAGATATACTGATGCAGAATCAAGAAAATTGCTATAAAAATGTTTGGATCCTATCAGGAACTTCGGATGGACCTGTAATAGCTAATAGGCTTCTTGAACTTAATTATTCAGTCTTTGCAAGTGTTTTAACTTATAAAGCAGGTCAAGCTTATATTGAAAATCCAAAGTTACATATCATTACGGGGAAATTAAATAATAAAGATCAAATAATTAATTTTATAAATAAAAATAAAATCACATGCGTTGTCGATGCTACTCATCCGTTTGCTGTAATAATTTCTAAAAATCTTAATAATGCATGTAAAGAGATTAATACACCTCTTTTACTGTTTGAGAGGAAATCTCTAATAAATAACACTAATAATTTTTTTTATATTGATGATTTAGAGGATATAAATAACGTTGATGTTGAGAATAAGAATATTCTTCTTGCAATAGGCTCAAGATTTCTCAATGATACAGCTAATTATTATATGAAATGTAAAGCAAATGTATTTACGAGGGTACTTCCGACTTATGAGAGTATCACTAAAGCTTTTGGATCATGTATTAAAAATTCAAATATAGCGATACTTGAACCGAGTAAAAATAATAAAAGCATCTTAGAAAAAAAACTTTGTGATTTCTGGGAGATAGATTATGTTTTATGCAGAGAATCTGGAAGTTATTCTCAGAAAAACTGGGAGAGTATAGTTTCTGGTAGTAAAATGAAGTTATTTTTGGTTAAAAGGCCGAAAGTAAAAAATGATTATTCTTATTCTTTTGATCAATATCACAATTTGATAAATCACATAATTAAAAAATATTGATGTTTAATTCATTATGGAAGTATTAGTTATGATCACAACTGAATCAAGTAACGCAAATGCTTTGCGAATGGCTAAATTACTAATACAAAATAAACTTGCAGCTTGTGTTTCGATAAAGCAAATTTTTTCAATTTATAAGTGGGATGATGATATTGAAGAAACTAAAGAGTTTGAAATCACAATAAAAAGTAAACTAGAATTTAAAGATTGTTTGATTAATTTCGTAAATAAAAATTCCACATATGATGTCCCGCAAATTATTTACAAAAAATACCATGCTGAGATGAAATATTATGATTGGTTTAATAAGACTATTTGATTAAATCTATTTTATTAACTCTTTAAGATCAATATCTGATCTAGATCCTAATTGCGTAATTATTTGTCCCGCACAAATTGAAGCTATCTCTCCGCATTTTTTGAGGGAACAATTGTTTATTAATCCATGGATAAATCCTCCCGCATAGATATCTCCCGCTCCTGTAGTATCAATAATCTTGCCTTTCGTTATTGACTCAATTATTTCAACATTATTTTTGTTAACTATGAGAGAACCATTGCTTCCAAGAGTTACTATGACTAATTCACATAAGGAAGAGAGGTCTTCTTGGCAGCTTGCTAATTTATCATTTTTAAATAGACTTAACACCTCGGATTCATTACAAAAAACAATATCTACATATTCATAAATTAATTCCAAGAAACTCTCACGATGTCTATCTACACAAAATGAATCAGACAAAGAAAGGATTATTTTCGCATTAGATTGTTTTGCAATTTGGGCGGCTTTAATAAAAGCTTTTTTAGCTAATTCGCTGTCCCATAAATATCCTTCTAAATATAAGTATTTACTTTCCTTAATTACAGTGAAGTCAATGTCTTTTGGTTCAAACTCTATAGATGCTCCTAAGTAAGTGCACATAGTTCTTTGTGCATCAGGTGTAACCAAAATGATTGAATGAGCTGTTGGAGCACCTTCAATAGTTGGTGGAGTATTAAATATAGTTTTACTTTTTTTTATATCGTCAGAAAAGAAATTCCCAAATAGATCATTTTTCACTCTTCCTATAAACTGCACATGATTGCCTAATTCTGCTAAAGAAACAACGGTATTTGCTGAGGACCCACCTGAAATTTGTTTGATTACTTTGCAATTTTCTAACAATCTCTGAGATTCATCAGAATTAATTAGATTCATTGATCCTTTATCCAGATTATTTATCTTAAGAAACTCATCTTCAATATTTACAATAATATCTACTATTGCGTTGCCCAGACCAATGAGATCAACTTTTTTATGTTCAAAATGTCTAAAGGATTCCTTCATTGATTTGGAACTAAATTACCTTAGCAGTGCTCTTTTAGGACCATGTATTGGGTCTTCAATTACTATAGTTTGATCTCTATTCGCCCCCAACGAGACAATGGCAATTGGAACCTCCATTAATTCAGCTAAAAATCTTAGATAATTCATAGCATTCTCTGGGAGATCAGATAGTTTTCTGCAATCTGCAGTTGAACATTGCCAACCTTTTAATTTTTTGAAGATTGGCTTACATTTTTTTAAGTCATCTGAATTTGTAGGAAAGTAGTCTATTTCCTCTCCATCGAGATCATATGCAATGCAAACTTGAATCTCATCTAATTCATCTAACACATCAAGTTTCGTAACGGCTAAACAATCAAGACCATTTACAGATACAGCATATTTACCAATAACTCCATCAAACCACCCACATCTTCTCCTTCTCCCAGTAGTGGTTCCAAATTCACTGCCTCTATCACAGAGTTGATCATTAATACTTCCTTGTAATTCAGTTGGGAATGGCCCTTCACCTACTCTTGTGGTATAAGCTTTTGCGACACCTATGACTCTATCAATTAAAGTTGGACCCACTCCAGCCCCAATACATGCCCCTCCTGATATAGGGTTCGATGAGGTAACAAAAGGATATGTCCCATGATCTAAGTCAAGTAGAGTCCCTTGAGCACCTTCGAAAAGAATATTCTTCTTGTTTTTTGAGGCTGCATGGATAGTCCTCGTACAGTCAACAACATGCTTTGATAATCTTTCCCCATAGTCAAGATATTCTTCAACAATATCTTCTAATTTAAGTGGTTTAATGCCGTAGATTTTTTCTAGTAGACCGTTTTTTTCTCTTAATGGAATTTTGATCACATCACTTAGCCTTTCCTTATTGAGCAAGTCTCTTATCCTAATTCCATTTCTTTGTGACTTATCCGCATAAGTTGGGCCAATCCCGCGACCTGTTGTCCCTATTTTGTTTGAACCTCTATCAGCCTCCATCGCTTCATCTAATATTCGGTGATAGGGCATTGTTACATGTGATGTTGATGAAATTTGTAATCCTGAGATATCAATTCCATTATCAATTAACATGTCAATTTCTTTAAGCAAGATTTTTGGATCTACAACAGTTCCCGAACCAATTAGACAAGAAGTATTTTTATAAAGTATCCCTGATGGAATTAAATGTAATTTTAAAACTTTATCATCTACGACTATAGTATGACCTGCATTTACTCCCCCTTGATAGCGAACGACAACATCTGCCGAACGACTGAGTAAATCCGTTATTTTACCTTTTCCTTCGTCACCCCATTGGGCTCCGATTACAACAACATTGGCCAATTTTAGAAGAGTATTATTTTTGGTCGAATATTTAATATATTCAAAAATCTTGGTTTACTTTTAAAAAGTAAATAAATTGTATCAACTTTCTCTTAGAACCATTTTTTCAGCAAGAGAAAATTCTTTGGTTAAACGCTCTTTAAGTTTATCTGGTAAAGGTCTACTTGCAAAGTTTTTGTAATGACCTGCCATAGCATTTAATGCTGTTTGCATTGTGGTAAATGATTGCGTCTTGTTCACCATCCCTCTATTTCTATATCTGGAAATATAGTCAGTTATAAGAGTAAGAGCCTCACTTCTTACTTCATCTTTATTCGGAGAATCTTTTGGGGTGTCAACAGCTGTTTGTAATGTTTTAACAACTGAAATTGTATCCTTTGTATAGTCACCTGTCATAGCTGTTTTTGCAGCTATGGAAGGGGAACTAAATAGTGTAAAAACAACAATTAGGGATATTGCAAAAGATATAGCTTTGGCAAGATTCTTAAAAAATAATTTTGATGTCAATTTCAGTAACATAACTTAGCTCCCAAAAAAAATAAGCCTCAAGACTTTTTATTGTACATTATTTCAGATTCGGAAATAAATGTTTCTAACAATTTATCAGTACTAATTTTAAGCTTAGTATTATTTGTTCTGCATAAAAGTTCTACTTCATTATTAATAGAATCTCTGCCAATAATTATCTGAAAAGGAATACCAATTAATTCCGCATCTTTAAATTTCACTCCAGCTCTATCGTTTCTATCATCAAGAAGGACATCAATTTTATTAATTAAAAAGTTGTTATAGATTTGCTCAGTAAGATCACTTTGAATAGGATCTTTTAGATTTGTTGGAATTATAATAACTTCAAAAGGAGAAATCTGGATAGGCCAACAAATTCCTTTTTGATCATGATTCTGTTCGATAGCAGCTTGAGCTATTCTTGTCACTCCTATACCGTAACAACCCATCCATAAATTTTTTAACTGACCGTCCTTATCAGAGAATTTTGCATTTAATTTTTCACTATATTTCTGACCTAGTTGGAAAATATGTCCAATCTCGATACCTTTTTTTTCTTTAAGTTCTTCATCATCGTAAATACTTATTTTATCTCCTTTTTTGGCATTCCTGATGTCCCCAATTAAATAGTCTTTCGAATCAAAAGAAAATTCTTGAAAAACTTTATGGAAATTAACTTTATTCCCACCACTTATAAACTTTGAAAGGTCTCTTGCAGAATGGTCAATTATTCTTGTCCATCCTTTTTCCCAATTAGAACTAGCTTTAATAGTTTTATTATCTAAATCTGGCCCGATAAAACCTAAGGGTAAATCAACTAGATTTTTTTCGATAGTATTTTTGTCTTCAATCTTTTTAAGATTAAGGAGATTGAAGTGATGAAGTTTATTGATTAAGTTAAAAAGCTTTACTTCATTAATGTGTTGATCGCCTCTTATGCATGCAAGAATTGGTACATTAAATTCACCTTCGAACTGTGCAAGGAATATTACTACTTTAATAATCTGACTCGGGTCTAAATTATTATTTTCGCAAACTTCTAGGATTGTTTTTTGATGAGGTGTTTCCAACCACTCTGCAATATTATCTTTTAGTGGAATAGGTTGAGAAGGTAGAGAAACAGCTTTTTCGATATTGGCAGCATAAGAACCACTTTGAGTGAACAAAATTGAATCTTCCCCAGCATCAGCAGTGACCATAAATTCTTTAGATGAAGCACCGCCAATTGCTCCACTATCAGCTTCAACCCCTACTGTCTGCAGTCCACAAGATTTAAAAATATTTTCATAAGCATTGCTCACCTTTTCATAGAAAGAAGCTAGATCGTTTTCTGAAGAATGAAAAGAATAACCATCTTTCATTATGAATTCTCTACTTCTCATCAATCCAAACCTTGGTCTTATTTCATCTCTAAATTTTGTCTGAATTTGGTAAAAACATTGAGGTAATTGCTTATAGGAGTTGATGGTCTCTGATGCAATACTCGTGATCACCTCTTCGTGAGTTGGTGCTAAACCAAATTCTTTACCTTGTCTATCTTTGAGATTAAACATTATTCCTTCACCTGCGGTATATCCTTCCCACCTTTCACTTTTTTTCCATAAATCTGCAGGATGAAGTTGGGGTAATAGTAATTTTGTACAACCAATATTATTAAGTTCTTTCTCTATTGTTGCAGATATTTTTTCAATAACTCTAAGCATTATTGGCATATATGCATAAATACCGCTGTTAACTCTGCGAATATACCCAGCTTTTAAGAGTAATTGATGTGAAATAATTTCAGCTTCAGAAGGTGTGTCACGAAGTGTCCCCAGAGGAAATGAGGTTGTCACGCGCATACAGAAAAGTCCTTAATAATATTTAATTTTATCAATTAAGATGAAAAAATAATCTAAAGTGTCTTGAGTCCCTCAACGCGGCTAGTCTAAGAATATTCTTTCTGCTAACTTCTTCAGTAATGAAGTTCAAACTTTTTAAAAAGTTCATTACTACATAATCATTTTCTTAAGTTTATGGAAAATATAGATTCCAATATTTCTAGTGAAGAGGAATTAGTAGGTATTGATGAAGTTCAAAAATTCCTAAATAGATCAAGAGCTTCTGTCTATAGGTATACAAATACAGATTTAAGAAATCTAAACCCTAGTTTTAATCCAAGAAAATTAAATCCCGAATTTAGGACTGATCAAAAAGATCCTTTAAAATTCCATCCTAATGAAGTAGCAAGATTTGCAAAAGATATTTTAAGAATAAAGGAAGTTACTGTAGAGGTCTTTAATACACCTTCGTCCGCTGCTCAAAATATACTGGCGCAAATATTAGACGAACTAAAAACTATTAGGTCTTTGCTAGAAAAAGAGTAATTAAAAAGTCACCAATCAATGTTTTGATTTATTGACATTTAGAATGTAGGATAATGGTGTTTAGTTATCTCCTTAATCTTTACCAATTAAGAGTTCTTGAGTTACACGAAATCAAAGAAGTTTATTCAAAGTAAATCAAGTGAAGAATCTTCTCATGGTTCTGCTCGAAATGATTTTGAAAGAGATGATGATGACCCCTTAAGTATAAGGAGTTTATCAATAACATCTTTAGGTATTATTTTTGCCTTTTTGACAATTTTTTTACCTTCAATAAGCATTTTAATTGGAAGACCTTTATCTCAAGGAAATGAGATAATTCATAATCACGATTTTAAAAAAGATGGACCTTAGTTCAATACCTCCATCTCCAATGAAGGGAATAGTGAATATTGTTGTTGAAATACCTGCAGGGAGTAGGAATAAATATGAATATTGCTCTGACGCTGGAATAATGGCCCTAGACAGAGTATTGCATTCTTCAGTGAGGTACCCTTTTGATTATGGTTTTATCCCAAATACCCTTGCTGATGATGGAGCTCCCCTTGATGCAATGGTGATAATGGACGAACCTACTTTTGCGGGTTGTCTAATAAAAGCTAGACCTATTGGAGTTTTGGATATGCATGATTGTGGTGAATATGATGGAAAACTTTTATGTGTGCCTATTGCTAATCCTAGGCAGGCTAATATAGTTAGTATTAATCAAATTGCTCCTAATCAGCTTGAGGATGTTGCAGAATTTTTTAGAACAAGTAAAGGACTCGATGGAAGAACAGTTCAAATTGATGGTTGGAGGGATTTTGATGTAGTTGAAAATTTATTGAAAAGTTGTATGCCTCTAAAAAAGAAAAACTTTAAAGTACTTAAGAAATCAAATATTAGTAAATTAAATTGAAAAAAATAATTTTTTATAGTTATTTAAAATGCTCTACATGCCGAAAAGCTGCAAATTGGCTTGAAAGCAAAGATTTTGAATTTCAGTTAATAGATATTGTAAAAGAACCTCCACTTGTTAATTATTTAAATCTAGCCTTAAAACAATACTCTGATGATAAGAAAAGGATTTTTAATACAAGAGGTAAAGCCTTTAAAACTCTTAATCTTGATATTGATTGTTTGTCAAAGGAAGAAATTATTCAACTTCTTTTAAGTGATGGCAAATTAATAAAAAGACCATTTTTGATTTACGAAGGAAAAAAAGTAATATTAGGTTTTAACCAAATTGAATATGCCAAACAATTTATATAAGTTTAGAAAACTAAGACTTTATTAATCCTATGCCAGGTTCCATAAAAAGTTTTTTAAAAGAATGGAGTCTATTAATTCTATTAACTTTTTTTGTTTCTTCATGTAGATCATTTTTTGCAGAACCACGTTATATCCCTTCTGGTTCAATGCTCCCAGAATTACAAATAAATGATAGGTTAATTATTGAAAAATTTTCGCTAAGAAACTCTTTACCAAAAAGGGGAGATATTGTTGTTTTTAACTCACCTTTCTCGTTTGATAAAAAATTAATTTCATCAAGATCTAAGCCTTTACCAAAAAAAAGATATTGTTTTTTTATGAGTTTTCCTCCAATGTCGTTTATTCCTGGTTTGAGGGATCAAGCTTGCGATGCTTATATTAAAAGAGTGGTGGCACTTCCAGGAGAAATTGTAAGTGTAAATTCTAATGGTGAATTAATAATAAATAATAAGTTAATTCCTGAACCCTATGTCTCTTATAAGTGCTCATTATCACTATTTAATAATTGTGGTAAATTTGAAAACATAAAAGTGCCAGAAGATCATTTTTTAGTTTTAGGTGATAATAGGGCAAATAGCTGGGATGGAAGATATTGGCCTGGAAATAAATTTCTTCATAAAAAAGAGATAATTGGTAAAGCATATTTCAGATTTTGGCCTCTTAGTCAAGTTGGCTTTTTCAGTAAATGAAGCCTTTTTTCTGACTCTGACTTCATCAAAATAATTTTTAACAAGGCTAAATTTAAAGTGCTCCTAAAGCAGTTGAATCAAGTATTCCCCCTAGGTGTGTTGTAATGTTAAGAGCGCTAATCACAGGGGGCTTATTTGGATCATTAAAAAGGTCAATTATAGTTATGCCGCCATTACCCTGTTTTATCATCCAAATATTTGAATAATTAATCCCAAGGATATTACAAATTAGAGTTTTATTGACTGCATCATGAGCAACCATGAGGGTTTGATCATTATCCTTTTGAGATAAACAAATTTTTTCAAAAGCTTCTACTGACCTTTCTGATACATCTTTTATACATTCACCTTTGGGCATTATTACTTCTTCAGGTTTATCATGCCAATTTTTTAATAAAGCAGGCCACTCTTCTCTAATTTCTGCTTCCAATTTACCCTCCCATAATCCGTGACTGATTTCTACGAGTGAATCTAATTTCGCAATTTTTAAATCTTTGTTATTTTGAAGGATTATTTGTGCAGTCTCATAAGGCCTATGCATTGAACTTGAAAATGCCTTATTGAAAGAAATATTTCTCAAATATTCAAAAGTCTTTCTAGCTTGATCTTTTCCGTTTTCATTTAAAGGGATATCAATTTGACCTTGAAATCTACCTTCTTTGTTCCAGTTAGTTTCACCATGCCTTATAAGAAATATTCTGGAATCTCCAATTTTATTTGGAATATTTTTATTAAGATGTGAAGTCTGATTTAAGCATTCAATTTGAGTCTTAAAAGAGTTATCTTTCTTTGAAATATTGAGTATCGAGAAAGAAGCATTTTCTAATCTTATTTTTCTAAAACCTTGCTTAGGCTTTCCCAATAACAAGAGTATTAAACATCTGAGAATTGCATTATGTCCAACAACTAAAATATTTACATCATCTTTGTCTAGATAAATTTTTAAAAAATCTTCTACAAAATTTGTTGCTTGAAGAAATAACTCTTGAATTGGTCTATAAGTTTTATTGTCATTTCTTTTTAAGATAAGATTTTCTGGATCATTTTTCCATATAGGGTAAATTTCTGGAAATTTCTTTTTTATGACATCAATTTTTAGACCAGACCATTCACTAAGATCTACCTCTAGCAAATTATCGTCGAATATAATATTTTGTTCTTTATTGAAGGTCTTTTTAATTGTTTTTGCAGTCTCTGCCGCTCTCACAAGTGGGGAGGAATAGATTTTGTCGAAGTTAATTTTTGATAATGCTTTGCCTGCTTTTTGGGCTTGTTCATATCCTTCATCAGTTAATACTGAATCGTCTGTTCTTCCTTGAATTAATCCTTTTGCATTGAAACTGCTTAGTCCATGCCTAACTAAAACTAATCTTATAGCCATTATATAAATTTGAAAATTAAGATAATTTAATCATCTCATGACGTGATTAAAATAGATACATAAATATAAGGATATTCAATGATAACTAACTATAGTTTTCAAGAATATAATAAGTTATGATCTTTAAAAATACTTCTAAGTCAAAACTCACTTTAGCTTTTATTTCTATAGTGATAACTTTTTTTGTATGGCAACAAGGCTTAAGAGACAGTTTAAATAGACCGTCTGTTTCATTTGATATTAGTCAAAAAGAGCAAGAAATTGTTGAATTATCTGCCCAATCAATACCTGTAAATCTTAAAAAATTTTTTATCATTGATGATCCTGTTGATCAAATAAATAAATCACTCTCTGATGTCTCATTTGAAGAGCTAACAGAAAGAAATAAAATAATTCGAATAATTACTTCAGAATCAAATGATCCTTTAATTTATAAAAATATATCCAAAGATTTTGAAGATAAAAACTTTAAATTTCTGATCGATGAGATAGAAAAAAAATCTAGTAATAATTCATATAAAGCAAATTCTGATAAATTTGATTTATTTAAAGGTGATAGATTTTTATATCACCTCTTAAGCAGGAAATTTGATTTTGACGATAGTGCCTTAATAACAAAATCATTTTCAAACAAAATGTTTTTTAAAATATTAGCCATAAGACTAATACCACTTTTAACAATAATTACTGGCTCTATTCTGGCTTTAAAAATATTATGGGCAACCATATCTTTGAAAAAGTTTGGTTGGAAAGAAATTAAATTCTTAGATTTAGAATTAATAGATATGGTTTTATTAATTGCAGGTGGATTTGTTGTTTTAGGAGAAGTGGTTTCACCGTTATTTTCTATCAGTTTGGTTGAACTTTTTTCTAAAAATATCTCTAATGAATCGTCTCAATCTTTAAAAATTTTCTTTGGATATCTTTTTATGGCTATTCCGCCATTATGGATAGTTTTTTATCAAATTAAATCCTTGAATGGTGAATTTACTTTTAAAAAGGATTATTTACAGTTCAATTTCTTGCCAATAAAATATGCAATTATTCAGGGAATTAAAGGTTGGCTAACAATTGTTCCTTTTGTTTTATTGATCTCTCTAATTATGAATAGTCTGATCGATAATCAGAATGGTAGTAACCCCTTGCTGGAAATTGTTCTTAATAATAATAATTACTTATCATTTTTTTTATTATTTGTAACAACAACTCTATTAGCTCCTCTATTTGAAGAGATTATATTTCGCGGTATTTTACTCCCAACTCTTTCACGAGATTTTGGAGTAATTTCGGGCATCATAGTTTCAGCTTTTATCTTTGCATTAGCCCATTTAAGTTTGGGAGAAATGCTTCCATTATTTGTTCTAGGGATTGGATTAGCAATTACAAGAATTGCCTCAGGGAGTTTGTTTTCCTCAGTAATCATGCATTCTTTATGGAATGGATTGACTTTCTTAAATTTGTTCTTATTGAGGACATAAAGAATTTAATTTTTTACTTGCGAATCAAACAAAAAGATGTTTATTTAATTAATAACACTTCTTAAATTTAAATAAAAAATCATAGATGAAACCTTATGGGAATCAACCTAATTTTAAAAAAAAAGTTTCACATGAAAGTAAAAAAAACTCTGAAAAAATATCTACAATTAACGTCAAGTTAATACGTCAAGTTTTCGACACCATTAATATCTCTCTTTTGGTATTAATTTTCACCTTATTTTTCTTGTCTTTTAATAGTCAAAGAAAATGGTCAAATACATATAAAGACTTATCTAAAACAAGAGCTATCAATAATAATCTTATTGATTATATTTCCAAAATTGAGGAATTTTATATTAGTGAACTTGAGTCTATTGATACTTATAGAAAAACTAAACCTAAAGATTTAATCTATTTAGATAAGCTTCCAGAAGAAAAAGAAAGTATATTTAAGAAAAATTTAAGTAGTTTCATTGAAGGTTTTAGTCATAGCAAATATCAAAGGGGATATTGATGAAAAAACACAAAAAAATTGTTCGTCTAGTACCACTTGATCAAATAAGATTTAAATTCCTCTATATTTTTAGCTTACTATTAATATTTTGTTTGTTTGGTAGGTTAGTTAAATTGCAAGTCTTTAACGCCTCTGATTTGCAAAGGAAAGCAAGATTATTACAGTCTTCTAAAACTAACGCCTTAAAAAAAAGGAGAGCGATTGTTGATAGAAATAATAGACTAATTGCTTACGATAAACCGCTTTATAAATTATGGGCCCATCCAAAATATTTTAATTTTCCTGGTGATTCAATTAATAGGGTACGCAGTATTGAAGAAGTTACAGAAAAATTATCACCTATCTTAGATATAAATAGTGAAATACTCTTGAATAAATTTAATAATAAAATGAGTGGTATCAAGCTTTTGGATAAAATTTCTGAAGAAAAGGCAGAAAAGATTAAAAACCTTCAAATAAGCGGACTTGATTTGTTTAAATATTCGCAGAGATATTATCCACAAGGAGAGATTTACTCTAATCTGGTCGGTTTTGTCAATGATGACAATATAGCTTCAGCAGGTTTAGAGCTTCATTTAGATAATCAAATTAAAGTTTTTAATAAAAGTAATTTTATAAAAATAGGAGGAGATGGAACACCTCTACCGGATAATTCAGCCCCTGGTGATTTTATTTCTGATTACAAAAAATTAAGCCTAACTATAGATTCAAAATTACAGAAAGCGTCATTCAATGCATTATCAAAGCAAGTAAGCAAATGGAAAGCAAAGAAGGGATTTGCCATAGTTATGGAAGTTAATAATGGTCGGATTCTCTCCTTGGTTACAGTCCCGTCGTACGATCCAAATAAATTTTGGCAGTATGATTCTGAACTTTTTAGGGGTTGGTATTCTCAAGATTTATTTGAGCCTGGTTCAACTTTTAAACCTATCAATCTTGCCTTAGCTTTAGAAGAAAAAGTAATCCACAAAGATGGAGTAGTTGAAGATATTGGAAAAATTAATGTTGGAGGATGGACACTTTCTAATTGGGATAAAAAAGGTAATGGATACATTGACTATCCAAAAGTTTTGCAGGTTTCAAGTAATGTTGGGATGGTAAAAATAATGCAAAATTTAGATCCCACAATTTATTGGGATTGGCTAAAAAATTTAGGTATAAATAAAAATTTAGAGACTGACTTATTTGAATCAACTGCTGGCCAACTTAAGAGAAAAGATTTATTTGTAAATCAATCAATTGAGCCTGCCGTAACTTCTTTTGGTAAAGGGTTCTCAATCTCGCCACTTAAATTGCTTCAACTTCATGCGGCTCTGGCAAATGGGGGTTTTGAAGTGACTCCTCATGTAACCTCAACTTTCAAAGAAAGATTTGATAAAAATCCAAAAAAACAATTTTTTTCACAAGAGGTTTCTAAAACTGTTCTTGAATGGATGGAGAGCGTAGTTGATAAAGGTAGTGGATCTGGAGTAAAAATCGAGGGTTATAGGATTGCTGGGAAAACGGGCACTTCTCAAAAAGCTTTAAATGGTTATTATACAAGCAAAAAAGTTTGTAGTTTTGTCGCGACCTTACCAGTTAACGATCCAAAATATGCTGTTCTTGTAGTCGTTGATGAGCCGTCTAAATCATATGCATATGGTTCAACTGTTGCGGTACCAGTTGCGAAAGAAATTATCGAGAGTTTGATAGTAATTGAAAAAATACCTCCTAAGATTAAAGATCATGGAATGATTGTTAAAAAACCCTAAAATTTTCCAATTTTATAAATATTTAATTCACTATCTGATGATTTCATCAGGAATTAAAGCTAGTTTGTGTATATATATGATTATCTAGACATGAAATCAATTTTAGAACAATTGTCCTCAATGACCGTTGTTGTTGCTGATACTGGAGATTTAGATTCGATAAAAAAATTTCAACCAAGAGATGCTACCACTAATCCATCGCTAATACTTGCTGCTGCCAAGAATCCTGATTATGTGAAATTTATTGATAAAGCTTTAGAAAGTTCAGAAAATGCATTGCCCCAAGGATTCTCAGAAATTGAATTAATTAAAGAAACTGTTGACCAAGTTTCAGTATTTTTTGGAAAAGAAATATTGAAAATTATTTCTGGGCGCGTATCTACAGAAGTTGATGCAAGACTGAGCTTTGATACCGAAGCTACGGTAGAAAAAGCGAGAAAATTGATCAATCTTTACAAAAATTTTGGAATTGAAAAGGGAAGAATTTTGATTAAGATTGCTGCAACTTGGGAGGGAATTAAAGCAGCTGAAATTTTGGAAAAAGAGGGTATTAGGTGCAACTTAACTTTACTCTTTAACTTCTGCCAAGCGGTAACTTGTGCCAATGCAAAGATAACTCTAATTTCTCCATTCGTTGGTCGTATATTAGATTGGCACAAAGCAAAAACTGGTAAAACTAGTTTTGTTGGTGCTGAAGACCCTGGTGTTATTTCGGTTACACAAATATACAAGTACTTTAAAGAAAAGGGATTCAAGACAGAAGTAATGGGAGCGAGTTTTAGAAATCTTGATGAAATAAAAGAATTAGCAGGTTGCGATCTTTTAACAATTGCACCAAAATTTCTTGAGGAACTGAAAAAAGAGAAAGGAGAGTTAGTTAGAAAATTAGATCTAAGTACCCAAATAAATCATTCTATTGACTACGAATTTGAAGAAAAAGATTTCAGATTAAGCATGTTAGAAGATCAAATGGCAAGTGAAAAGCTTAGTGAAGGTATCACTGGATTCAGTAAGGCTATAGAAGAATTGGAAGAGCTGCTACTTAAGAGATATTCAGAAATTAAAAATCATAAATTGATTTCTGCTAACTAAATTTAAGTTTGAATTGAAAAAGAATTAACTCCCACTTTTTGTTAAAAGTCTTCTGATAACTCTTTTTGCAATATCTTCATAACTCATTTCGCCTGATAATATCTGAGCAATACGTTTAGGTGCTGTTTTCCTTTTGACACCTAATTGGTATCCAGTTCTAGGAAATCTATAAAATACCTGGGCTATTCTTCTCCCCCAAGCCATTGATTTACCCCAAATGTTGTTAATTTTTTTCGTATAAAGATTTAAATCATCTAATTTTCCTGATAGGCACTGATCTATATATTCTGCAGCATAAAAACTGCTAATTAAAGATGGTCTAATCCCTTCAGCTAAAAATGGATCACATAGAGATGCTGCATCTCCAACTGCTAAAACTTTGTCACCATTAATTGAGTGGAAGCCATTCCATATTCTCAATTTCTTACTAATTGTTGTTTTAGGAAAATCATCAAAACCGAAGCTTCTGATAACTTGTTTATTTATAGCTTGATTTTCTAGGAGACCATTATTTATAAAAGTACCTAGACCAATATTTAAGCTTTCTCTTAGGGGGAATGCCCATGCAAAACCATATTTTATAAATCCGAACTCAAATCTAACTGCATCTCTAGGTATTTCACCTAACCCTTTCAATCTTAATGAGATTGTGTTCGCAAATTTCGGGTTTCTTGGCCCTAAATTGAAATAACCCGCCCATTTCGATTGGGACCCATCTGCAATCACAAGAAATTCTGTATTATATTTTATTTCGTTATTACAAGTAATTTCCCATTTATCATTCTTTTTTATGATTTTTTTGATCAATAACGGTCTAATTATCTGAGCTCCATTACTCAAGGATTCATCAAGTAATAATTGATCAAGCTTCTCTCTTTTAATAATCCAAAATGGGGATTCACCAGTCAGATCAGCAGTTACATTATCTGAAGCCTTCCATCTGAATTCAACGTTCTTAATTTTTGATTCTATGGAATATTTTATATCTAAAGGAAGAAATCTTTGCATTGAAGATGCCATCCCGCCTGCACATGGTTTGTAATCTTGGGATTTTTCTTTTTCGATAATTAAAACTGAATATCCTTTCTTTGATAGGTTAAGAGCGGTGGAAGATCCTGATAAACCTCCACCAATTATTACGACGTCAAATCCTATCAAACTTTTAGAATTTCCTTTTCTTTTTCAGATAATTTAGTTTCTATTAAGGCAATATATTTATCAGTAATTTTCTGAATTTCAGATTGATTATCTCTCGATTCGTCAATAGAAATTAGACCATCTTTTTCGTCTTTTTTTTCTTTATCAACAGCATCTCTTCTGATGTTTCTCAAAGCTACTTTTCCTTCCTCTGCATATTTAGAGGCTAATTTACAGAATTCTTTTCTTCTTTCTTCTGTTAAGGGAGGAACATTTATTCTTATTACTTTACCATCATTATTTGGAGTAATACCTAAATCACTCATGGAAATAGATTTTTCAATTGCTTGTAAACATGAGATATCAAATGGTTGTATTGAAATCGTTTGTGAATCAACAGTGCTTATTGTGGCAAGTGATTTAATTGGTGTTTCTGCTCCGTAATACTCAACACTTACTCTATCTAGCAATGATGCATTAGCTCTGCCTGTCCTAATTGTATTAAAGTATCTTTGAGTGGCTTCAATACTTTTATTCATATTTTCTTGAATTTCTTTTTCTTTCATAATAAAAAAATTTAAATAAGCTTTAACTAATTAATGAACCTATAGGATCCCCAGCAACAGCTTTAGAAATGTTCCCTTTTTTGAATATATCAAATACCATTATAGGAATATTGTTATCTTTGCATAGTGCAATTGCAGTACTATCCATTACTGCGATTTCATCGCTAAGAACTTGCTGATAACTAAGAGAGGAATATTTTTTTGCATCTTTAAATTTATTAGGATCACAATTATATACTCCATCAACTTTGGTCGCCTTCATAACAACTTCAGCATTTATCTCCGCTGCCCTCAGAGCCGCTGTAGTGTCAGTTGTGAAAAATGGATTTCCGCATCCTCCTCCGAAGACCACAACTCTTCCTTTTTCAAGGTGTCTCATAGCTCTTCTTCTGATATAGGGTTCGGCAATTTCTTGCATTTCTATTGCAGTTTGAACTCTGGTCGCAACTCCTACTCTTTCTAAACCATCTTGAAGTGAAATAGCATTCATTACTGTCGCGAGCATCCCAACATAATCAGCTGTAGCTCTATCCATTCCATCTGCAGACCCTTTAAGTCCCCTAAAAATATTCCCGCCCCCAACAACTATTGCAAGTTGCACATTATTTTCGACTACTTTTGAAACATCCTCTGCAATTGACTGGACGATAGCAGGATCAATACCATAAGGTTTTTCACCCATTAGTGCTTCACCACTAAGTTTTAAGAGAACTCTTTTGTAAGCCATTCAATAATTGTACTTTTAAGACCTTAGCAAGTAAATGTACCAAATTTATTTTTTGTTCAGATATTGCTTGCGTCTTTAAACATTTCTAAACCTGCCTAATGAAAAATTTAAATAATAATTTGCTTTAACTAAAATTCAACACACTTTTGTGCTTTTATTCCTTGTTCTTTAAAAGGATGTCTTATTAGTTTCATCTCTGTAACTAGATCAGCGTAATTGGTAATTGAATCAGATGCTCCCCTTCCAGTTAATACAATATGATTTTTTCTATTATTTATGCTTTTTAAAAAAGTGATTATTTCTTCTGGTGCAAGATAACCAAGCTTTGTAGCAATGTTAATTTCATCAAGAATGATAAGTCTGTAAGATTCGTTCTTTATATATTTTTTGGCTAGTTGCCATGCTTCTTGAACCAATTTTTCGTCTCTTATTCTGTCTTGTGTTTCCCAAGTAAATCCTTCTCCTAATGAATGCCAGGATATGTTTGAAGACAAATTTTTAAGTGCTTTTTCTTCTCCAGTGGTCCAGCCTCCCTTAATAAATTGAATTATTGCCACTTTATAGCCATGCCCTATCGTCCTTAAAGCCATCCCTAGAGATGCAGTTGTCTTGCCCTTGCCATCCCCTGTAAAAACAATCAGTAATCCTTTTTTTGTTTTTCTAATTTGTAGTCTTTCGGCCTGAATATATTTTCTTTGCTGCATTCTTTTTTTATATAAGCTCTCATCGCTATCCGGTGATAATTTTCCTCCCATTCCTATTTTGTTTGCTTGATTATCGAGGTTAAATAATTTCTTGGAAGATGGAGGTTTTTCTTTCATATGAATCTAATTTTATTTAATGATTATAAATCTTTAAAAATTTTTAGCTTTTTTAACTTTTAAAAGTGCATTATTTACTGCCAGTTGTTGATCTCTTTTAGTAATCCAGTGATGATAAGTTTGAGTATGTAAACTAACGGAATGTCCCATCATTCTGGCAGCCACAGTATCAGGCAAATCATAAAAAATTGTTCTAACTGCCCAAGCATGTCTCAGATCATAAGGTTTTATTTGTAAAGAGTAACGCTTAAACTGATCTGTAATTTTTTTTCCAATGTTCTGTAAGGTTGTTATTTTAAGGTCTCTATTAATATTTGGTAGTAGTTCTGGATTTTCCCCAAGTTTTAATAATTCGAACTTTTCTACCCATTCAGGATGGAATGGCCAAACTTGATGTTCACCTGTTTTGGTCGTTGGCAAAACTCTTATAATTTTGTCTCCAAGACTAGTTAGAGAACTTAAATCACAAAAAAATACTTCATGATTTCTTAATCCATATGTAGCCATCAAACCAAAAACTAATTTCCAAGATTTGTTTGGTATTTTCTCCCAAAGTTTCTCTATTAATTCGTCTGTGGGGAGATCCCTAAATCCTGCTTTGTTCAGACCATATCCTCTAGAAATTAATTTCCAATCTTCTGGTAATTTAATGTCCAAAAACTTTGCCAAAACACTTAGAGAAGTAGCGCATTGTTTCCTACTTCTGCTAGCTTCCTTATAACTTTCAAGTGTTTTTTGAAATATTTTTTCTAAAGCTATATTCTCATAATCATTGTAAATACTTAGGATTCTTTTAATATAAGGTTTGTAAGAACTTTTCCAAGTGGTTTTTCTAGTGCTGGTTCGAAAATCACTTTTGTTTTCTTTAAAAAAAAATTCCTCAAATTGATTTAATCTTTTTTGGAATTCAAAATCGTCTTTTAATTGCTTTCTATAAGGTTTTCCTATCCAATTAATCCAATCAAATTGATTCAATTCCAATTGCAAATTGATTAATTGTAATTTTTTTTTGGCCTCCTCTAATCCAGAAATATTTGCCTTTAAACCAAGAGATATTCTTTGAATTTTAAAGTTATTTTTATCCTCTTTTGAGGGTAGTGAACCACGAATATTTAATTTCTCTCCTCTTTTCTCAATTTTAAGCTTGCTGCCTTGAGTAGCAAATTTATCATTGATATTATTAATTTCCTGAATTACGTTCATTTACTTATATAATTGACCATATAATGACGTTTCTGATGTTGATTTTCAATCTCCATAAAATATAAATGGATAAAATAGGCGTCTTACTAATGAATTTAGGAGGGCCTGAACGCATTACTGATGTAGGCCCATTCTTATACAATCTTTTTTCTGATCCAGAAATAATCAGGACCCCTTTTCCTGTTTTTCAAAAACCCCTAGCTTGGTTAATTAGTACACTTAGGAGCACTACTTCACAACAGGCTTACCTTTCTATAGGAGGAGGTTCACCTATCAGAAGGATAACTGAACAACAAGCAAGAGAATTACAATCTAAATTAAGAGACAAGGGATTTAATGCTACTACCTATATAGCTATGAGGTATTGGCACCCTTTTACCGAATCAGCTATTGCTGATATGAAAGCAGATGGTATAGATCAAGTTGTTGTCATACCTTTGTACCCACATTTTTCCATAAGTACTAGTGGTTCGAGCTTTAGGGAATTAAAAAAATTGCGAGATTCTGATGATGAATTTAAGAAGGTTCCAATGAGATGTGTAAGGAGTTGGTTCAGTCAATCAGGTTATCTAAAGTCGATGGTCGAATTAATTTCTGAACAAATTTCACTTTGTGAATCGCCTTCAAAAGCTCATATATTTTTTACTGCTCATGGAGTTCCTAAGAGTTACGTAGAGGAGGCAGGAGACCCTTACAAACAACAAATTGAAGATTGTTCTTTATTAATAATAAATGAGCTTGAAAAATGTTTAGGGCATAGCAACCCATATACACTCTCTTATCAAAGTAGAGTTGGTCCTGTTGAATGGTTGAAGCCTTATACAGAAGAAGTGTTATCTGATCTTGGAAGGTCAAATGTTAATGATCTAATAGTGGTTCCCATAAGTTTTGTTGGAGAGCACATCGAAACATTGCAAGAAATTGATATTGAATATAAAGAAATTGCTGAACAGGCTGGTGTTAAAAACTTTCGGCGAGTTAAGGCTCTAAATACTCATCCTACTTTTATTGAAGGACTTAGTGATCTAGTTATTTCCTGTTTGGAAGGGCCTATAGTTAATATAGAGGAAGCTTCTCAGTTGCCTGAAAAAGTTAAACTTTATCCCCAAGAGAAATGGCAATGGGGTTGGAATAATAGTTCAGAGGTGTGGAACGGAAGGGTTGCAATGATTATTTTTCTTGTGCTTTTTATTGAACTTATTTCAGGATCTGGACCTCTACACAAGCTAGGCGTTTTATAAAGAATAATTTATATTTATTTGATATTTTCAGACAATTGAAAGTTTTATTTGAATACATTTCTGACATTACATTTCTAAATGAGGCAAAAGTATTTAATTAAGTTTAATATTTATAGTAAATATTGAATTTCTTTAGTGACTCTTACTTCGAGATCCTTTTCAAAGGGTAGTTCAAAACATGAAAATCCAGTTCGGATAACTGGTGCAGATGCACTAATGGATTCTTTAAAAATTCATGGAGTAAAAGTTATATTTGGATATCCCGGGGGCGCTATACTACCAATATACGACGCTGTTCATAAGGCAGAACAAGAAGGTTGGTTAAAACATTATATGGTTAGGCATGAACAAGGCGGTTCACATGCGGCTGATGGATATGCAAGATCTACTGGTGAAGTAGGGGTTTGTTTTGGGACCTCAGGCCCAGGCGCAACAAATTTGGTAACTGGAATTGCCACTGCTCAAATGGATTCAGTCCCCTTAGTTGTAGTTACAGGTCAAGTCCCAAGACCTGCTATAGGGACAGATGCTTTTCAAGAAACTGATATTTTTGGTATAACTCTTCCAATAGTGAAACATTCATGGGTAATAAGAGATCCTTCAGATATCGCGAAAGTAGTTTCTGAAGCTTTTTTTATAGCCTCATCTGGAAGGCCTGGCCCTGTTTTAATTGATATACCCAAAGATGTAGGTCAGGAGTTCTTTAATTACCAAAGAGTTTTGCCTGGTGAGATTATTCCTAAAGGTTTTAAAAGGAATGGAGAAATTAATGATTCCGATATCAATAAAGCAATTAAATTAATAGAAGATTCTGTAAGACCTCTTTTATACGTAGGAGGTGGGGCAATATCTTCAGGGGCTCATGATGAAATAAAAACTTTGGCAAACAATTATCAAATACCAGTTACCACAACCTTAATGGGGAAGGGCGCTTTTGATGAAAAAGATAATTTATCAGTAGGGATGTTAGGAATGCATGGAACTGCTTACGCAAATTTCGCTGTCACAGAATGCGATCTTTTAATTGCTATTGGAGCTAGATTCGATGATAGGGTGACAGGAAAATTAGATACTTTTGCACCTAATGCAAAGGTAATTCATATAGATATCGACCCGGCAGAAGTTAATAAAAATAGACGTGTAGATGTTGCAATTGTATCTGATGTTTCAAAAGCTGTTCTCAAAATTAATGAACAATCTCTAAAAAACAAACGTACTTGTCAGACAAAAAACTGGATAGAAAAAATTGATTTTTGGAAAAATAAACACCCTTTATATGATCCGCCTAAAGAAGGAGAAATTTATCCTCAAGAGGTTCTTTTAAAAGTGAGAGAATTTTCACCAGAAGCTTATGTAACTACAGATGTAGGACAACATCAGATGTGGGCTGCTCAATATCTTAGGAATTCTCCAAGAAAATGGATTAGTAGTGCAGGCTTAGGAACTATGGGTTTTGGATTGCCAGCGGCAATTGGAGTAAAAGCAGCCTTACCTAATTCAGATGTAATTTGTATCGCAGGAGATGCAAGTGTCTTAATGAATATTCAAGAATTAGGAACTTTATCTCAATATGGTCTAAATGTGAAATTGATTATTATCAATAATCGCTGGCAAGGAATGGTAAGACAATGGCAAGAAAGTTTCTACGATGAAAGATATTCCTCATCTGATATGAGTTGTGGTGAACCTGATTTTGTAAAGCTTGCTGAGTCTTTTGGAGTTAAAGGATACTTGATTTCTGATAGAAAACAATTACAGAATGAATTAAAAAATGCGCTTGATCATAACGGCCCTGCCTTGATTAATATCCTTGTCAGAAGAGGTGAAAATTGCTATCCAATGGTTCCTCCCGGTAAAAGTAATGCTCAAATGGTTGGATATGTTAATTGTGAAGACTAATTTTTTGAAATTCGTCAGTTTAAAAAATTAATTCTAAGATAATTTCAAAACTTAGATATTCCTAAATTGAAAAAATTATCAAAAATTATAATTATAGCCTGCTTGATTGTTCTTAATCCTGTAATAGTTAACTCGGCCGAAATTCTTCAAATTAAAAGTTCAAATACTATTTTAGTGGGGGATCAAAATAGGAATTTAACAATTGGACTATTTTGTGTAGATGTAAATGAAAATGATGAGCTTGAAGCAATTAATTTACTTAAGAGTGAATTCCCAAGGGGAAGCAAAGTGAAAATTAAACCTTTTGGTTTCAAAGAGAATGTTTTGTTAGCCAAAGTTTTTAATATTAAAAGTACAAAGGAGATGACTGAATTATTAGTCGCTAAAGACTTAACTAGTGAAATTTGTCCAAGATAACTATCTCTATGTGCAAATAAAATTCCATTGTCTCGAGAATGTTTTACTCTTTCTCCAAGAATTAAATTCATTTTTTAATTTGTATGTGCATAAATTTGAAATGTCTATATTTGTACTAGGAATGTTCTCATTTAAAAGTTGTCTATAGGCAGATCTTTTGAGATCAAGTTGATTTAAGTTTTGCTCTTTGAAGTGATTTGAATCACTAAAACATAGATCTTTTTCATTTTTAGTCAAATTCACCGTTATTTTTTTGTCTTCGGCCTTTCTATAAAATTCCTTGAGTGTAAATTGATTAACTAGATAATGCTCCTTAGAAATAGCTGGTCCTATTGCAACAAGTAAGTCATCTCTAGATGTCCCAAAATTATCGAAAATTTTAACTAGATTTTTTATAATTTTTTTTTCTAAACCTTTTCTTCCACAATGTAAGGCTGCTACATTTCTTGTTCTTTTATCTGCAAAAAATATTGGCATGCAATCAGCTGTATAAATCCATAAATTTTGATTGCATTTATTGCCAATAAGACCATCTGCATCAGTCTTATTATCTTCTTGCGAAAGTGATCCGAGGACTATCACATTACTGTGAATTTGATTGGAAACACAATTTATGTAATTTTCATTAAAGTGATTTCCCAATAATTGGAGAAATTTCTCAGAGCTAGACTTCGTAAAATATGCATGTTTGAAATTATATTGACTAAGGATAGGTGATGAATAATACTCAAATTTTTTGTTCTGAATAAAAATTTCAACTTTTGAGAAATATATTTCTTTGTATGGAATAGTTCCCGCTCCTAAGCTGAATTTATGAAATTAATTCAATATCCCTCAAGATCCAGAATCCTGCAAATTTTTCGATGTATGGAGTTGACTGTATGGAAATAAATTGATAACCAAAAGAATTTTTTTTATTCTCTAAAAATTTTTTACTCATAATGTTTGCATCTTTTTCTGGTAAATCAGTTACCAGCCACTTATCGTCATCGGAAGCTTCAAGTATGAGTTGGTTCTTATTGATGACTAATTTAATAGGTTCTAAACAACTGAACCATGCTGAAAGTGCTAAAGATCTATCTTTGCTAAAAAGTCTTAATCCAGGAACTAAGTAGTTATCATCTAAACCTTGCTGGATTGGGAAAATATCTCCAAATTCCATAGGCCAATTTTCTGCTGATTTTAATTCGCCAATTGATATTTCAGAGATAGTTAAAGCATCTCCCCTCACTGCTTCTGGTAGAGGTTGAGGAGGGCTTTCCATTTTAGAAGTAAAAGTAGGAGCTAATACACCTCTTACATAACCTTTTTCCTTTGGATAAATCTCTTTTTCAAGAAATTCAATTTTATCTAATAAATTGTAAGTTCTCCTACTTACAAGAGGCTCAATACTTAAGGCCTCTAAAGATTTCTTAATGATCGACTTCATTGACGACCTCCAGAATCGAACTATTGAAGGTTTCGACCAACCTTGTTTTCTTGCTTCACTTATTGCTTCATTTAGTGCCTTGGTAAGCCATATTGAATTGACTTCATTGGCTGGGCATTTTTTATTCCAAAAAAAAATATCTTCTTTCTTATAACTTTTTGTAGAGCAAATAATTAACTCCCACCTTTTTTTCCCATTTGTCTCAATAATTGGTCTTGAGTAAAAGTCTAATTCCCAATCTGAAATTTTTAATTTAAGACTCGACTCTATTTCTTTATTAATGTTCATTTATCTTGTTCTTTTTTATCAAAGAGTGCTTTAGTTTTTAGTGCTCTCTCTGGGGCTTCTTGCATAACCTTTTGCTTATCAATAATTAATTCTCCAGCAGAGTTTTCTAGGAGTGCTGTATTGAGTCCAATGCGTCCTTTTTCTAGATCAATTTCAGATATTAAAGCTTTTATCATTTCACCTTCTCTAAAAACTTCTCTTAAAGATCGAATCGATCCATTTGTTAGTGAGGATTGATGAAGAAGTCCACTAGCTCCTCCTAAATCTATAAAGAAGCCATATGGTTTTACTGCTAAAACTTCTCCTTCAATTAATTGACCTAATTCTAAACTTGTAAGTTTAGAGACTATTGATGCTTTCTTTTCAGAGAGAACTAATTTTCTGGATTCTGGATTCACCTCAAGAAAGGCTACTTTTAGAGTTTTGCCAACAAAAGATTGATAGTCTTGACCATCTTCAAGTTGGGATCTAGGGATGAATCCTCTCAATCCATCTACATCACACGTAAGACCACCTCTGTTAAATCCATTAATTAAAACGTTAATTAATTCTCCATTTTGTGCGGCACTTGATACTTTTTCCCAACTTTGCCTGAGAATTAATGCCCGAGCGCTCACTGTTACCATCCCATCAGCATTTTGTTCTTTGATAACCAAAACTTCCATTTCAAGTCCTATAGAAAATTTTTCCTTAAAGTTAGTTATGACACCCAAACCACATTCTTTTTTGGGCATATACCCAGGTGCTTTCCCACCAATGTCAACATATAGTCCATCACTTTCGATTGCTATAACCTTACCTGAAATTGTTTCACCTGTAGCCCCAATTGGCTCATTTGCATTTAAAGCCTCCAAAAAAGCACTTTCATCAAAATCGTAGTCATCAACTGTTCTTTCTAACTGAAAATCTGTGTTTTGCTCGGTAAAATTAAGGGGTCTATTTAAGTCATACTTAGTTGAATCTTGTTTAGAAATATCAAAATCTTTCGTGAATTCATTACTGTCATCAAATTCTTTTACTGAATCATTTTTGATGATCTGAGGTTTGATTGCGATATTTTCTTTTTTAATTTCTTCATGCGAATTGGTTCGATCATTATCTATGAGTTGAGATTTTTTTTGTGTATCTTTCTTGCTTATGTGAAGTACCTGAAGAGGTTTTTTCTTGCCCTTTAGTTGGATATCATCTTGGGTATTTTTATTATTGACTCCCATCGTAGGTAAAATAAGAATAATTAATTATTAACATACTCTAAATGTTAGTACTCAAAATTAAAATTAATGAACTTTAAACCAATACCTAATAAATTTGAACAATTGAATTGGCAAGAAATTGAGAGTGTTGCAAAAAACAAAAGATCTACAGTGATTTGGCCATTCGGTGCTGTTGAGCAACATGGGCCGCATTTGCCTCTTGCGACAGATAGTATTTTTGTTGATGAAATTATTAGCGAAGTTTTTAAATTATTCCCTCCCGATATTCCATTAAAAAAACTTCCAACTCAATATATTGGTTTTTCTCCAGAGCATAAGGGTTTTGCCGGGACAATTTCACTTTCTTCAAGTTTAATAACCTCAATGATTAAGGAAGTCGGAAGTCAATTATCTGAAATGGGTTTTAAAAGATTGATATTGATTAATGGACATGGAGGTCAAATCTCACTATTAAATACAGCTGCAAGAGAGCTAAGAAGTTTCGCGCCAGGGATGGCAGTTTTTCCTTGTTTCTTATGGAGTGGTGTTAATGGATTAAGTGAATTGTTAACAAAAACTGAGATCGAGTATGGGCTTCATGCTTCTTTAGCTGAAACAAGTTTGATGCTAGCTTTAAAACCAGAATTAGTGGGTGATGAACGCCCAAATGAGGGTAATAAAGTAGAGATCCCTGAAGGTTGGAGTCTGGAGGGCAATGCGCCTACTGCTTGGCTTACTGACGACTTGAGTAAATCAGGTGTTATAGGAGATAGTAGAGGAGCAAATGAGTCTTTAGGGAATAATTTAAAGGAATTATTAATTAATCATTGGTTCAAATTGATTATGAACCTGATGCAATCAGATTGGCCAAACAATACTTAAATAAGTTTTAGTAAAAAATGTGACTTAACAATTGAAACTATTTTCATGATATTTAAATAAACTCTCTATAATCGTGTAATATTCATGCATAATGAGCTAAAGATTACTGACATGCAAACTCTAGAATCAAATAAAAAAACTATTGAAGAATCGACTAATCCGATTTCTTTAAATTTGCCCGACTTCACTACAGATTCTTACAAGGATGCATACAGCAGAATAAATGCAATTGTAATAGAGGGAGAGCAAGAGGCTCATGATAATTACATTTCAATAGCAACTTTAATTCCAAATGAGTTAGAGGAGTTAACTAAATTGGCGAGAATGGAAATGAAGCATAAAAAAGGCTTTACTGCATGTGGAAGAAATTTAGGTGTAGTAGCTGATATGGAATTTGCTAAAAAATTCTTTTCTAAACTACATGGTAATTTTCAAGTTGCTCTTGAAAAAGGAAATTTAACAACATGTCTTTTAATACAAGCTATCTTAATTGAAGCATTCGCAATCTCTGCTTATAACGTTTACATAAGAGTTGCAGATCCTTTTGCAAAAAAAATAACAGAGGGAGTGGTTAAAGATGAATATCTTCATTTAAATTATGGTCAAGAGTGGCTTAAAGAGAATCTATCTACTTGTAAAGAGGAATTAATGAAAGCTAATAAGGTTAATCTTCCGTTAATTAAGAAGATGTTAGATGAAGTAGCAGATGATGCATCAGTTTTAGCTATGGATAGAGAAGAATTAATGGAAGAATTTATGATTGCTTACCAAGATACATTAATGGAAATAGGTCTAGATAATAGAGAAATTGCAAGAATGGCTATGGCAGCTATTGTCTAATTACATTTCCAATTAATTAAGGATTTTAATATTTAATCAATCCTATTTAAGTAGTTACCTCTGTGCTATTGTTCATATCATCGTATAGAAATCATTTATAAACTTTAAATGTTTGGGTTAATAGGCCACTCAACCAGTTTTGAAGATGCAAAAAGAAAAGCTTCGATGCTAGGCTTTGATCATATTGCTGATGGCAACTTGGATGTTTGGTGTACTGCTCCTCCTCAGCTTGTTGAAAATGTAGAAGTTAAGAGTGCTACTGGAATATCTATTGAAGGTTCTTATATAGATTCGTGCTTTGTTCCTGAAATGCTTTCTAGGTTTAAAACGGCTAGAAGAAAAGTACTAAATGCTATGGAACTAGCTCAGAAAAAAGGTATTAACATTACCGCTTTAGGAGGATTTACTTCTATTATTTTTGAGAATTTTAATCTTCTTCAGCATAAACAAATTAGAAATACTTCATTAGAGTGGGAAAGGTTTACTACTGGCAATACTCATACCGCTTGGGTTATTTGTAAGCAACTAGAAATAAATGCCCCTCGTATAGGGATAGACCTTAAAAAAGCAACTGTTGCTGTAATTGGTGCTACAGGTGATATTGGTAGTGCTGTTTGTAGGTGGCTTATCAATAAAACTGGGATTTCAGAACTTCTTATGGTGGCAAGGCAACAAGAACCACTAGCGCTGTTACAAAAAGAATTAGATGGTGGGACCATTACAAGTTTAGATAAGGCATTGCCTCAGGCGGATATTGTTGTATGGGTTGCAAGCATGCCTAAAACTATTGAAATTGATACTGATAACCTAAAAAAAACATGTTTAATGATTGATGGTGGATACCCCAAAAATCTTGATGAGAAATTTCAGGGTAAAAATATTCATGTTTTAAAAGGAGGTATTGTAGAGTTTTTCAATGATATCGGTTGGAATATGATGGAACTTGCGGAAATGCAAAACCCTCAGCGAGAGATGTTTGCTTGCTTTGCAGAAGCAATGATTTTAGAATTTGAAAAATGTCATACAAACTTTAGTTGGGGAAGAAATAATATTTCCCTTGAAAAGATGGAATTTATTGGAGCAGCTTCTTTAAAGCACGGTTTTTCTGCGATTGGACTTGATAAGCAGCATAAAGTACTTACTGTCTAAAATATGGCTAAACGTTACCTCCTCGACTTTGAAAAGCCTCTTGTTGAACTTGAGAAGCAGATTGAGCAAATTAAAGAATTAGCTCGAGATTCAGAGGTAGATGTTAGTCAACAGCTTTTACAGCTTGAAACCTTAGCTGCTAGGAGAAGAGAAGAAATATTTAAATCTCTCACCCCTGCTCAAAAGATTCAGGTAGCTAGACATCCTCAAAGACCAAGTACTTTGGACTTTGTTCAAATGTTTTGTGATGACTGGATCGAATTACATGGAGATAGAAATGGTGGGGATGATATGGCACTAATTGGGGGGATAGGTTCGATAAATAATAGGCCAGTGTTGATGTTAGGGCATCAGAAAGGAAGGGACACAAAAGAAAATGTAGTAAGAAACTTTGGGATGGCAAAACCAGGAGGTTACAGAAAAGCTCTTAGATTAATGCAGCATGCAAATAGATTCTCTTTGCCAATTCTTACATTTATTGATACTCCTGGAGCTTATGCTGGTTTAAAAGCTGAAGAACAGGGACAAGGGGAAGCGATTGCAAGAAACCTTAGAGAAATGTTTGGATTAAAAGTCCCGATTGTAGCTACTGTGATTGGAGAAGGAGGTTCAGGAGGTGCACTTGGAATAGGTGTTGCCGATAGGTTACTAATGTTTGAACATAGTGTTTACACAGTTGCTAGTCCGGAAGCATGTGCGTCAATTTTGTGGAGAGATGCTGCGAAGGCACCAGAAGCTGCATCAGCACTTAAAATTACAGGTAAAGACTTACTTAAATTGGGCATAATTGATGAGGTATTACCAGAACCTTCTGGTGGGAATAATTGGGCCCCTTTAGATGCTGGTAATACACTAAAAGAGGCTATTGAGAAACACCTTAATGTTTTACTGCAAATGCCTGAAGACGAATTAATTGAGGAAAGATACAAAAAATTTAGGATTTTAGGTAAATTTATCGAAGCAAATAATATTGAAGAGATTTATAGTGAAATCCCCCAAAAAACTGAATAAATTGAAACTAGCTTTTATAACGGGTGCTACGAAAGGTATTGGTAGATCTACCGTAATTACTTTTGCAAATGCTGGCTGGGATTTAATTTTACTCTCCAGGAATATGGATTTAATGGAGAAACTAAAGAGCGAACTGTTGACCACTAAATCAAAAATTAACCTAGTTAAATGTGATTTGTCTAATCCTCTAGAAATAGAGCATTGTGTTAAAGATGCAATTGAGAAGTATGGTTGCCCTTCAGTATTAATAAATAATGCCGGTTGCGCATTTAATGGCCCTTTAGTTGAAATGGAATTAGGTCAATGGGAACAAACTATTCAAATAAACCTCACAAGTGTTTTTCAAATTTGTAGTTCAATAATTCCTCAAATGAGAAAAAATGGTGGTTTAGTTATTAATGTTAGTAGTCATGCCTCTTATAATGCATTCCCCCAATGGGGAGCTTATTGTGTTTCAAAATCTGCACTAGCTATGTTTACTAAATGCTTGAGGGAGGAGGAGAGATCTAATTCAATAAGAGCTTGTACAATAACTCTTGGTTCGGTAAATACTCCTCTGTGGGACTCCGAATCAATCAATTCTGATTTTGATAGAACTTCTATGCTCTCCTCTAAAGAGGTATCAGAAACTATTCTCTACATGGCTCAAAAACCTGAATCACAATTGATCGAAGACTTGACTTTGATGCCTTCTGGAGGAGCCTTTTAAACATTCTGTTTATCTGATTAATCTTAAAACAGTGATTTTTTTTAGTGCTATTTGAACCCGATTGAACAAAAGAATGTGATATAATGAAACAGCAATTAAGATTTTGGAAGATACAGTTAATTAAGTTGCATACAATTTTCTGTTAAGTGTTTTATGACCTCTACATTACCCAACGATAATATTAGAAACTTTGACGACCAGATTACTAATAAACTAATTTCTGAAATCATAAGAGACAGAATTAAGAATTCCGGCACAAGATTTAGTGCTAACGATAATATTTCTGATTTTATAAATCCTGGTGAATTAGAAATTTTAGAAAAAGAGGTAGCCTCAAGAGTTAAAGACTTACTAAAGTCCCTCGTAATTGATGTTGAGAATGATCATAATACTCAAGAAACTGCTGAAAGAGTCTCAAAAATGTACCTAAATGAAGTTTTTAAAGGCAGATATTATGAACAACCTAAAGTTACGAGCTTCCCTAATGACAAGAATCTTGATGAAATTTATACAGTTGGTCCAATATCGGTCAGATCTGCATGTTCACATCACTTAGTTCCAATCCTAGGAGAGTGTTGGATAGGTATTAAACCTGGGAATAAAGTCATAGGACTTTCAAAATTTGCGAGAGTTGCTGATTGGGTTTTTTCAAGACCTCATATTCAGGAAGAAGCTGTAATGATCCTTGCAGATGAAATTGAAAAACTGTGTGAACCTAAAGGTTTAGGAATTATTGTAAAGGCCCAGCATTATTGTATGAAGTGGAGGGGAGTTAAAGAACCAAATACAAGTATGATTAATTCTGTTGTTAGAGGAGATTTTAGACACGATTTAAGTTTAAAACAAGAATTTTTTGAGCTTGTAAAACAGCAGACCGCTACTAATAATTACTAAATTCTTTTTAAAAAATTAAAAAAATCTTCTGTTTTTTTAATATCTTTTAAACCTGGAGAAATTTCAATACTACTTGAAATATCTAGTCCATCGGGTTTGATATCTGTAAGGATTTCATTAATCCATTCAATTGATATTCCACCTGCTAACCACCAAGGTTTGCTAAATTGGAGATTCTTTAAATAAGTAGATTTTATTTTTTTCCCTGAACCTCCATAAGTTTCTTTATTCCAAGAATCAAGTAGAATAGCATCTACAAAATCCTCAAAAGGCTTTATTTTATCTATATCATTTTCCGTTTTTATTCTGAAAGCCTTCCATAGGCCAATATTGGGAATTTTTTCCCTTATTTTTTTGCAGTAATCAATATCTTCATCTCCATGTAATTGAATGATGGATTCACTTGGGTTTCCTAAGAAATTTTTAATAATTAAGTCTATTGGACAATTTTTTACAACTGATACCCTCTCTATTTTTGGATGCAACTTTTCTAAGGTTTTAAAAATTTTTTTCTTATTTTCAGCTGATATATATCTTGGTGACTCTTCCACTGAAATAATGCCTATAGCATTTGCTCCTAATTTTGCGACTTGAAGAGCTTGTTCTTCTGAAGTCAATCCACAAATTTTAATTAAAGTATTACTCTTGGGCATATAGTTAGACTGAATGTAAAATTAATATTATTGCTTAATATAGCGGAGATTATTTTTGAGAAGTTGGCAAATTTTTAAAATATGGGGAATTCCCTTTAAAGTTCATCCTTATTGGTTTGCGATTCTCTTTTTATTCTCATGGAGTATAAGTAATCAGGTTAATTTAAATTCAGGTGAGATTTACAATATTAAAGAATCTTGGATTATAGGATTTTTAACTTCTTTTTTCTTATTATCTTCAATTATTTTTCATGAGGTTTTTCATACGTTTGTTTCACTTAATCAGGGTGTAAAAATAAGAAAAATTACTTTTTATTTTCTAGGAGCAATCTTACAAATAGATAAGTATTGTCAAACTGCTTTGGGTAATATAAAAATTGCAATTGTAAGACCTCTTTTATGTTTCGCTACAGCATCTATCCTTCTTTTAATTAGTAATAACACTGCATCTCAAGAACAAATAGCAGTTAATGTAATTTCTAGAGTAGGAATATTTAATTTATTCTTAGGTTTCTTAAATTTGATTCCAATAGGTTCTTTAGATGGGGGGGATTTACTAAAAAGTATTATTTGGCATTTTTCAGGGAGTAAAAATAAAGGAAGAAATTTCCTCAATAAAGTAAATTTATTATTATCTTTCTTTGTTTTATTTTTTGGGATAGTTTGTTTATTTAAATTTAACTTTTACTTTGGTTTAATTCTTTCTTTTTTGGGCTTGTTTGGAGTTAATTCTTCAAAATCTGAAAGTCAATTTTTTAAAATTGAAAACATTCTTAAATTTAGTAAAGTTTCTGAGATCAAATTAAAGCCTTTGAGGAAAATTGCATACGATTCAAATTTTTCAGAATTTAATACATTAATAAAAAATAAAAAGGATTCATCGGATAAATATTTTTTTGTTACCAATAATGGTAGATGGACCGGTTTCGTTGATGAGAATATTTTAAAAACTATTTCTTTAAAAAAATGGGAACGGAGCTTTGTTGGAGATTTTAAGAAACCAATCGATAGTTTTGAAACTGTATCTTATAACGATAAATTATGGAGAACTATAGAAAGACTTGAAGAAACAAATGAAGGTTTTTTGTTGGTTCTCAATGCTGCAGATATACCTTTGGGTATAATTGATAGGTCAAAAATTGGAAACTTTGTATTGAATAAATTAGGTTTTAATTTGCCTTCAGAGATTGTTAATAAATTAAAATTTAAAAATCATTATCCCTTAGGAATTGAATTGCCAAGAATAATTAATTCAATGAAGCAGAAAGGAGATCTTTAATAATTCTTGTCATTAAAGTTTTCTATTTTTTATTATCTATGGCAATATTTTTGAAATTTATATTTGGTTGATTTTTCAGGAATGAACTTCTCAAATGTTGAATTATTTCATCATTTGTTAGTTTTAAATTTACTTTTGGTGGAGCTTCTTCTTTGAATAATTTGAACCACAAATCTTTTGAAGGATTTATTTGAATCTCTCCATGTTGAAGGAATGCACCTTTTTTACGAAATTGGGCACTACCTATTCTCTTAAACCCATCCTGATCAACTAAATCAGAAATTAATGAAGTCCCAAAACAATTTGTTTTGATGTTTGATTTTCGTGAATTGCCATATTTTAAGTTTAGACCTAATTCTCTAAAACTTTTAATTAGCCAATTATTAACCATTTCATAACTTAAGGCGTTATAGTATGCCCTTTTAAATGTTAATGCATATGTTATGCCTCCTGAATGCAGAACAGCACCTCCGCCCGAGGGACGTCTAACAATATTAATTTCTCCATTAGATAATAAATTTTCCCAATGAAAAGGAATTTCCTTTTGGTGATAGCCAATAGAAAGCCAATCTCCAGTCCAATAGTAGAACCTTAATGTGAGAATTATTTCAGGGTTCGAAATTGTCTGCTCTAAAGAATTTAAATCTAAAGCCATTTGATCAAATCCAGGTAAATTATTTGTCGAAAAAATTAAAGCCTGATTTTCTATTGCCAAAATTAACTTTGTAGGTTTATTTATGATAATTTTCAATAAATTTTTTCTTTCAATTTGTTAATTACGTAACATCATTTTGTAATAGTGTTTCAAATCTCCTCTTTTCGGTGGAGAATATAGAAAATATTTTTTTTAACATGGAGCCAACTCAAACAATAAATCTTATTGCATTAAGTCTTATAGTTGTTATGCATGCAGGAGTTTTAGCACTAAGACTAGGAATTAGTTTAGGTAGGAACTAAAGTCTACTAGAAAATTTAAAATTTATAAGGTAAAAATATAGTAAGACTGAATTGATTTATTCAATAAAAATATCAAGAACTTAATTTGTCAAAATCTTTTTATAAAAATAGTATTTTCTCAAAAAAATATTTGGGGCCTGTATTTATAAAAAGACAACAAAAACAAGATAATTTTGTTTCTTTGATTTTTTTAATTATAAAAATTAGCTTTTCCCTTTTAGCAATAATAAGCCTGATTAAACTTGGCCATAGTTCCAAAGTAAGGTTGACTAGATTAAGGGAAATTGAAGACTCATTTACATACGAAAAATATAGATTTAATGTTTTAATAAATAAGTTTGATGATTTATTCTCTTCCGAGGGTGAGCAAAGATTTATGAAGGATCAAGATCAAATAATTTCTAGGGACATTATCAGAGTAATATGGCGTTGATAAGGATGATCTTGAATCATTCCACTTTTCATTTTTCTATTAACTTTTTTGCTAGTGAGTAAGAACATTAAGGGTTTAGTCCTAATAACAGGAACAACTTCAGGAGTTGGATTAAATACTCTAAAACCTCTATTAAGATTTGGATGGGAGGTTATAGCTGTTAATAGATCAAATAAAAGAGCTATAAAAATAGCTGAGGAATCCTTGACAAAAGAGGAAGTTAAAAATGTTCACTTTATAGAAATAGATCTTTCTAACTTGGATGACGTGAGAAAAGGTTGTGATGAAATATTAGAAAGATTTAAGAAGCCAATAAATTCTCTTATTTGTAATGCAGCAGTTTATAAACCGAGACTAAAGAGACCTGAAAGGTCTGCTCAAGGGTTTGAAAACTCAATGGCAGTAAATCATTTTGGGCATTTTCTTATGACAAACCTTCTTATAGATAATATTTTATCTTCTGAAAGAGAAATTGTTTTAAATGGCAAGTCGACTCTATTTAAGCCAAGAATCACAGTATTAGGAACTGTTACGGCTAATTATTCAGAACTTGGAGGAAGGATACCAATCCCTGCCCCAGCTGATTTGGGAGATTTATCTGGATTTAAAAATGGTTTTTTATCCCCAATAAGTATGGCGAATGGAAAGAAATTTAAGCCAGGTAAGGCTTATAAAGATAGTAAACTTTGCAATATGGTGACCGTTCAGGAATTATCAAAAAGATATCCTGTTGAGAAGATTATTGTAAATTCTCTATATCCAGGATGTGTTGCTGATACAAAACTTTTTAGAGATACACCTTGGTTATTTAGATTCCTTTTCCCGATATTTCAAAAATTCATAACAAAAGGATATGTGTCACAAAGATTGGCAGGAGAGAGGGTCGCTCAAGTGGCAACTTATAAAGAATTTGCTAAACCATCAGTCCATTGGAGCTGGGGAAATCGTCAAAAAACTGGAAGAAAAGCTTTTTCTCAAAAGTTGTCAAAAAGAATAATTGATATGAAGACCTCTCAACAAACTTATGATTTAACAAGCCAATTGGTTGGATTAGATTAATTTAGACTAATCAAATCCTAATAAATCAAAAATTTCTCTATCTTTAAGTGGATTGCCTTCTAAAGGTTCTACGTTTTCAAGCATATTTTTAGCAAGAGATAAATATTCATTTTGAACTTCAATAACATCTTCAGTTGGTTCCATTTCAAAAATGGTGCATTTTTTTAATCTTGATCTTCTGATGGCGTCGACATCTTTGAAGTGGGCCATAGTTTTTAAACCTGTTCTTTCATTGAACTTATCAATTTGGTCTGTATCTTTTGATCTATTTGCGACTACCCCACCTAATCTGACTTTATAATTTTTTGCTTTTGCTTTAATTGCAGAGACTATTCTATTCATAGCAAATATTGAATCGAAGTCATTAGCAGTAACAATTAGACAGTAATTTGCATGTTGCAATGGAGCTGCAAATCCCCCGCAAACGACGTCTCCAAGGACATCAAAAATAACAACGTCAGTATCTTCTAATAAGTGATGTTCTTTTAATAGTTTTACTGTCTGACCGGTTACATATCCTCCGCACCCTGTCCCAGCAGGAGGACCTCCACTTTCGACGCACATTACGCCATTAAAACCTTCAAACATGAAATCGGTTGGCCTCAATTCTTCGCTATGAAAATCTACCTCTTCGAGAATATCAATAACTGTAGGAACCATTTTGTGAGTCAAAGTGAAAGTGCTATCGTGTTTAGGATCACATCCAATTTGTAGAACCTTTTTACCTAATTTTGAGAATGCCGCAGAAAGGTTTGATGATGTAGTTGATTTTCCGATACCACCCTTCCCATATACGGCAATAACTAAAGCTCCTTCTTCAATATTTATTTTTGGATCTTGCTTTACTTGAACACTTCCTTCTCCATCAAGAGGTCTATTTATAGTACTTGTCATTTAAAGCTTAAAACACATTATTATTTATATTCTTGCAGCGTAAATACACATGATATATGTTTCTAAACAAATATGTATTTAATTGTATTAAAAGTGGGGAATATGTTCTTATAACTGAATTTTTAGGATTAAATCTATTGGATTATGAGTGAAAATACTCATGACTTAATTATAGTTTGTTAGTAGATAATTAACTAAAATATGCTTTAGCGTCGTATAGGGTTTCATCACTTATTTCTGGGATTCCCCTCAAGATTGCATATTTTTCGGTATTTGTTTTGACTTTACCTCTCACAAAAAATGGAACTTTTGTTAATTCAGCTCTACCAGATTCAGTCCAGATAATTCCTTCCTTACTATTTTTATCTTCTTTATCCTCAGAATTTACAAAATTTTCTGTTTTTGTTGCTGTATGTCCTAAATGGCTTTGATGACCATCAACGAACTCAAAGTCATGTTTAAACATATCAATAAGATGTTCTTCTAATCCCATCATTAGGGGATGCACCCAGTCATCAAAAATCACATTTGCACCTTCCCAGCCCATCTGTGGGCTATATCTTGCAGGAACATCTTGAACATGCATTGGTGTACTTATTACTGAACAAGGAATGCCAAGTCTCTTGGCACTATGCCTTTCCATTTGAGTACCTAAAATCAATTCAGGGGCTGCTTTTTTCATGGCATCTTCTACTTCTAAATAATTATTAGTAATTAGAGCTTCTAAATTTAGTTCTTTTGCAGTTGCTCTTACTTGTCTTGCCATCTCCCTACTGTATGTCCCAAGACCAACTACTTCAAAACCCAATTCCTCTTTGGCAATTTTTGCAGCCGCGATTGCATGTGTTCCATCACCAAAAATAAAAACTCTTTTGCCAGTTAAGTAATTTGAGTCAACTGATTTTGAGTACCAAGGAAGTTTTGACTTGTGTTCTAACTCTTCTTTGTTAGTTAAAGGTAGGTCTAACTTATTATGAACTTCATTTATAAATTCAACTGTATTTTTTATTCCAATTGGAATAGTTTTTGTATATTCCATTCCAAAGTTCCGTCTAAGCCATTCACATGATGCTTCCGCAATTTCTTGATAAAGACAAATATTTATTTCAGCATCAATTAATCTTTTAATGTCATCTGGACTAGCACCTAATGGAGCAACAACATTTGTATCTATACCTTGTTCTGAAAGTATACGTTGGATTTCAATAACATCATCCCTGCATCTAAATCCTAGTAATGAAGGTCCTAGTATATTGACTTTTGGTCTGCGCCCTAGTTCCTTCCACCTTAGAGGACTAATTTTTTCTGAAGAACTTACTTTCTCTTTTAAAAGAGTTCTTGTTAATTGATAAAAAGTTTCTGAAGCTCCCCAATTTTCTTTCTTGCTATAAGCAGGTAATTCAAGATTCACAATCGGCATATCAAACCCCATCCCTTTCGCAAGAGCTCCAGGTTGGTCTTGGATAAGTTCTGCTGTACAACTTTCTCCGACTAACAGAGTTTTGGGTTTGAATCGTTCAACCGCTTCCTTAATATTTTTCTTCACTAATTCAGCTGTATCGCCTCCAAGGTCTCTAGCCTGAAAAGTTGTATAAGTTACTGGAGGCCTTTGCCCCCTCCTCTCGATCATTGTAAATAGGAGATCTGCATATGTATCTCCTTGGGGGGCATGAAGCACGTAATGAATGTCTTTCATTGATGAGGCAATTCTCATCGCACCTACATGTGGCGGTCCTTCATACGTCCAAAGAGTTAATTCCATAGTTTTTAATGAGTTACTAAAGTTTTTGAAGTTAGTATTTGATTTCTTTTTAAAGGCTTGGAGAAGAGACCAGCCAAATCTGCAGCTTGATCGATACCATGAATTGGACTGAATACCATTTCTATTGACCACTTAGTACTAATCCCCTCAGCCTCAAGAGGGTTAGCTAAACCCATTCCACAAACTACTAAGTCTGGATTAGATTCTCTCACTCGATCTAATTGTTTTTCTACATGTTGCCCTTCGACAATTTTTGTATTATCAGGTAATAAATTAATCTCCTCTTTCATTAAATCCTTATTTAGGTAAGGAGTGCCTACCTCTATAAGATCCATTTCGCATTCATTATGCAAAAATCTTGCCAAAGATATCTCCAGTTGCGATTCAGGAAGAAGAAATAATCTTTTCCCCTTAAGTATTTCTTTGTGAGATTCAAGAGCAAGTTTTGATCTATTTATTAAAGGCGAAATAATTTCATGAAGTTTAAGTTCACTAATATTGAAAGCTTTCGCTGCAGCTAAAAACCATTTAGTACTTCCTTCGATACCAAGAGGAAATGGAGCTGAAATTATTTCACACCCCCGATGTTTGAGGTCTCGAACCGTATCACTTAAATAAGGCTGAGTTAACAATACTTTTGTATTTTTGCCAATCTTTGGTAATTCTGTTGATTGCCTTGGTGGAAAGCTCTCAATATTTGAAATTCCTAAATTTCTAAAAATCTTTTTAAATCTATCCTCTACATTATTTGCAAGAGTCCCAACTAATAATAATTTCTCCTCATTTGATGACTCCATTAATGGAATTAAAGCTTTTAAGGCGCCATCCTCTCCTTGGGTAAAAGTTGTTTCTATCCCACTGCCAGAGTAATTAACGAATCTTACTTGACCTATAAATCTTTTATTTAATTTCTCTGCGACAGTTGCAAGATCTAGTTTGATTACTTCACTTGGACAAGATCCAACTAGAAAAAGAGTTTTTATTTCTGGTCTTCTTGCAATAAGATCATTAACCACTCGATCTAATTCTTCATGAGCGTCAGCAAGACCAGCAAGATCTTTTTCTTCAAGAATAGCCGTCCCAAATCTTGGCTCAGCAAAAATCATAACTCCAGCAGCGCTTTGAATTAAATGAGCACATGTCCTTGAGCCTACTACCAGAAAAAACGCATCAGGCATTCTTCTGTGGAGCCAAACTATTGAAGTTAACCCACAAAAAACTTCCCTTGGTCCAGTTTCCTTATTAAATTTAACTTTACTCATTAAAAATTTTCAAGAGCTTATATTTCAAGCTTGCATAAACTTTTTCATTTAAGAAAGTAATTAATAAGTTCTCTTACAAAATGAACACATTTAAAAAACTTATATGATTGTTTAAATACTTAAATCAGAATTATGAAAATTATTTTTAGGGTATATTTTAATTTCTATAGAAGGAATTTCCTTGACTTGTTTTTGAAAGCTTCCATACATTTCTAGCTATTTTCGTAGCTAATAACCCTGCTCTTTCTAACTTAGATTTTCCTGGCTTAGCTCCAATTAGAGTTGTAACTTCTGAAGTTGTTAAAGGTGCTCCAGTATTTATAGCTAATTGGGTTAACTCCAATCTATCTCTAAGGTTTTTAAGATTTACTTTCTCAATTTTATCTTCTTCTAACCAGCTAAAAGAAGGGTCTTTCTGAGATAATTTTTGCATCAAGCTTAGGCTAACTAATCCAAGAGTTTGATCAGGAGTTAATTCTTTTTCAGTACCAGAAACATTTGGTTCTTTTTTTTGAGAAGTTCCCATAAAAATGCATATCTTTTACTTGAAGTTATCGTTTTGTGGTAAGCATGCAAGTAAATTTAATAGAAAAAATGAACCATTATCCGTTATAGTCGCTTCAATGGAACCAACTTCTAGCTTAAACAGAGGGCAACGAAAAAAAGGGAGTTCTCTAGTCACAGGATCTGAGGTGCAATCTCAGGCCAGTGGTGCTAGCTGTTTTATTACTACTGATTCAGAAAAGTCTTTGGTATCCAGACAAGCAAGTCAAGTTGAGCAAATAGAGTTAAGAACATATGTTTTTTTAGATTCTCTGCAACCTCAATTAGCCGCATATATGGGAACTGTTAGTAGAGGTTTTTTACCTATTCCTGGTGATTCATGTCTTTGGATGGAAGTTTCGCCCGGGATGGCTGTTCATAGAGTCACTGATATTGCTCTAAAAGCAAGTAATGTAAGACTTGGTCAGATGATTGTTGAAAGAGCATTTGGATCTCTTGCTCTTTACCATAAAGATCAAAGTACGGTTTTACATTCTGGAGATGTTGTTCTAGATGCTATTGGGAGTGAAGTTAGAAAAAGAACAAAGCCTGCTACGAGTTGGACTGAAGTTATTCGAGCAATTACTCCAGATCATGCAGTTTTAATAAATAGACAAAACAGAAGTGGATCAATGATTCAATCTGGAATGAGCATGTTTATATTAGAAACTGAACCAGCTGGTTATGTTTTAAAAGCAGCTAATGAAGCTGAAAAGGCATCTAATATAACTGTTGTTGATGTAAAGGCTGTTGGAGCTTTTGGTAGATTAACTCTCGCCGGGAAAGAAGGGGATGTAGAAGAGGCTGCAGCTGCTGCTATAAGAGCAATTGAAGAAATTTCAAATTATTGAGAATTTTTTAACTTAAACCTATCTCTTTTTTTAAAAAAGGTGACATAATTTTTGCAGCTTTACCTCTACTACCTAATTTATTTAGTTGTGATTGTGAGAGCTCACCGTAAACACAATTAGCTTCTTTAACCCAAAAAATAGATTCGAATTCCCCATTTGGATATTTGGGGTTCTTAAGAATTTCTCCCCAGCATATTCCTGTTGTATCTTTAACTAAGTTTCCTGAGGGATCGCACAAAACCATGCAGCTTATAAATCTTGCACTCCTATAAGGACTATCAGAAATTTCATTAATAAGTTTTTTAATTTTCTCATCATTATTTTTGGCATATCGAGCAGAATAAATTCCTGGTCGACCATCTAAAACATCTACTTCAAGACCCGAATCATCAGCCAATGCCCAAGTTTTTGTCTCTAGAGAGGCTGCCTTGGCTTTAAGTAGTGCATTCTCAAAATATGTTTTCCCAGTTTCTTCGACATTTAAATATTCTGGTTGCTTCTCAACCTTCAAAGACAAAACATCCAACATCTCTGAAATTTCAGATACCTTTCTTTGATTGCCACTCGCAATTGTTAGAACTGGAAGGTTCAAAATGACGTAAAAGATTTATTGTGAATATTATCTTACTTTAAAGCTTGATACGGAGACAGGAAAGGTTGAACATTCCACACCTGTGTAGACAGGGCCTGTCTCGTACGGTAAATAACATAATGTAAATTTTTTCTTAACACAACAGTATGTTTTGATGCACTAACCAATTTGCATAAGTATTGACATATCAATAGTACCAAGGGTGATAAGTTAAACTTATGAATGATAGAAAAAACATTAATGGAGATTTTGTCGAAAACGCTTGACTTATAAGTACCTAATGAAGCATTCTTCGAAATGAACATTCCACATTTAGTATTTAGTAGACAATGGCTACAGAAACAATGGGTATCGCTCTCGGCATGATCGAGACACGCGGACTTGTACCTGCAATCGAAGCAGCAGACGCAATGACTAAGGCAGCAGAAGTTCGCCTTATTGGTCGTGAATTCGTAGGCGGCGGTTATGTCACAGTATTAGTTAGAGGCGAAACAGGAGCAGTTAACGCAGCTGTAAGAGCTGGTGCTGATGCTTGTGAAAGAGTTGGTGACGGTTTAGTTGCAGCTCACATTATTGCTCGTCCTCATAGAGAAGTTGAACCTGCTCTAGGTAACGGTGAATTTCTTGGTCAAAAGGACTAATTAAGTAAAGCAAGATTTATAAATTTTGCACAATAATTATTTTCCCTATACAGACCTAAATTTATCCTTATGAGTAAGAAGTATGATGCAGGGGTAAAGGAGTACAGAGATACTTACTGGACTCCAGAATATGTACCCCTAGACACCGATTTACTAGCCTGTTTCAAATGTACAGGTCAAGAAGGTGTTCCAAGAGAAGAAGTTGCAGCAGCTGTTGCCGCAGAATCTTCAACAGGTACTTGGTCAACAGTTTGGTCCGAGTTACTTACAGACTTAGAATTTTATAAAGGACGTTGTTACCGAATAGAAGACGTTCCTGGAGATCCTGAAGCTTTTTATGCTTTTATTGCATATCCTTTAGATCTTTTTGAGGAAGGCTCAATTACAAACGTATTAACTTCTCTAGTAGGAAACGTTTTTGGATTTAAAGCTCTAAGACATCTACGTCTAGAAGATATTAGATTCCCAATTGCTTTCATTAAAACTTGCGGTGGTCCACCAAACGGAATCGTAGTTGAAAGAGATCGACTTAACAAATACGGAAGACCTCTACTTGGTTGTACCATCAAACCTAAATTAGGATTATCTGGTAAAAACTATGGTCGAGTTGTATATGAATGCCTTAGAGGCGGTCTTGATTTAACTAAGGATGATGAGAATATTAATTCTCAACCATTCCAACGTTGGAGAGAAAGATTCGAGTTTGTTGCAGAAGCAGTTAAGCTTGCTCAGCGAGAAACTGGAGAAGTTAAAGGTCACTACCTAAATTGTACTGCTAACACTCCTGAAGAACTCTATGAAAGAGCTGAATTTGCAAAAGAGCTAGATATGCCAATCATCATGCATGATTACATAACTGGTGGTTTTACTGCAAATACTGGATTAGCTAATTGGTGTCGTAAAAATGGCATGCTTCTGCATATTCATAGAGCTATGCATGCTGTTATTGATAGACATCCAAAACATGGTATCCATTTCAGAGTTCTTGCAAAATGTTTGAGACTATCCGGCGGGGACCAATTACATACTGGAACCGTTGTTGGAAAACTAGAAGGTGATCGTCAAACAACTCTTGGTTATATTGACAACTTAAGAGAGTCATTTGTTCCTGAAGATAGATCAAGGGGTAACTTCTTTGATCAAGATTGGGGTTCAATGCCTGGAGTATTTGCAGTCGCATCAGGTGGTATCCATGTTTGGCATATGCCTGCACTTCTAGCGATCTTTGGGGATGATTCCTGTCTTCAATTCGGAGGAGGAACACATGGTCATCCATGGGGTTCAGCTGCTGGAGCTGCAGCTAACAGAGTTGCTTTAGAAGCTTGTGTAAAAGCCCGTAATGCTGGTCGCGAAATCGAAAAAGAGAGTAGAGACATTCTTATGGAAGCTGCTAAGCATAGTCCTGAATTAGCTATTGCTCTTGAAACTTGGAAGGAAATTAAGTTTGAGTTTGACACTGTCGACAAGCTTGATGTTCAGGGTTAACTCAAGTTTCGAAATTGAGGAGATTTATTCTCCTCAAACTTCTTAAAATCTCGTTTTTACGAGCAATTACATTCACATTTTGATTAATTATGCCTTTCCAGAGCACAGTAAGCGACTATCAAACAGTTGCAACCCTGGAAACATTCGGTTTCTTACCACCGATGACCCAGGAAGAAATATATGACCAAATTGCCTACATAATTGCTCAAGGCTGGAGTCCAGTTATTGAGCATGTTCATCCAAGTGGATGTATGCAAACTTATTGGTCTTATTGGAAACTCCCATTCTTTGGGGAAAAAGATCTTAACTTGATCGTGAGCGAATTAGAGGCATGTCATAGAGCATACCCTGATCATCATGTAAGAATTATCGGATACGATGCTTACACTCAAAGTCAAGGAACAGCTTTTGTAGTTTTCCAAGGACGTTAAAGCTACTTTTCGTAGTAAATAACTTTCTCCATAAAAACTTAATTTTTTGGAGAAAGTCTTTTTAAAAAGTTTCACAATTGAAGGTTATGTCAATGAAAACTAGTAGAGAAATTGCATTAGAGAGAAGAAAAGCTATGAGTGATAGTGGAAAAAAAGCTGTTGCCAATTCTTCTACTACCAAAGACAGGGTTCGCACATCTGATGATATGCAAATTTCTGGGATAAAATCTTCAATTGATACAAATAATACAAACACTGCAAAAAAACATATTCCAACAGTAAAAATGAATAAAAAATCCTTTTCTAAAAATTTATCCAGCAAAGAACTTGTAATTGAAAGAAGGAAAGCAATGTCAACTCATGGCAAATCAGCCATAAGTTCATCTGATAGAACTCGTACAGAAGCTAATAAAAAGATCCAAGTAAATGAAATTAAAATAACTCCAGATAAAAATCCTGACTTATCAAATTCTGGTAATTCCGAGAATAAAGTTCTAAATACTAAAATTAAAAGAAGGGTAACTCAAAAAAGAAAACCTATCACCAATACAAGTAGAGATATTGTTTTGGCAAGAAGAGAAGCACAATCTAAACATGGCAAATCAGCTTCTAAACTAAATAGTAGTGCAGCATCTTTGGCTAGAAGAGGAGATCCAGATTTATCAAGCAGAGAAATATCTCAAAGAGTTAGGGAATTAAGAAGTAAAACTGGAGCAACCTCAAAAAAAGGAAATGGTAAATGTAGACCATGTGGTCCAAATAAAAATGGATCAAAAATGAATATTGCTGATGCAAGTTGGAAAGTTGGAAAAAGTGAAACTAATTCTGGACAAACAGTAACTGGAACACAGGCTAATAGATCGTTAAAAACTACTGGTAATGAAGCTAGTACATGTAGAAGCGTCACAGGTACACAATATTTAGGATCCGAAGTACTTGATCAATTTTGCCAAAATCAACCTGAATATAAACAGCCAACTAGATCGTCAGTAACTTCAACATCAGCTGGAAATAAAGTCACAGGTAATGAGGTCGGAAGATCAGAGAAAGTTACTGGCGATGAACCTGGAACTTGCAAAAATGTAACTGGTACTGAATATAGTTCTGCAAATCAGTCAAAGGAATATTGTGGGGAAGTTCCCAAAAATCACTCAAAGGTTAAACATAGTAGTACAGCTGACGGATTAAAAGTATCTGGGTCTTTGCCTGGGAGATCTGCACTTGTAACTGGAGATGAGTCAGGATCTGGTCATCAATTAACAGGCGATCAATATCTTGGTTCAGAAACTAATCCTAAAGGGAGATCTCATGAAAAAGTTGGGAAATACAATACATTAAATGGTAATGCATTAACTGGTACAGGTGTAGGGAGGTCTGAATTCGTTACTGGTAATGAACCAGGAAGCTGTAAAAATGTAACTGGCGATGAATATATTGGTTCCCAACAATACGAGTCATTCTGTAAATCCAAACCAAAAGCTGAAGCAATGAAGGTTGGAGTTAGTCTCTCAAATAACGCTAATGAGATTAGTGGCACCTTAACTGGAAGATCAGAGAAAGTTACTGGCGATGAACCTGGAACTTGCAAAAATGTAACTGGGACACCATATGCTGGATTAGATCAAGTTGAGGAAAATTGTAATTCTGACTTAATAAATGAATTAAAAGATAAAGGAAAGATTTATTTAGGAGGCAGCTCAAATGCACGTCTTACTGGTATACAACCGGGTATCGGAGGAAGTATGACTGGAGCAGGAAAAGGTGCGTGTCTAAATCCAACAGGTACCCCTTATGTTGGCGGAGATCAGTTAGGTAATAATTGTTCCAATCATTCATCTGAAAAAAATTATGCCAATAGTGAAAGAAAAAATTCAAGCTCATGGGATGAATTTTCTGTAAATTCTCCCTCAAGAGATAAATACTCTGATAAAAAAAGAGATGGTGTAACAGGCAATGAGTATGAAAATGGCTCAAAGATTACAGGCCCATTCGATATGGCTGAGGACACAGTAACAGGCACAGAACAATTTAGGTTTGATAAAAACAAAAATTCACTACTTACCCCAAAAAAAGATTTAAAGGAATTTGATTCTTCAAAAGAGAGAGCACAATCCAGAATTACTGGCGAGGGTCAATCTGCTGGGTTGAAGATAACAGGGGATGATTGGGCAAGAGGAAACAGAGTAACAGGTACTGAAGGAGCTTCAGCAAGAAAAAGAAATCCTACAAGGCCAGGCATGACTAGTGCAATGCCAGTGATGGATATAAAAAGGAATGATGAAATGAAAGAGCCAGATTTCTTGATAACTGGATCAAGTGGTAATACTCGTGAAGGACAACTTGTTACCTTTTCAGGTGGTGCACGAGGGTAATTAAATAATGCCTTTAAGAGGACTGGCAAAAGCCAAGAACTTCACATTGGGGCCTACAGCTCCAATGAAAACTTTTACGGAAAATATTCATACACAAACTAAAAAATCAAATGATTTTGGAAATTCTGGAAAATCTCACAGATTAACTAATAGTATCCAGAATGAAAATTTATATAGTTATGAAAGCAAAATAAAAAGTGATTTTGAAGAAATTGTTCCAACTCTAAAGGAAATTGCTCGAATACAACATCATGAAGATTTTATAAGTAAAGCTCAGGCAATATCAAGAAAAAATTTGGGGATAGATCTACCTCTTCATGTATTAAATAAATCTTGGGTTAAACCTCTCGATATGAGAGCTCTATATGCATGGTGTGCTTTCAAACAACATGAAAAACTTAGTGACAATTTTTTTAAAAATGATCCTCTTGAAGGGGCTTCAGGAAGTAGAGGTGCGGAAGATTTTGAAAAATTTCTTTTAGATTGTGGAATACATTTACTTGATATAACTCCTTGTTCGGATGGTCGATTAGCTCATTCAATAGCATATGTAATGAGAATACCTTTTAGTTCAGTAAGAAGAAGATCTCACGCTGGCGCACTTTTTGATATTGAAAATACAGTAAATAGATGGGTAAAAACTGAACATAAAAGATATAGAGAGAATATCCCTAATGAAGCCCATAAAGATACTAGGTACTTAAAAGTTGTAACTTATCATTTTAGTTCTGTAGATCCTTTGCATCAGGGATGCGCAGCTCATGGGAGTAATGACGAGTTAGCTGCGGAAGAAGGTAGAAGTAAACTATATGCTTTTAAAGAGGCTGTAGAGAATAGCTTTTGCTGTGGTGCTTCTGTGGATTTAATGTTAATTGGACTTGATACAGACACGGATTCATTAAAAATACATTTGCCAACTAGCGATGGAGGGATTGATTTAGAAAAAACTATTTCTACTTTAGAAATTTATAATTCAACAAAAAACTTTTCAAAAGAGGATGCGGAAAAAGAAATTTGTCAGACAATTTCTAAGCAATTTTCAAAATATAAACTCAGTGGAATGGAAAAATTTATGTATAAATTAATTGTCAATAATATTTCTCAAATTGATTATGTAAAGAGTTTTCATAATGGTTCTTATGAAGATATTGGACATGCAGAGAGGTTTATTGGAGTAGGTATAGGTTTTAAAGAAGTGCATCTCAGAAATTTAACTTATTTTGCTCATTTAGATACAGTCGAAGAAGGAGCTCCAGATTTAGATGTAGGAGTTAAGATTTTTACTGGACTAAATGTGTCTCAAGATCTACCTATTCCAGTAGTAATAAGATTTGATTACTCTGGCAAAGTACCCGGCGCAAAAGAGAGGGCAATAAAAGATTGTGAAAGAGTTAATAATGCGATATCAATTAGATATAAAAATTTAGTTGATCAAGGTTTGTTACATACTTGCTCTACTATTAGAGATAGAGACAATATTCATTCCGCCCAAATTATTGGAATGTCTTTAGATAAAAAAACAGAGGAGGCTCACTAATTATGTTAATTTGCAAGGTTGTAAAACCACTTGTTTCTACCAATAGGATTCCTGGTTTTGAACATAAACATCTACAGGTTGTTTTGGATGGTACTTCAAATAAGGTTGCTGTAGATGCTGTTGGTTGTAAGCCAGGAGATTGGGTTATTTGTGTAGGAAGTTCTGCTGCTAGAGAAGCAGCGGGAAGCAAATCTTATCCAAGCGATTTAACGATTGTTGGAATAATTGATCATTGGGATCCTGATAAGTCATAAAAAAGGAGGATAGAAATTGTGGAAATTATGAAGGTATTAGGAAGAATGGTTTGTACTCAAAGAGTCGCTGGCTTAGGTTATATGAATTTACGAATTTTAGAAAATAATAAAGGAAAGAAATTAGTTGCTGTTGATCCTGTTGGCGCTAGAGAGGGTAATTGGGTCTTTACTTCTAGTGGCTCTGCCGCTAGATTTGCTTGCCCTAATCCAGAAATTCAAACCGATTTAACTATTGGAGGCATTATTGATTACTGGGAAACTGATTAAGGACTTCAAATAAAAATTTATTTTGAAACTTTGTTGAAGGTATAGTGTAATTAGCCTTGAAAGAAAAATTTAATGTGGAATGAAAAAGAATCACCTTTGAGGATTGAAAAAAGATTTGAATTTGAGCAATACTCAAAAATTAGTAAATTCATGGGGGAAATTGAGAAATTATGTAAAGAAAGGGATATCTATCCAAATATCAGCTTCGGCAAGAGTTTTGTGAGTCTTTCAATATTTTTAGATAATAAAGAAATATCAGACAAGGTAAAAG
>QCBH01000007.1 GCA_003281685.1 Prochlorococcus sp. AG-347-E23 | reverse complement strand
CTGTTCAAAAAGTGACCGTCATCCCAAGAGGTCAGGCTAAAGGATTAACTTGGTTTACCCCAGACGATGAACAAACCCTTGTTAGCAGGGCTCAACTAAAAGCAAGAATAATGGGTGCTTTAGGAGGAAGAGCTGCTGAAGATGTAGTTTTTGGAAAAGGTGAAATTACAACAGGAGCGGGAGGTGATTTCCAACAAGTTGCTTCAATGGCACGCCAAATGGTTACAAGATTTGGAATGAGTAATTTAGGTCCGATAGCTTTAGAAAGTGGGAATCAAGAAGTATTTGTTGGTAGAGATTTAATGACTAGAAGTGAAGTTTCTGATTCAATCTCTAAACAAATAGACGAAAGTGTTAGAGTAATGGTCAAGGAGTGTTACAAGGAAACCTACGATATAGTAAGCAAAAATAGAAAAGCTATGGATAAGATAGTTGACCTATTAATCGAAAAAGAAACATTAGATGGTGATGAATTTGTAAGTATACTTTCAAAATTCACCAAAATTCCTGAGAAGGAAAGGACCCCTCAATTATTAAGCTAGACTTTAATTGGTTTTTTATCTAATACTAAATCAATTAAACCGTACTCAACTGCTTCGTTTGGTGACATATAAAAATCTCTATCAGTATCTTCTTTGATAGTATCGTAATCCTTCCCGGTTCTTTCTGATAGTTCAGTATTAAGTCTTTCTTTTAAAAACAGAATTTCATCTGCTTGAATTCTTATATCACTGGCTTGTCCTCTAGCACCACCAAGTGGTTGATGAATCATTATCCTTGAATGTCTAAGGCTGCTTCTTTTACCTTTAGTACCTGCCGCAAGCAAAAATGCACCCATACTAGCTGCAAGGCCGACACAAACTGTATGAATATCAGGCTTAACATGCTGCATTGTGTCAAAGATACCTAATCCATCATATACGGATCCGCCTGGTGAATTTATGTACATATAAATGTCCTTATCTGGATCCTCTGCTTCAAGAAATAATAATTGAGCAACAATTCTATTAGCAGTTTCACTAGTAACTTGTTCTCCTAAAAATATTATTCTTTCTCTTAACAGTCTCGAATAAATATCAAAGACTCTTTCACTACCGCCAGATTCTTCTAATACTAAAGGGATCATAATAATATTTATCTGTTTATTAGATATTAACGATATTGAGTCAACATACGCTAACCTTATTAAGGTTTACAAATAAAAAATTGAAAGAAAAATTGACTGTTTCTGATAGCAAAAAGGTATTTCATGAAAAATTCCCTTACGTCATTCCAGGTTTATATAAAAGAATAGTTGATGAAATGCTTGTCGAACTTAATCTTTTAAACCATCAAAATGAATTTACGCAAGATTATCTCTTTTGTGTCGGCCTTACCGAAACATTCAAAGAATTAATGAAAGGATATCAACCTGAAAAACATTTAGATCTACTTTTTGAATCTTTATGCAGTTCTACAAATTTTGAAGCAAAGGAAATTAATGAAATATCTCAAAAATCTCAAAAGGAATTCAAGGATAAAACATCTAAGGATATTTTGAAATTATTAATAGAAAAAAGCAATTCTAAACCTTATCCCTCAAGAATTTTGAACTTAGGGATATATATATTAATTTCAAACTCCCAAGATCTTGAGAAGAAAAATGAATCAGATGCAAATAAGTTAATCTTTGAAATTTTTGAAAAATTAAACTTATCCACTAATAAAGCAGATAAAGATATTGGGATTTACAAAAGCAGCATATCTAAATTGGAACAAGCAAAAGAATTAATTGAAGAGCTCAAAATTAAGGATAAGAAAAAAGACCAAAAATAATATTTATCTTTTTAATCTTTTTTTATCTTTCCAAGAGACATAAGATATATAAACTACAGCAAAAGTTATAAATAAAAGTAATACGAATGAACTTAAGATAAGAAATTTACTTAAATAGACTTCATAATTTAAAAATGAAATCATATATCAATTGATCCGTCACCATTTCTTCCCCAAACAACCATTGCAATAGAAAAAGTAAAAATTGCAGCTAATGCTGCCCAACCTATTTGAAAGATCATTAGAAATAAAGCATTTTTATAAATATAACAGAACTTCATAATTTTTAATCATTTTAAAGCTAAAGTTAATTTCTCAGAAACAAAATTTTCTCAATAGAATGAATATAAATTTAAATTGGGAAGGTTAGTTTTAAATCATAGTACAAATATAGAAGGTCTAATTCCAATACTCCAAAAATTGGTACTGGATAATAATATCAAAACAATAACCCCAGCTGCTATTTCAAGATCAAGGGGAAGATCCTCTAAATTGATAATTAGATTATCAGTGAAAACTATAAACGGATATAAAGCAATAGCAAGAAAGGGTAAAACAGCCCAAGAAGTTTTTATTTCAACAGACTTAAGTAAAGATGAATTAAAAAAAATTATAGATATCTACAATAAAAGTGATTAAATTAAAGAGAATGAGAAAATAGTTAGGAGAGAATAAATGAAACTTTTATTAAATTTTTCTATGTTTTTATTACCCTTTTTTTCATTTAGTAATGAATCAATCTCACTTACTAACTACCAAATAAAAAGATTTTGTGCAAAGGAGAAAAGGGTATCTTTTTGTATCAAAAAATTACAAGAGAAAAGATCTGATCTGCAAAAAGGAAAACTAATTGAAATACCTGTAACACATTACAAACGGTAATTAGAAATTGAATTTAAATTTCAAATTCTGATTCGAAAAGATTAAAAGCATTTTTATAGTTTGCGAGAAGTTCTTCTGAATTATCAGAAAATCCTTGTCGCTCATAATCTTCTTTTAATTCATCATATAAGTAAACCACTTCGTTAAAAGCGCTCATATATTCTTTTTGTATGTCTTCATCATCGATATCATAGATTTTTGCCAATACTAATTCGACATTTTTTTTTGATGAATATATTTTTCTCTCAAACTCTTTATTTAACTTCCTTCTTTTTTTTGCCATTTAAAATTTTAAATTCAGATTAACAATACTCAAATTCATAGATAAATTAAATTAAAACTTATAAAATAAAAATATAGTTTCCAAATCAAAATAAAACCTCTACATTCCCAATAAATCATTCGATGATATGAGTAAAAAAGAAACAACTAATTCTAAAGAGGTTAGAAACCAAAATTATGAAGCCAAGAAAATGAATACTTCTGAAAACTTAAAGAAAAAGAAAGATAAGGATCTTCCATGGTGGGTAGAGTTATTATTTGTTCAAGTAGGTTTGCCAGATAAATTACTAATAAAAATATTAAAAGCCAAAAAAACTTCTAAAGATTTTATTAAAAATGATATAAAATCATTAATAAAATTTTTATTTGTAATTGCTGCATTGGCATATTTTTATCCGGTTATTAAACATGCAAAAAGCAAATTAGATTGTGAAGCTATTGCCAAAAATTATATTATTAAAAATAAAAATACATTAGGAATTAATAATAGGGAAATAAAAATGTTATCCTCAAATTTTTGTTATGGTGGCGAAGAAATCTATGAAATAGAAAATTTAAAAAATTAAATCTTAAATTATTTTCTATTAATAACCATCCCAATATTATGATAATAACTTTAAGTTTAATAAAGTTTAAATTTTAATCCCATGACTGATATAAAACAAAAAAAGGAAAATGTAAAAATGCATTTAAAACATTTGAGGCAAAACTTAAAGAAAATGCATTTAGAAGTTACAGAAGAATTAATATTACCGAACCCAGATGATGTAAAAGAATTGATGAATAAAATGGATAAACTATTAAAATTAATAGAATCAAAATAAACTATAATTTGAATAATTTGGAATTATCAAAAGTAAAAAAATGAACATAATAAAAAATTTTTTACAAATAATTCTTATTACAATTTTCTTAAGTTCTTGTAAGACATCAACTAATAAAGAGTATCCCTTAAAAAATTTGGAAAAAAATATTGATGAGACTTCCAATTCAGATAAGAAAAGAATTGAAATAAAGTTTTCCTGTGGAGATGATGGTATTTCAGAATACTTAGATGATGGATGGAAAATTTTAGAAGAAGATGTTCAAGAAAAAATTTGTACCTGGAAATCTGTTCCTGCCACAAAAGATTGTAATATGGAAAAAGATAAAGGATGCAAAATAACAAAGCCAGATAAAATAGGTGAAGAGAAAATTTACTTATTAGAAAAATAAATTTTATAAATGACTCTAAAATCAGAAAATTTAGTTGACTTAATTTTTAATAAATTAAAAACTTATAAGAATAAAAAAATATTTTTAGAAAAAGAAAATTTGGATAAATTTATTCTTTATCTTTTCAAAGAAAACTGAATGCAAGACCTAATTAACTTAATTGCTATAGTTAAATTAATTTTTAAATAGATATAGATATGGATAATTTTTCTTCTTTAACTGTTATCTTGGCAATTATTTTTATACTTAGTCTTTATTTTTTATTTAGGGTTACTTCGAATACAAAGAATTAGAAAATACTTTTATATAATACTAGATGATAGGATCATCTCTTAAAAGTAAAACTGTATGCTTATTTAAACCATCATTAATCCATTCCTTATATTCTTCTAGGACAGAATTTTTATCAGAATTTTCTAATACATTAATTCTTTTTTTTGCATTATCTAATGCCAACTTAATACAATATTTATAATCATTGGAGTTTTCTTGCATAAGTTTTTATTAAATATTAGTAAAAATAATTTCTTGTTCTGTATTGAAAATTACAATAATAAGCGTTTTTTAATAAGAGTATCAAGCAATACGGAAGAATTTTTAATATCTTGGGAATATAACAATTTTATAATATAGTATGGCATACGAAGCAGGCAGTAAAGAATGTAGACATTTAATTGAAGCCAAGGATAGCCTTCTATCAGCATTAGATGCGTTAAGCAATATAAATTCGACCGATTTAATACAAATCCAAATTAAAGAAATGTACAATAAATTAGAACAAATGCATGATAATCGAAAAAAAATAGAGTCAGCTACAAATTATCTTTGATATAAGAAAATCAACTAATAAGTTAAAATTGGCTTTTTATCTTCTTTACTCTTTTTTCTGATAATAAATCCAATAAAGCATCGAGTTGAGCATGAACTTCCTTAGCTTCATTAAGATCTGGCAACAAATCTTCTTTGATAAGCATTTGATGCATTTCTCTAAGTTCTAACCTTATGTATCTAAGGTGAGAACATACTTCCTCTCTCTTAGTTGCACTCATATTTGCTTTATATTCTTAACATTATACAATATGACCTTTTTGATTCCTATATGAATTACTTTAAATTGAAAAATTATTTCAACTCAAATAACATGTCAAAACTCTTTTAAAGTCGTGTTGTAGTAATATATCCTTCATGAAAAAGAAAAAATCAAAAAAAAATCAAACTAATTCAAATTTAAAAGATCAAAAATTAGGGCAAACAAAAAATTCTGCAAAATTAGTACTTTTTGTATTTGGAATAGGTCCAATAATTGGCATCATAATATTCTTATATAGTAAGGGATTTTTCAATTCGCCAATTATGTAAATCTAAAGAAGTGAAGATATAAATTAAATAATTAATTTCAATAAAACTTAAAAAAATTATTGAAATTTTTTTAATGAAAATATCCTAAATTCTGCCATTTTTCTTGCATCTTCATGATTAGAGATTAAAAAAGGGTGGTCTGATAAAACTTCAAATACTTTATCTATTTTCAATAGTAAATTATCACAATTAATATTTTCCCATTCCTCATCAAATGACATTGCAAAGCTATCAGCATTATTATATAGTTTATCTTTCATAATATTTAGAAATTAAATTAATAAAATTTGAAAAATTCCACCCAATCTAAGAGAGTTATTAGAAGAAGCAGATAAATTATCCTCATGGCTATTTAAGAAATAACTTAGTATGAGTGTTCATTAATAATAATACTTTAATCTCATTATTTAAATTCACACTTAGTACTATCAATAAAATCTGATTTAATTTGACAAAAGTGTTACAATATTGACATATATAAAGGCTCATGGAAAATAAAGTAAAAAGAATAGGATATCTCCCTAGAAAGAGAGTACTTGAAATTATTGATGAAATATCCAAGAGCGAATCTATAAGTAGATCTAAGGTAGTTGGAATATTAGTAGAGGAAGCATTAGATGCCAGAGGAATTGCGAATTTTGGATATAGTAATACCAGTAAGTCAAATATATACAAGTCGGATAATTTTAAAGATCTCCAAAATGAAAATGCCCACTTAAAAGATGCTGAGGACGAATTTGTTGATGATAGTGGTTACACCGTTTCATCTCACAAAACTTTAGACCGCTCAATTTCTTCTGCAGATATTGAATTAGCAAATAAAATAAATATCCTTAAGGAATCTGGATTAATATGACTTTTATTGAGTAATTATTTTATTTTTTAATGCATAACATTGGATCATTGTTTATTCTTAGTCAAGAATAATATTCTTTTTACATAATTCGAATATTAAATCCATTCTAATATTAATTTTGTAATTAAAAATGAAAGATATTAAATGTCCTTCATGTGGCAAAACTTTCCGAATTGATCCCAGCAGCTTTGAAGAAATACTTCTTCAGATAAAAGACGAAGAATTCAACAAACAAATAAAAGAAAGACTTATTTTGGCTGAAGAAGATAATAAAAAAGCTTTGGAAATTTTAAAACGTGAGTTGAAAATACAGTTAATAGAGCAAAATCGCATTAAAGATTCTGAGATCCAAACTCTTGAATCTAAATTAAAAATAGCCGATGAAAAGAAAACAAATGCCCTTAATGATTTAAAAAACCAAGCAACAAATAAAATTAATTCATTAAATAATGAATTAATCAAGTTGAAGGACGAAATCAAAAACCAGTCTTTAATTTCAGAATTATCTTTAAAAAACAAAGTCAGTGAAGCTGTTACTAATTTAGAAAAAGAGAACTCATCATTAACAAATTCCATTGAAAAAATGAGGCTTGAACATTCAATTAATGAAAAATTAATTGAAGAAAAGTTTAAAAGCAAAATTAGTGAAAGGGACTTGACTATTCAGGAGTTAAGAGAAATGAAATCTAGATTATCTACAAAGATGATAGGAGAAACATTAGAAATTCATTGCGAAACCCAATTTAATCTGAATCGCGCCTCTGCTTTTAAAAACTCATATTTCGAAAAGGATAATGATGCCACTTCTGGAAGTAAAGGTGACTATATATTTAGAGAATTTGATGAAAATAAAACTGAAGTGGTATCTATAATGTTCGAGATGAAGAATGAAAGTTTAAATGGAACTAATAAAAGAAAAAACGAAGACTTTTTAAAAGAATTAGATAAAGATAGAAGACAAAAATCTTGTGAATATGCAGTTCTCGTATCCCTTCTAGAACCAGATAGTGAACTATATAATGCTGGCATAGTAGATGTTTCTCATAGATTCCCAAAAATGTATGTCATAAGACCTCAATTTTTCTTGCCCATTATTTCTCTGCTAAGAAATGCATCTATGGAAACCTTAAAATACAAATCACAAATTGATTTAATGAAACGTGAGAATTTTGACATAACTAATTTTGAAAGTACTCTTGAGCAATTCAAAAATGCAGTTGGTAAAAATGTTTCACTTGCCCAAGATAGATTTAATGATGCAATTTCAGAAATTGATAAATCAATAACCCATTTACAAAAAACTAAAGAGGCTTTAGTTCTCTCAAAAAAACATCTTTTATCTGCTGACAGCAAATCTCAAGATTTGACAGTAAAGAAATTAACTAGAAATAACCCAACCATGAAGAAAAAGTTTAATGATTTAAATAATTTCGAAGATGAAGTAGCCTAATTAAAAAACTTTTTCAAATTAATAATAGTTAAATATATATTTAATTACTAACTTATAAATATACTATAAATAATAAATTTCATAATAAAGAAAATAATGTCTATTAACACTCCTATTTTCAGTATTGCCAAAGTTCTTAATGTCGAAAGTAATAGAATATTACTAGCGTGCAAGAAACTTGGAATAAACGCAAAAGGTGCTACAAAAAGATTAAATGAAGAAGAATTAGAAAAAATTAAAAGTTATTTTGAAACAGGCAAAAATGTCTCAGATGAAGTGATCAATTTAAATAAAGTTAAAAACAAAAGCAGTTCTAAAAAAATTGCAGAAAAGGTTAAGATAAAATATTTTGCAAACAGACTTATTCGTAAATCTTAAATAAAAATAATTTTTTCTAATTACTTAAAGTAAATAGCCACAAAAGAAAAAAATAATAATTTATTATAAGTAAAAATACTTAAAATGAGCATAAGTAAAATTTTAAATTCTCTTGAAAAATCCTGGGAAAGAGATGATATTCTTTTAAGTTTAAAGAAAGGATTAGGAAAAGATGAGATTGTTAATGAATTTCTTGTGAAAAACAAAAGTCAAATTAAAGAATTAAATTCTTTATTAAGACCAGAAGATATAGATTTATTAAATCAAGTAGAACAACTCTCAACTTGCGAATCTAAATTAATAAATGAGATTAAAAATTTAAATTACTTAAAAAATAATGAAAATCATCACATTCTTAATCAGAAAAATATTGTGACATCTAATAGATTTTCTTTTAACAAACTTAGTTCATTCATGATTAATTGGAGTAACAAATTTGTAGTTATTGCTTTACTAATAATTTCAGCCATAGCTTTATCAAAACAAGCGTGGGCATAATTAGCCAAACTAACTTCATTTAAAGAGATGTAGTTTTGAGAACTAAACAAGAATATTTAATTAGATATAAAGATGGAAATCTTTATTGTGATCTTGCTGATATTTGGATTGATCCAAGCAAGCCAGTAAAAAAGGCATTAATAACTCATGCTCATTTTGATCACTTCACATTTGGCTGTGAAGAATACATTTCTACTAAGGAAACTGCGATACTTCTTAAAGAAAGAGTTAGAGATAATATCAAAATTAAGACTTTTGAATATGGAGAAGAATTTAAGATAAATGGCATTAATATCTCTTTTCACCCATCAGGTCATATCCTTGGATCTAGTCAAATAAGATTTATTTTTGCTGAAGAAAAATGGCTAATTTCAGGTGACTTTAAGCTTCAAAAAGATGATACTTGCAAACAATATGAAATAGTAAAAACTGATTATTTAATAAGCGAATGTACTTTTGGTTTGCCAATATTTAAATGGGATGACTCAAATAAAATAGCAAATGATATTTCAAAATGGATAACTAATTCACCAGAAAAAACTTCTTTACTTTTCTGCTATTCACTTGGAAAAGCTCAGAGATTGTTAAACGAAATTAGTCAAACAAATTTTAAAGGCAATATTTATTCCCATGACAGTATTCATAAAATGAACAATAGTTATAGGGAACTTGGAATTGATATTAAAGATACTATAAAAATTGAAAATAAAAAGATAGATGAACTTAAAGGAAGTCTAATATTATTACCGCCATCTTTAAGTAAGGGCTCTTATCTAAAAAATTTCAAAAATATTCAAACAGCTTTCGCGAGTGGTTGGATGTCAATAAGAGCTTTAAGAAAAAGATCAGGATATGATAAAGGATTCGCAATCTCTGATCATGCAGATTGGGATGGAATTCTCGAAGTAGTAAAAAAGTCCGAAGCAAAAAATGTATTTTTTCATCATGGAGATAGTGAAGCCATAAGTAAATATTTAGTTGAAAAGGAATCAATAAATGTTCTTTTCTTCGGTAAATAAATATGAGCTTAAAAAAGTTTTCAGAATTATTTGGCGATCTAGATTCAATCAATAGTACAAATAATAAAATTGAAGTTTTAAAAAGATATTTTTTATCAAATGAACCAATAGATAATTCATGGGCAATATATTTACTAACTGGAAAAAGTAATAAGAGATTTATTAGTGGAAGATATTTAAAAAATCTTTTTTCTCAAATATATGAATATCCTCAATGGTTAATTGATACCTGTTATTTAAAAGTTGGTGATTCTGCTGAGGTAATAACATTATTACTTAAAAATAAAACTACTTCCAGAAATAAAAAATTATCAAATATAAGTCTCAATGAATTACTAAGCAAAACAATACCTGATATATCAAAACTTAATGAGGAGGAGAAAAATTTACAAATTAAAAATATTTGGGAAAGATTACCTGAAGATTACCATTTAATTTTCAATAAAATTCTTACTGGAACTTTTAGAGTAGGAGTCTCTATCGGGTTAATTACAAAATCAATATCAAAACTTATTAATATTGATGAAGAGATTATTTCTCATAGGTTGATGGGTAATTTCAAGCCTTCAATTGATTCATATGAATTTTTAATTAATAAGAATATCAATATTCAAGAGTTAAATTCCAAACCATTTCCATTTCTTCTAGCGAATACTATTGAAGATAAAATCTTCCATCATTCAATAAATGATTTTCAATTTGAATGGAAATACGACGGTATTAGGATGCAATTAATTAAAAGGTCAGGCAATGTTTCGTTATGGACAAGAGGGCAAGAATTAGTCAATGAATCTTTCCCAGAGTTAGTAGAGAAAATGTCGCATATAAAAGATGATTTTGTTCTTGATGGGGAATTATTAGTTTGGAATTTTAAAGAACAAATTGCCTTTGATTTTTCTTTACTTCAAAAAAGAATAAATAGAAAGTCTCCTAATAGATCAATCCAAATAAAATATCCAATCATTTTTATTGCTTATGATCTTTTAGAGATTAATGGAAGAGATATAAGAGAAATTAGATTAGACAATAGAAGAGTTGAGTTAGAAAAATATTTTTCAAAATGGCAAAATAAAACTGAGAATAATATCTCTAATATTTTCAAAATATGTGATTTAATCTTTCCTAAAGATTGGCCTGATGCTTTAACTTATAAAGAAAAATCTCGAGAAAATAATACTGAAGGATTAATAATTAAGAAAAAGACTTCTATATACTCCTCAGGTAGAAAAAAAGGTATTTGGTGGAAATATAAAGTTGATCCTATGCAACTGGATGCTGTTCTAATTTACGCTAGGGGCGGTAGCGGTAGAAGAGCTGGTCTGTATACGGATTACAGTTTTGCATTATGGAAAGACCAAGAATTAATTAAATTTGCAAGTGCATACTCTGGTTTAACTAATATTGAGATTAAAGAGTTAGATAAATGGATAAGGAAAAATACAATAGAAAAATTTGGTCCTGTTCGATCGTTAAAACCAGAAATGGTATTCGAAATATCTTTTGAAAAAATACAAATTTCAAAACGTCATAAGTCTGGAATAGCAGTAAGATTTCCAAGAATAACAAAATGGAGAAAAGATAAAAAAATCAATGATGCAGATAGCCTAGAGAATGCTTATGAACTAATGAAAAAAATATCATGAAAAATATTACTCAAAATAGTAAACCAAATTATTTAATTTCTAAAATTAAAGAGTTTTTCTTCTCAAATGGATGGGAGCCACTACCATACCAAATAGAATCTTGGAAAGCATTTTTAAATGGGGAAAACGGAATAATACAAGTTCCTACTGGATGCGGCAAAACTTATGCTGCATTAATGGGACCTTTATCACAGATAGAAGATCCCCAAAATAATAAAAGTGTGCAAATATTATTAATAACGCCTTTAAAAGCACTAAGTAGAGATCTAAAAAATTCGATACAATTAGCATCTTTACATTTTAATAAAGAAATCACTGTTGAAATTAGGAATGGGGATACAACCCCATATGAAAAGAAAAAGCAACTAGCTAAACCACCTAATATTCTTATTACCACTCCAGAGTCTTTATCTCTTTTACTTTCTAATAAAGAATCTAATAATCTGTTCAAGGAGTTGTCATCAATAATTATTGATGAATGGCATGAATTGATGGGTAGTAAAAGAGGAAACCAGTGCGAGTTATCTTTAAGTTGGCTAAGAGGTAATATAAAAAATTTAAAAATTTGGGCAATGTCTGCAACTATTGGAAATATTGAAGAAGCAGCAAGAGCAATAGTTGGTATGAACGCTACTAAACCCAAAATTATAAGTACTAATATTCAAAAAGAAATCGAAATTATAAGCGTTTTACCAGAGGAGGAAACGACCTTTCCATGGAGTGGGCATCTAGGAATCAGAAGTCATTCTTCACTTTTAAAAATCCTAGATAAAAATAAAAGCACCTTATTATTCACTAATACAAGAAACCAATCTGAAAGATGGTATCAATGTCTTAAATTTTTTCTGCCTGAGATGGAAGACAAAATCGCACTTCATCACGGTTCCCTCGATAAAGAAGACAGAAAAAGAGTTGAAGAAGGGGTTAAAGACGGATTAATAAAATGGGTAGTCTGCACCAGCTCTTTAGACTTGGGAGTTGACTTCCAACCTGTAGATCAAATAGTTCAAATTGGTAGTGCAAAGAATTTAGCTAGACTTATCCAAAGAGCGGGAAGAAGTGCTCATAGACCAGGCGGAAAATCAAAAATAATTTTTATGCCTACTAATTCTTTAGAGTTATTAGAGATTAGTGCAATTAGAAGAATAATAAAAAGTGGTATATCTGAGGAAATTAGACTTCCTGAATTATCTTATGATGTGCTTCTTCAACATCTAATAAGTTTGGCATGCGGAAATGGCTTTGATCCAAATATTGAGAAAGAAAGAATTAAAAATTGCTGGAGTTATAGAAACATAAAAGATCAAGATTGGAATTGGTGTCTTGACTTTTTAGAATATGGAGGAAAGTGTCTTAAAGCATACCCAAAATATAAAAAGATAGTTAAAGAAGAATCACAAAATAATAATGTAAACTTTAAATATTTTGTAAAAGACAAATCTTTAATAAGAATGCATAAGTTCAATATTGGGACAATTACAAGTGACAAATTTGTAAATGTGAAATATATGAAAGGGAAATCCTTGGGAAATTTAGAAGAGAATTTTGCCTCAAAATTAAATCCTGGAGATACCTTTTACTTTGCCGGTAAAATGCTTGAATTTGTAAGAATCAGAGATATGATTTTGTACGTAAAAAAATCAACAAAAAAAAGTTCTCTAATTCCTGCATGGGTTGGAGGTCAAATGGCAATTTCTGATCTACTTTGTGAAAGTTTGAGAAAAGAAATAGATATGTGCAATGAATCTGACAATTATGATTTCTTGAATCCTGAACTAAATTCATTACGCCCAATATTCAAGAAACAAAAGGCTGTTTCAAATATTCCAAAGAAAGATGAATTCCTTATAGAAATATATAAAACCAAGGATTTATCAAATATTTTTGTTTTTACACTTGATGGTAAATTTGTAAATGAAGGAATTGCATTTCTATGGGCTTTAAGGTTAGCAAAATTAAAACAATCTACATTTAGTATTACTGCTAATGATTTTGGGTTTAGCTTATCTACCTCAGAAGACTATGATTTTTCCATAATTAAAAAAGAAGCTGATTATTTTTTGGATAACAAAAAATTAGAGGAGGATTTAGAAAATGCAATTAATTTTTCAGAATTAACAAAACGTAGATTTAAAAATATTGCACAGATAAGTGGACTAGTAAATCAAAATAATCCAACCAAAACAAAAACTTCTTCTCAACTTCAAATAAGTTCAAGTCTTTTCTACGATGTATTTACTAAATATGAAGAAGGCCATCTTTTGATAAAACAATCGCATCAAGAAGTTAAAGAATATCAATTTGAAAATAAAAGAATATCTAGATCATTAGAAAGATTAAAAAATTTAAAAATGCTATTAAACGAGATAAAAACTCCAACTCCTTTTGCTTTCCCTTTATTAGTTGAAAGACTCAAAAATACTTTAAGCAATGAACCAATAGAAAAAAGAGTAGAAAAACTTATAAAAAAATATAGTGATTAAATGAAAAAAAGTTCTTTTAAATTTTGTTGGGAAGATACATTGTTAGAGATGCTTCCTTCAAGAGCGTTATTTCTACCGGAAACAAAAGAGTTGTTAATATGCGATATTCATCTTGGGAAAGCTGAGTATTTTCAGCAAAATGGTATACCTCTTACTAATAATTCAGATAAAGACAATTTCGCAAGAATAAAAAAAATAGTAAAAAAATATAGTCCTGAAAAGTTAATAATATTGGGAGATTTATTCCACAGCAAATATTCAATAGATAAAACTCTTCAAAAAAAAGTTGAGGATCTTCCTGAACTACTAAAAACTAACGTTGAACTTGTCCTAGGAAATCACGATGTAGGTTGCGATATTAAAAATATAAAAATTTTTGATATTAGAAAAACTAAAAATATTACTTTTAGCCATGAACCAGTTAATTTAAAAAACAATAAAATCTTAAATATTTGTGGACATTATCATCCAAAAATCTATTTAAAAGACAATAGAGATAAATTATCTTTTAGATGCTTTGCAATGGATAAGAATAAAAATACTTTATTTTTACCTGCATTTGGAGACTTAACAGGAGGATATCCCTGCAAAAAGTCATTTAAAAAATGGGCAATTGTTTCTGAAGAAGAAATTATCGAAATAAAATCTTAAGAAAAATCCTAATGAAGTGACTTAAATTTTTCATTTAGATATACCAATTTATACTTAAAAGTCTCGTTTATTTTATTTATCAATTAATTTATCTCTATAAATCTAATTTTTACAATTAAAAATAGATAATAAATAATTTATAAAGCTAATGACTCTTTCTTTAGCAGACATTTCACGTTATAAAAAAAATAAACACATTTTATAGAAATGAAAAAATTAATAGCCTTGATTTTATTCCCATTTCTTGTCATCCCATTTGGGGTAAAAGCAAATGATAGTTTTTCCGTTGAGATAGAGGCACTTACACTAGTAATGGAGCAATATAAGGAAGATACTGAATCAAGTGTTGAATCAGATATAGAAGATAAAAAGCCAAGTTATATGGCTCTTAAACAAGATGAATGTAATGCCACTGTAGAAGTTACAGAAAAAACTGGATTAGAGGTCGTCAATACTGAATCTTTCGACGTAAATGTCTGCCTGAAAGAAATCTATAAAGTAATCAACTAAATAAGTAGGTTAATAATATAATAAAAACAAACAAATTAAAGAGGTCTTTTACTTAAAGAAGGTAAGACCTCGAGACCTAACAGAAAACTTTGGAACGGGTTCTGCATATCCAATTAATAACTACAAAGAAATAGTAAGGATGTGATTAAAAGTACAAAACCTAAAATTATTGTCTAAATAATTATTTCTTCTTTGATAATGTTTGTGATTCTTCTCTAGACATTAAAGCTTCTATTTGAGCAAGAACTTTTTGAAGTTCATCCGTTTTTGTAAGAGATGCTTCTGCAACTTCTCTTAATTTTTCTAACTGTTCTTTAGTTTTATCCATGATAAATAAATTAGAAATTGACCACTATTAAAAATGGTTTTAATACAGATTTTTCACTCCCACACAGATTCATATTCTCTCTTTTTTTTATAAAGTCAAATAATTTTCCCTTTATTAAAGTTTTATGAGGACTTCCAATTAATTCTTCATTTATTATTGAAACCATAAGATTACCTGAAATAGAAATACTCTTAAATTATGAAGAAAATACAGGCAACCCTAATGTTGCAGTTGTTATGAGAGCCCCTGCAAAAATCAAGAAAGGTAGAAAAGGGTAGTTTTTCAAAGATAAACCGTCTAATTCGAAATAACTATATAGGTATTTATACTGTTTGTCTACCCCTTGACTGTCTTAAAGGTAAAAATTTTGCTTTTAAATGTAAAAATTTAACGTCAACCAAACTTACCTGATATGTATTCCTGAGTAGTTTTTTCTTTGGGAGAGTTGAAAATTTTCTTAGTGGAATTAAATTCTGCAAGATAACCAACCTTTCCTCCATCACCATCTTCATATTCGATCGCATTAAAAAATGCTGTCATATCACTAACTCTTAATGCCTGTTGCATATTATGAGTAACGATTATTATTGTGTAATTCTTCTTAAGTTCATGCATCGTCTCCTCAATTTTCAGAGTGGAAATTGGATCTAATGCAGAACATGGCTCATCCATGAGAATTATTTCAGGCTCAATTGCAATGGTTCGAGCGATACATAATCTTTGCTGTTGTCCTCCAGATAAAGAGTAACCACTATCATTCAATTTATCCTTACATTCATCCCATAAAGCAGCCTTTCTTAGTGAACTTTCGACTAATTCATCCATATCTCCAGTAAATCCATTAATTCTTGCCCCAAATGCAATATTTTCGTAAATAGATTTAGGAAAAGGATTAGGTTGTTGAAAAACCATCCCAATTCTTCTTCTCACTTCAACTGGATCTACTCTTTTATCGTAAATATTAGTTCCATCAAAGAGGACAGTCCCTTTTAACGAACAATTGGGAATCAAATCGTTCATCCTATTTAATGATCTAAGAACAGTTGATTTACCACAACCTGAAGGGCCAATAAGGGAGGTAATATTTCCTTTTTTAAAATTACAAAAAACATTTCTTACTGCTTCGAAAGTTCCATAGCTAATAGAGACATTCTCAAGAGATAAAATGATATTCTTAGGTATTTTTTTATTAGTTCTAATCATTTATACTCTCTTTGTTTTCTCAGTAAAAGTGGCCAATATCCTTGAAAATATATTTACTGATAGTATCGACAAAACAAGAATAAAGGAAGCTGCCCAGGCTAATTTATTCTGTGCATCATAAGGTTCAAGAGCAAAGTTGTATATCAATACAGCCAAAGAACCCATTTCATAAAACAAGTCTTCAAAGCCTGTTATGTAGTAGTAAGAGAATAAAGCAGTAAATATCAAAGGTGCTGTTTCACCTGCAGCTCTTGCGATTCCCAGTACAACGCCAGTAGCAATAGACCTAAAAGCAGAGGGCAAAGTAACCTTCAATATGGTTGTATACATACTTGCTCCAATACCAAGAGACGCATATCTTAATTCGTTAGGAACTAACTTTAAACCCTCGTCAGTAGTCTTAATCACAGTAGGCAACATCAATATTGAAAGCGCCATCCCTCCAGCCAAACCGCTGTACATACTCCCAAACAAGATCTTTGTAGAAACAATTAAGGCATAAATAAAGACACCAGCAATTATTGAGGGAACACCTGCCAAAACATTTACCCCAAATCTAATAAACCTTGAAAAAGAACCACCTTTAGAATATTCAGCTAGATATATGCCACCTCCAACACCTACCGGTATTGCAATAATTGAAGCAATGGTAGTAATTATTAATGTCCCTATTAATGCAGGATTAATACCTCCTGCATCTAAATCATCTCCAGGGGGATTTGGTTCTAAAGTAAATAATTCCGGTGTGATTTGAGATCCACCTTTGTAAAGGATATAAGTCACTAGAAAAATCAAAGGAAGTATTGCTATCAATGCACAAATTACTGATAAAGAAGTAAAGAATTTATCTCCTATATTTCTTGATAATCTTTTCTGATAATAAAGTGAATTCATAATTATCTAATATTTGAGACTGAATTTCTTAACTAGCCATTGCGCAAAGATATTGACCACTAAAGATAGGATCATCAGTACAAAAGCCGCATAAAAAAGTGATGAAACCTGACTTCCATCGGCTTCACCAAACTGGTTTGCAAGCATGGAAGAAATGGTATATCCAGGAGATAATAGAGACCAACTAAATGCATTGGAATTACCAATAATCATTGTGACAGCCATTGTTTCTCCCATTGCCCTGCCTAAAGCCAATAAAACACCTGCCATAATTCCTGATAATGCTGCCGGCAAAATTACTGAAAATATTGTTTTCCATCTACTTGCTCCAATTCCATATGCAGCATTTCTAAGCTTTTTAGGCACTTGATTAAGAGAATCTCTAGCTATAGAAGTCACTATTGGTAAAAGCATTACTACTAAAATCAATATTGCTAACAAAGAATTCCTACCTGTAGGTTCTGTACTGAATAAAGGTATCCAACCAAAGAAATTATGTAAAAAGACAAAAAAGGCTCTAAAAAAAGGTTCCATAACAAATATTGCCCAAAGTCCCAATACAACTGATGGAATAGCCGCTAATAATTCAACAAAAGAACCTATTATTTCTCTAACAACTTTCGGTACAAAGTCCTCGGTAATAAATATTGCAGTTCCAACGCCCAAAGGGATAGTTATTAATAACGAAAGAAATGAGGTTACTAATGTGCCATATATTGCAGTAAAAGCTCCGTATTCATCTTTTACTGGATTCCATTCAGAGGTGACTAAAAACTTCAAGCCATACCTTGAAAATGATTCAAATGACTGAAAAAAGACAACTAAAATAATTCCTAAAAGTATTATTGCTACGAAACTAGACAAGACTAGGGCAGTATTCTTGAAGATAATATCTATATTTTTTTCGATACCGAATCTTTTACGATTCTTGAAAAGAGTTAATTTCTCTTCCATTAAAAAAAGAATATCTATATAAATCTACTACTAAATGTTGTAAAAGACTTTAAGAGGGGTTAAAGGTATAAGAAAGTCATGATAATTTGACATCTATTAAAAAATTCAACTACCTATTTTTTCAACGGCAGCTCTTGATTTCAATAGGATATTCCCTTTTAAGGGGATAAATCCAAGGGATGAAGCCTTATCTTGATACTCATCACTTAACAATGTATTAAAGGCGTGTTTGATTGCTTTAGTGTTTCTCCCATTACCTTTTTCGTAAGCAAGTATCCATGTCAATGAAGCGATAGGGTACGCTCCTTTTGCTGTTGGATTAGGATTTTTACCCGCAAGATTTTCATCTAAAGTAATACCATTAAGAGCCTTAGCTCCTGCTTCTATAGATGGTTTTAGAAACTCCCCTGCAAGATTTTGGAGTGCAGCAGCCTTAATATTACCTTTAATATATGACTGATTTACATAACCAATTGAGCCTGGAGAGTTTTGAATTACACCTGCAACACCAGAATTACCTTTTGCTCCTACGCCTGCTGGCCACTTAACTGATTTACCAGTTCCTAAAGTCCATGTTGGTGAAAATGCTTCCATAGAGTTTGTGAAAGCCTTAGTAGTTCCTGAACCATCAGAACGATGTGTCCAAGTTAACTTTCCTGATTTACAGCCTAATTCTTTCCAGTTTTTGACCATACCCATTGCAACTCGTACTGCCTGCTCTTGAGTAAGATTCAAATCGCAATCATAGTTATAACCAAAAGCAATAGTTCCTCCAACCATAGGAATCTGTACTAAACCTCTTGATACCTTTGCTATATCTTTAGCCTTCATAGGATCATCAGAAGCACCAAAGTTTACGGTTTGGTCTATAAAAGCTTTTCTTCCAGAGCCCGAACCAACTGCTTGGTAATTAACCCTTGGTCCACCTGATTGAGCTAAATCAAAAAACCACCTAGTATAAATTTTCGAGGGAAATGTAGCACCAGCTCCGCTCAATCTTTTTGAAGCAATCGCTGCTGGAGAGAAAACTAATGAGATAGTAGAAGAAAAAATAAGGACTTTTTTGAAAATACCCACTTTGTAATGAGAAATAATTCTGGTAAATACAAATTACAGTAAAAAGATAATTTATAAATTTAAAGATATATAAATCAAATTATTTTGATATAAAAAATAATTATGTATATATCGTTATTAAGAGCTCAGCTAGCAATTTAAATTGCAATTAAATATCGACTCTTTATTTAAAATTTAATTTTTGCTGTTACTCTATTTTTATTTTGAGATTTGAATTCAAAAATTCCTGTTTCAGTAAATATGGTCAACTCATCTCCAGATATTTCTTCAATTGCAATTCCCTCAGACTCTAAATTTTTAACATAAACATTACCAATAAGTTTTAGAGATTTATCATCTTTGTCAAAAGAAAGCTTGTCAGAATAAGCCTCAAAATTACCACTATTACTCTTAATGACTACATTTCCCATAGCCTCTAAATCACCTTCTAAAGTATTTACTTGAGAATCAGATGTTATTGTGTAATTAGTAAATTCCTCAGCAAAAGAATATTCAGCTAATAGAAATAAAAACGATGCAAGAAGTAAGCTTTTCATTTACTCCCAACCCTTTTCTGCATTTTGAATAATCCATTGTGCAAGAACCTTATCCTCTCCATCCTTCAATTTATTTTTATAACCTTTCATAAAACCAATCCCATCATTAGCAATTTTTGTGATTGAATTTACATCAGCTATTCCTCTTTTTTCAAGGTCGGAAAGTTTTAATGATTTGGATCCTTTAAGAACGACTGATCCACCTCTTACATGGCAGCCTGCACAAACATTTCTAAAAATTGTCTCTCCATCACTAATATCAGAAGCCATTAGATATCTATTTTGCAAAGAGGTTTGAAAAATAATTATTAAAGTTATTACAGGAATTACAATTAGAAATTTAAATATTTTCATTTGATTTATTTCACCCACAATTAATTTAGCAATTAATTGTGAATCTAAATCTATCTATTTTAATAACTCTACTGCTACGACAAGATTACCTAATAATCCGTTCAAAATATTTAGTTGTTCTTTACTACCAAAGGCAATTAATACCTGACCTGGCTGAAGTATGAAATTACCTCCAGGGTTGGTAAATAATTTTTCGTTCTCTTTAATAGCTAAAATTTTTGCACCACTCTTTTTACCTATTCCAAGTTCAGAAAGTGATCTTTTCTCTGCTGTTTCAAAAAGACTAATATCATTACTTAATTCAAATTCTTCAATCTCACATTCACTTCCTGCGAGAAGATCTAGAAAGTCAATAGCTATTGGTCTTAATGCCATTGATGCCATTGCTCTTCCTGCAGCAATATAAGGGCTTACAACTATACTTGCTCCAGCTAATCTCAACTTACTTGCAGCTTCTTCAGTTCCAGCTCTTGCAATTACTCTTATAGAACTTCTTATCCCTTTAGCGCTTAAAACAACATATAAATTAGCAGCATCATTGGGCAAAGTTACAACCAAGCTTTTGCATTTTTCTAATCCTGCCAGTTTTAAAGTCTCATCAAGAGTTGCATCAGCACAAAGCACTTCTAAACCATTTTCTTCTGCAATTTTTTTTCTATCTTCATCACTCTCAACAACAATAATTGGAATATTTTGCGTTTTTATTTGGTTTGATATTTCCTGACCTACCCTCCCATATCCGCACAAAATTACATGATTTTCCATTTTTCTAAGAAGTCTTTTAAAACGTAATTCGTTTACTCTTTGAAAATAGCCGGATTCGAATAATCTTACAGCTTTTTGAAAGGTAAATTGAATAAAGATCAATCCGCCAACGATTACTAATACAGTCACGATCCTGCCTTCAGGACTTAAAGGTTGAACTTCTCCAAAACCAATAGTGGTTATTGTGATCAGAACCATCCATAAGCAATCACTCCATTCCCATCCCTCTGTTATTCGATAGCCAATTGCACCTAAAAAAAACAGAAAGAATAAAGAATAAATAAGACCAAACCAAGGCCTTAAATAGTCTTTAATAAAATAGAACTCAAATAATCTAAGCTTCATATCCCTTATTATCGTTAACTATTCAAAAATTTCAAAAAAATTTTCTATTATGTTCCTAAAACTATTTATTTGTTTAAGTGAAATACATATTTAGCAGGATCATAATATTTATTTTCGTAGCTCTATGCATTAAACAAATGATTACTGTCTCAGGTCTTATTTAATGCTTCATTAAAAATTAATTCAAGGTTTTACTTGTACTGATTCAATAAGAAAATCAGAAGCTGCTTTTAACCAATCAGCGACCGTAAGACGAAGGTCAGGTTGAGAATATACAAGCGCGACAATAATTCCAACTAAGATTATCTTTACCATGGCATTTCAAATATTCTTATGAATTAAAGCACACCTATTTAGTAAAAAGAACCTTAAATTTATAAAAAATAGATTAATTAAAATTTTTCTAATTGATTAAACAAGTATTCCACTCTTCTTAGATTAACGCCTAAATCTGATTGTCCCAATCTTGCTGCAGATCTTATCTGGATAATTCCTTTTGATCTATCTACATAACTTCTTACATCAAGCTTTAAAATTTCAAGATCGTCAGGAAATCTAAAAATCAAGCTTCTACAAACACCTCTCCAATAATTCCTTCCACTTTCAATAACTTCTGTCCGAGGTAACCCTTCTGCCAGAGAAACAAGTTGAATAAACTTCTGATCAACATTTATTAGTTTCTTTTCTATTAAGACACTGTTTAATGGATTGGTTATTGGAGCAAGACCTTGAATGGAGGAAACCATATTTTTTAAGAACGATGTAGATGTTCTAAACGATTTCACATACAAAGTGAGAGAAAAAAGTAAAGAATTTTCCCATAAATTTGATCTCTTTATGAAGATTCCTTATTTTGTGATCAAAATTCTAAAATTTGAGATTTTTTATTATTTTTTTTGATAAAGATGGTTGCCTACTTTGTTTACTATTTAGTTTCCTAATCCATAAAAAAACTCCCACAAACAAAAAAATTTCAACAATAATTCCAAACTTTATTAAACTCATTTTTTATCCTCTTTTTTCTTATTGGTGCCCTCTATGTATGGCACAAGGATATTTAATAGCCATTTTTTAAATGAAATCAACGGTATCATAATCTATTTACTTGCCTTTTCTCCACATACTCCTCCCTTTGATGAGATCCTCTATATTTGGCCAAGCTGCGATTAATTCTTTAAGTGCCTTTCTATTAGGAGTATAGAAAACACATGACAATGCACTTATTACATAAAGTATGAACCATAACTTACTTTCTGAATAAGCTAAAAACAAAGAGAAAAGAAAACTTCCAATAAAGAAAAAGAAAAATGACCTATTCAATATTTCTAATGGAGTTCTTTTGAGTCTGTAGAATTTAATCTTTTTAATATCTTCTTCAGTATCTTTCTGAAATTTACTTTCGTATGAATTAATTATTTCTTCTTCTAGAACTTTTTCATACTCTAAATTATCAATTGGATCAGTTTGATCCTTTTTATTTATCATTGGTATCTATACAGTACAAATATGGTAACTAATTTAAGGTATTTTAAAAAGTATCAAATTTTATCTGATAACTGGAGCTATACGAACAGATCATGGTTTTGAAAATACTTAAAGATTGTCTTATTTATAAAAGATAAATTAGTCAAAATATTCTTTTTAATTTTCCCAAATCTTTCGGTCATTTAAAACAATCACTTCTATAAACTTCATAGCATTAATTAAATTGGAAGGCAATATCTAAATCTAGAGTTAAAATAGTTTAGAGATTTTAATCATAATCTATATGCAAAGGTATTTGATTTCCTACGAATTTACCGATGGCGAGGATCAAGAAGAAGGGGCAGAAATGCTAATTAATTGGTACGAATCAGGTGGTCCCCAAAACAGACCTGAAAATTATGAGGTTCATTCTTGGGTTTTTATGGTTCAAAATGGGATAGGACATTCTGTAGTGAGTGCAGATTCTCTTGAGACAATTTGGAAGCAATGGCATCCCTGGAGAAGGTTAATGGATATAAGTATTCAGCCGTGCATGGATCTTGATGAAACAGTGGGATTATTCAAAAAACAAAAAATGAATACAAGAATGGTTTAAAAATATTTCTCATTACACTTATAAATTCCTTTTTAGTAGCAGACAATACTACATACAGAATCCTTTACGTTAAAAAGGATAAGATTTATTTTCCACTATGAATGATTCTTATCACATTTACTTCAAAGGAGAAATTCTTTTCAAGAATTTAAGTAAAGATGAATTCGAATTTGTTTGGGGAAAACTTTATACATCTTATATAAATGCCCTAAATAAAGAGCTAACATACGAATTAATTAGCGAAAATAATATTAAAGAGCCTAGCTTAAACCTTGAGCCCTCTTATTAAATAAAAAAGATCTAAATTTATGAATAAAACAAGAAAAGTTGTTTCTCTTTTATTTTGAGATACTCTTTTACCTCTTTAGTTAAATCCAATCCAATTTTATTAGCCTCAATTTCGATATTTGAAATATAAATTTCATAGTTTTGCTCTCTTTTAAATAGGGCAGCAATACCAATATCAGTTATGAACCAAATAAAGTGATCAGTTTCTCCAATTGGCTCCTCTTTTAAAGAGTCGATAATCAAATCACTTGTCGAATCCATCTATTTTTCTGTGAGAGAGTTTTAATTGCCTCCATTGCAATACCTTACCGCCTCTGAATTAGTACTACCATCTTCAATAATTTCGGCAACACATTTATTAAAAAGTTTAGACTCTTTTTTTACTGAACAGAATCCAAAAGCAATCGCAGCTAAAGCTATTGCAGATACAAAACTAGAACCAAGTTGTATAAAACCGTAGGCAAACATAATGTTTTTCTTCCCAGAACATTTTTTTGAATCCTTTTTTTCTTCTGTCATTTTAGTTTTTTAACTCATACAAACCTATTTGATTAATCTTATGTTTGGGAAGTGTTGCCATAGAGAAAACCGAATCAAGACTTAATTTAAACAGGTGAGACAAATTTTCAAAAATTCAAGTTTCCTTTTATTTTTCTTAACTTTATTTGTCAATTTGATACATCATTCAAAAATAAATTTATTAATTTTTTCTCAACACTAGTTTCTAGATAAAATCCTTTTTATAAATATAAAAGTAATGATCCCACAGTTATGACAATAGGTTGTGGTGCATCTTAAACTATATTTAAACTTTTCTTGATGAAGTATTAATACTTAAAAATTATTCCAGAAAAGCTTGTTTTGATCATGCTCCCCGAGAGTTATCCACTTTTTTTGTGTTTTTCAACAGGGTTTTCCACAATATGTTGATTAAATTAAATCTTGTATGTGCAAAATAAAATATTTTCTCTTTTTAAAAAAATATAGCCACATTTTCTTTTGATGATCAGTAAGATTGAAAATGTCATTTTTTTTAGATCAATCTTTAAATTTATGAATACTAACAAAATTAAAAAAAATCCGACTACTGAAATCAAAGAAAAACTTAAGAAATCAAAGTTTGATTTACTTACTAACGAAAATGATTTTTTAGTTAAAAGTCTAAAAAAGGCTGGATAGTCTCATGGTCTACCAAAATGATATTTTTTAAAGAAATCTCTTTAATTCAAAATTTGTTCTGCTAAATAAAACAATTAATCATTTTTTAAAGATTTAAAAAAAGTTCATTAAATATAAATTTTCTGTAAAAATAAAAAAATAGTACTCCCACAATAAACATTAAAAAAAAATATCCGTTATATTAATTAAATCTCGATATGAGATCAGATTAGAAATATAAACGGTAAATTTATAGGGCTTATTTTAATTATTTATTCCTTCTTTTTACCTATATTTGAAAACTAGTTTCAGTTAAAAGATGAATACCCAAGAACTAAAAGTCAATTATAAAAAGCTTTTAAATAAAGCTGCTCAAGCAAATGGTCGAAAAGAAACTGTTTCTTACTTAAACCGTGCTGCTAAAATCAAGTCAAAACTTTACTCAACATCTAAAGTAAATTGCTTTAGATGTAAAGGAGCTGGTTTTCTAAGAATTTCATTAGATGAAACTAAAACGTGTTTATCTTGTTATGGGAAGGGATTCTTAATAAAAGAAAATCAGCAGGTTTAAAAAATTTGATTGTTTATGAAAGATTTCATTCAAGCTCACAAAAAATTAATTCAGACAGTAAAAGAACAAATGGGATTTTCTGATTATGGGATGTACTGGTTGGCTTTCCTGGAAGGGGGTTTAACAATATGGTTGCTTGATAGAATATTTTTCCACTGGTTAAAGTTTTAAATTTTATTTGTAGAAAAATTCTGCAGGTATTGAATAAATTAATTTTTCGAAACCATTTAAAAAGTTGTAGCATAGTAAAAAACCAATATGCAATTACTGGGATTAATTCTTCTTCTAGCTACTAGCTGGTATTTATGGAAATTAACATCAAACTTTCTTAATGAACCAACAAAAAAAGAACTTAATAATAGTTTAAATAACCTCAAAAATAAATTATCTGAGGGGAAACAAAACTTCTCTAAAGCAAAAATAAGTGAAGCTTGGGAAAAATACAAGGAAGAAGGTGGTGCCTTATCTAATAAAGAAAAAGGCTAGTGGACTTTTTAATTATTACAAGTCTTACTAAAGATATTTCTAGAATTGATCTAATTGGTATTTTGATTGGTCATTTAATTTTTGGTGTTGCATTGACACAGCTTTTAGATTGGAGGTGGTTAAAGAACCTTATGAGTGAAGAAGATAAAACAAGGATGCTTAAAAGCTATACATGGAAAGACTTATTAGTAGATGGAGCAATTGTTACAGTAGTTCTAGGAATAATCTTTTTGATAATTAGCATTTTTCTATAAATGAACGTAACTTACATCCTTTTAGTTTTTTTAATTATATCAATTGTGATTTTCACTCAAATAATCAATTCCTCCGATAAATCAAAATAAATGACAGAATTGACTAGCAACTCCTCAACTGGGTGGTACTTAATCGCTTTTGTAAGCACTCTATCTTTTTTAGCCTTAATTTACTTTGGCCAAAAAAGATAGCATACACTTTAAAAGATTATTTAAATTCATAAAAAAACTCTGCAACTACAGGAGATGCAGAGTTTTTTGTTAAAAAGTAATTGATTTATATAAATCTATTAATGATGAAACCTTTTTTCTTAATTGAAGAAAAAGAGACCAATGAATGTGGTGAAGATACTGAATTCACGGTCCCTTTGATAACCGCATTTTTCGGTAGATACGACAATGAATCACCTCCTTTACTAATGTTTTCTCTAAGATAACTAAAATAATTAAACAAGGAAAGAAATTCGTTAAAAATTTAAAAGTTTTTTAATAAATTTACGATATCAATCTCTTCAATACAAAGGTAAAGATATTACCAGGGCAAAACTTCTCCGTTGGCATGCCAAAACGTACCCGAGTTATTTTTATTTAAAGAATCAATGCGTTTTAAAAGGCCATTTGCTGATTCTTCAGGACTTATTCCATTTCTTGTAAAGCTAGTCATTCTTGTACTCACTAACCCAGGATGCAAAATAGCTACATAAATACCTTCCCTTGATAAATCTATGGAAAGTGATTTTGCTGCAATGGACAAGGCTACCTTAGACATCCTGTAACCATAAGAACTTCCAGATGTATTATCTTCAATAGATCCCATTCTACTTGTGATAAAAGCAATTTTAGAAGATCTTTTTAAGAGATGTTTAAGTGATTGAGTCATACATATTGGGCTCAATGCATTGACTTCAAATTGCCGCAAAATACTTTTTTTATCTAAGTTTTCGAAAGAATTATATTCATAAATTCCTGCATTATGAATTAAGCAATCCAAATTAACTCCAGATAGTTTTTTACACAAATTTATTATCGACTCATCAGAAGAAATTTCTATATTCTCTTCAATTCTCACTCCTAAATCTCTAAGTTCTTTTGAAGCTTTCCTACACGTTGCAATTACATTATCTCCTTTCTGATGAATTTGCCTACATAGTTCTAATCCAATACCCCTATTTGATCCTGTAATTAGATAAGTCGACATCTCTAAACTAAAAATAAAAAATTAATCTAAATCCAAATATAAAAAAAATAAACTAGAAAAAGAAAAAATTTATAAAACTCCTTATAGGATTTTTTAAGGTTATGATATTGTGAAACTTAATAGATTTCGTAAAAGAAAACAAAGATATTTTTATCATCAAAATTAGTGTATGGAAATTTTTAATCAAGAATTTATACAAGAGTTTATTAGGTTAACATGGAGAAATCCTGCTTTCATGGCTATAGCTATTGCATTAGTTTGGCTTATCCCACAATTACTTATAAGAAAAATAATGGCAAAAAAATATGAACGAAGAAAAATAGAAATTCAGAAAAATAAAATTCAAAAGCTTTACCCAACTAATACTCCTAAATAAGTTTTTTATTTATAAGATGATCTAATGAATCGAAAATTTTTTTCATCTAAGTAAAATATGACCTACAAAATAATTAGAATTGATGGGAAAGATGACGAATTAACCGCTCAAAGTTTTGATAAGTATTCAGATGCATACGATTTGTTAGAGGAATTATATGGAGATTTATGTTGTTCAGATGCTGATTATGGAGACATAACCTATTACGATATTGTGGAAAATAATTTAAAAAATATTAATGGAGAATAAAAAATGGGCTCCCTCCCAAGAAGAAAATTTAGGTTTAATAACGAGTGTTTATGAATTAATAAAAGAAGAACTTTCAGAACTTCAAAAAAAAACTGGATGTCCCGATTCATTTATTCATGATTTTATTGGCAAGATTCAGAATGAATGGCATCCAGAATCTTGCCACTCCATAGTTAGAAATAAAAAAAGGAAAAATTAGAAAATATTAAGTCTTCAACTCAAATTTATAAAACTTCTTTAATATATTTTGAATTTAAAAATATTAAATCATGATTATTAGAATACTGGGCATTGTACTTATCCTTGGTACGATTGCATATTATGGTTTAGTTTTGACTGGGCAAAGCAACCTTTAGTTTTTTTAACTTTTAAAAATTTCTCATGAAATGGCCTCCTACTCTTTGTTGGACAGCACCAAAAACTATTAATGGTAATAGGCATTTTCAAGTTAAATCTTATGGTGGTAAAAATGAAGATAGATGGGTTGATATTTTTCCTACCAAAAATAAAAAAGATATTAAAAGGATCTCATGGGCAAAACTTAAATCAGAATGGACTACTGGATGGTTAAGACTCCCAAAAGACAAAGATTAATTTTTTTATGTAAACAATTATTATTAACCAGAAAACTGTAAAAAATAATACCTAATACAAAAAAAATAACTTATAAGATTTTAAAAATGCAGTTTAATATGAAGCCAGAACCGAAGAAAAAATTGCCTAATAAAAAAGTTATAAGTTCAGCAAAATTTGAGGCTAAAGAACAATTCACAAAATCTGCATTAGAAAATTTAAAAACAGAAAATGAAAGACTTGTTAATTCACTAAAAAAATCAGGGGAAATCAAAGAATCAAAAAAAAATAGATTTCATAATTAATATTTTTTTATTATTATATTACTTTATAGATTAAGAAATGATTGAAAAAATCTCTCTAGCAAATTCTCATTTACCCCAACTTATTGGGTTCGTACTTATGTCAATTGGTTACACATTAGGCAATAAATTTTACCTTCCAGAAATTAGACAAAAGTAATAATTGCTATTTACTCAAAATTATTTTAAATAAATAACATTTAAAAATATATATACTCATAAAAAAATTATAAATACTCATTCAGATTTTAGTAATAAGACTCAAACATATTTTTTTAAATAAATGAAAACTACTATTTTGATAGCTGACACATATATGTGACATTAAAGTCTTAAAAAACCTGAAATCCAAAAAAAAAGTAAGAATTCATACTAATTTTAATTAGATATGTTACATTTATTAATAATTAAAGTTAATTTTCCCTCTGTCAATAAAGCAGAAATAAGGAAACGTTTGATAGATACAAACGTCATTTACTCTTTGACTACTAATTGATCACATATGAAACCTACAAATGGATGCTCTTACTAGTTTTATAGTTGTTATTATTGCAATTACAATTCAATTCTCTTTATACGCCATCAAAAGGTTACAAGAACCTTTAGAACCAAATTATTTGATAGATAAAAATTCGAAGAAAATTAAAAACTACATGGGTAAATTTTGGAAAAATGCCGAAATAACAAATGGGAGATTAGCTATGATTGGTTTTTTAGCTTTAATAGTAAACTACGGTTTTTTTGGATGGATAATTCCAGGTTTTATTTAAGAAATTAATACGTCTAAGATTCAAGAAGAAATAATTTTTTCCTCAAAAAAAAACTCTCCTTTTAAAAAAAAATTTTTTATTATTAGTTAAAAAGCATTTGAGTAATTCTGATTTTGATAAAGATGGAGTTGACAGCTATGGAATACATTGGCTTCAATATGCTGCTTTTGCTTTTTCTGGTTTTGCAATATTTACGACTTGGGCATTTTTTTTTGATGAAAGATTCCATAATTTCATAATGGAAATTTTTAGGATCATTAACTGCAGTGGTTTTAACTGTAATGGAGCTTTTTAAAATTCTATGGCTAATCCCGATCTAAAAACAATATTAATCGATAATGCTTTTGAGGAAATTAAAAATATTTGTATAAATCTTCAAAGAGATAGTGATGCTTCGAATTTAGAAGTTAAAAGTTTACTAAAACTAATTATTAATGAATGGGAAGAAAAGGAAGAACAAAAAACTGGTTTTGGATTCAGGTAAAGTAAATCACTATATAAGAAGTGACTTTGGCATCAAATCATTTTATTATGAACAGATTTTTTACTACAAAAATTTAATAATTATAATTTCACATTTTTTTTGGCGAAAGAAATTAAAAAGGAATGAATCTCAAATAGAAGATTCATTCCAGATTTAGCATTAGTTTTATCTAGATTTAAATTTTATAATTTAACCCCTCTGGTGGACTATCAATCATTAGATCCCTCCTATTCAACAGGTTAAACTTAAACCATACTTGTAAAGAAAGTAAATCGGTAAAATTGCTGATTTATTATTTTCTAAAATGTTTGAATTAAAGAAGCCAATTCTGGGGCATCTAATAAAAGTGCAAAAAATGTAAGCACAACTAATAAAAATATAGAAAAGTAAAATTGGATCATCTTTTTAAATTAGTTAAAAAGAATTTTTTAAGTTGTATAAAATAATGCTTTGTTTACATAATTAAATATCTCTACCTAAAGAAGTTTAATTAGAGAATAATTAAGATGCTTCAGGAGAAAATATCGTCCTATTTTTTTGCCAATATTCACAACCTTTAAGTAAATGATCACCCTGTGGTATTCGTTTTTCGTATCTTGGACAGATCAAGAAAGTAGCAAAAGTTTCTGTAGTGCTGTAGCGAAAGTGATTGCAAGTAATACAAATCTTTGTTCGTTTTCGTTTTAGGGTAGATTCTTTTAGATATTCCCATTTTGACGGATTTGGCTTGATCATGATTACTGGAATTTATTAGTAACAATTTGCCAACCTCCTGAAATTAATTCATTCCATGTTTCACAAGCACACTCAATAGAATGAAGTCTTGAATTTTTAATTTGCGTTGGTTCACCTAATTCATTTGCATAGAAAAGATGAGTATATACTTTTAAGTTATTAGATACAGATTTCTTATAACTCTCAAAAAAAATTAATAAACCACTTTTTTTGTTAAACAACCAGCCAGTTGGGGGGTCAATAAAGCTGCTACGATAAAAATAAGTCCGAACATGAGCGACTCCTGAAGTCATGGATACAATACAGTTGTACTATTAATATAAATGTACTACTAGTCGACGTCAAGTATTCATCCAAGTAATTATTTAAATACTAAAATTAATTTCCAGAAATAATCGGCCGTAAACTTTTTATTTAGTAATAGTGTATACAAGTTACTCCTTGAAGAGGAAAATATCATTAAAGAGTATATTCAAAAGAATGCAATGTATAGAAATCCCTTCTATTTAGGATGGAATAAAGGTTGGTCTTTTTTATTCTTTTTAGAGGGTGGCATTGCAAAAATTGAAGCAAGAGGATTTGGTATATCTATTACAACAAAAGTTAAAAAAGGAGAATCACCCCTAGAATCTGCGGATAGATTAGTCTCGAAAGAGCAAAGGATTAGAAAATCAAGATATTATTCTTGGGTTAAATCTATCAATGAAGAACAATCAATTAAGCAATCCTTCAATTACTAAAGTAAATTGTTGACAATTAATTTAAAATAGAAGCAAGTGATTTATTTTTCGTGTCAAATAAATTTTATGAATGGTGGAAAAACCATAGAAAAGTTGTAACCTATGGAGCTTTTATTATCTTGTTTGGTTTTTACTTATCTCCTATTGTCAAAGAAGCGAAATACAAAAACCAATGTATCAAGTACTCTACTAAAGGTGCATTAACTAAATTTAATAAGGACGATATCGGAGAAACTTTATTAGAGGAAACAGGTTTAAATATTGAAGAACTAGCCCAGATTGAAGGTTATAAGAATTGTATTAGTTAATAAGTTTGCAGAATTACGCTGAGTTTTTAAATGATTAAAGGTATGTTTAAGCTTATTTTATTGATATTATTATTTGGATTTATATCAATAAGTTCGAAAACACGGTATCTAGTTGACATATCTCTAAAAAAAATTTATTCATTTCTTTTATTGACTTTTAAATATGAACATAGGGAAAATGGATCATTGATAAACCAAGTTGGATGCCTAGCCAAAAACTTAAGCCATCTTATTAAATGAAGACTTATTTAGAAGAAAGAATTGAATGGTATGACGATAATTATAGAAATGGTAATGCTTTAATCTCTGATAAGCAGTTCGATCAACTTGAAAAGAATTTATTAAGAACTAACCCTAATTGTGATTACTTTAAAAAGAAAAATAAATTAGTTTTACCTTCATTAGAAAAGGGTTCAATAGATGAATTTTTGAAAGGATTATTAGCAGATACCAGATTATTAGTTGAACCTAAAATTGATGGTTGTGCTGTTGCTTTACAATATAGGGATGGAACATTTGAGAAAGCAATTTCACGAAAAGGGACTGACGTTACTGATAAACTGATTAAAATCCAAGACATTCCCAATAATCTCCCTTTACAAGGAGTTCTTCAAGTTAGAGGAGAATTATATGCACCCAACCAAAGTCCAAATATCTCCCAAAGATTCGCTTCTGGATTTCTCAGAGCCAAAGAAGGATTTTCTGAAAGTCTTAGCTTCTGCGCATTTCAAATACTTAATTCAAGACTTAACCAATATGAATCCAAAAAGAGTCTTTCAAAGCTTGGCTTCACGATCCCTCAAGATATTTTATGCAACTTTACCAGCCAAGTTCAAGTATTTAGAAAAAAGTGGCTAGAAGGAAAGCTTTTTAGAAAATATCCAACAGATGGAATAGTAGTAAAGATAAATTCTAGAAAATTACAATTAATTAGAGAAAAATCAAATTTAGATTATCCTTATTGGCAAGTGGCAATAAAAAAGTAATGGGATTAGTGCACCAGATTTTTCCTACTTGGCATATTTACTTGGATATGTTTTTGGTTGGCTTTGCAACTTACGGTTTTCTAAGAATTAAGAAAAAAATAAAAACTAAATAAGGTTTTTAAATCATCCGTGGTCCTTAAGCATGGATTTAAGTTGTTCGCTATCTAATTGCTCGAGATAATTTCTCATTGCCAACCAAGATCTTCTACTTTCTAACTTTCCGCTTTGTTTAAATAAATTTGCGGAAACTTGATCTATCAATTCCTTATGATTCATATTTATATTCTTCATCAAGTTCAATGACAACACCATTAAAAAATTCTGCTAATAATTTTGATGGGTCTTGCATAGATATCTTTCTATCTACTTTTGAAAGTTTTTTTTTGATTGGATTTAAGTTATTCATACTGATTCAGGTAATTCAAGTTCTTCAAAAGTCCAACCTTCTAATTGAAGGTCATGCCATTTATCCCAAGCATTATCCAAATACATTTGAGTTGATGATTTAATTGCCATTGGCTCACCAAGATCATTTGCATAATATGTGTGTGTAAAAATTCTCATACTACTTCTTGGAGATTTTTTATTCCTGGTAAATAAGATTAATCTGCTGCGGTCTGGGCTAAGCAACCAACCACTTGGGGACTCATTACGATAACCGTAAGAAAAATTAGTCCAAACATTAGCTCCTCCTAAAGTCATTAATTAATAATACATATGTACTATTAATATAAATACATTGGAAATGGATCGTCAAGTATTTTGGCAAACATATTATTTATACTGATAGAGAAAAAACAGCTCAGCTATTCCTAAAAAATAAAATACCCATCAAAAGCCTGTTATTGCAAGCATTTTGATAGGTAACACCGGATCCCCGTCAGTTCTCTGCTGCATCGACCTGGAAATGCCAGAAGAGGATTCAAAGTGGGCTTTCGTTTCCGATTGCAGGATCGGTTTACTACCGCATCACGACAGTCTCCTCATGTCGAAAGAGAGTCAGATCAGAGCACATAAAGAAGAACTTAACCAAAGACCCAGTAACCTAACTCTAACTTATTTTTTTATCTATTTGGAGATGGCCAAATGTCTCTTACCATAGTTAATAAAACTTGAGCTTCATCATATCTTTCTGAATGCGTTTCACCATTTAATAAAAATGTGATGTGAGCCATTTTTCTTCCCAGAATTTCTCGAGATTTACCATAACAATGAATATTAGAACCCTCAATTTCAGATAACATTTTAATTCTGGTTTCCATTGATATTGGGAAATTCTTTCTTAATCCAAGTAGATTTATCATAATTGCCCCACCACAGTTCATTTTAATTTCAGGTGGCATTATCCCAGAAGAAATGCAAACATATTGATCAAACTGACTTGAAGTACATGCTTCAATAGAGAAATGAGCTGAGTTATGTGTTCTAGGAGCTATTTCATTAATTAAAAGACCATTATCTCCATAAAAGAATTCAATAGCTAAAACTCCAACGTAATTTAATTCATTGACTATTGAAGAGAAAATATTTATTGCAAATAAGTTCAAATCATATTCATTTGTTCCAGGTGCAAGAACCCAATCACAAACATGGTTTGATTGGAATGTCTCAACTATTGGAAAGAATCTTATCTTACCGGTCCTATCTCTCGAACCAACAAGAGCCAGTTCTTTTTCATACTCTATCCATTCTTCTATTAACCATTCATCAGAATTATTCTCTGTTAAAAAAGAATCTAAATCTTCTTTTGTTTTTATTTTTCTGTTCCCTTTACCGTCATATCCACCTTTATTTGATTTTGCCATTAGAGGGAAATTCCAATTATTGGTTTCCTCATCCGAGAGATTTTTAAAATCTTCAATACTTATCCATTTTGGACAGGGAATATTCAGTCTATCTATTAATTTTTTTTGAGAAAACCTATCTACTAATGGCTTAATTGCATTAAGGCTTGGAACAAAAATATCCTTATTGTCAATTAAATTTAATTTATCAATTTTTATCCATTCATTTTCAAAAATTATTTTTTCACACTCATTAATTAATGATTTATTACCTCTTATCTTTAAAGGATCGGCTTCTATTACATGATCTGCTTTTGAACCAGCAGGATCATCACAAGATTTTGTTTGCACACATACTTCTAAATCTCTTTTTTGTGCTGCCTCGGTTAACATCAAAGCCAGTTGACCACCTCCAATTATTCCTAGGGAATAATTTTTCTTAATTTCGTTTATATTTTTTTTAAAACTCATAGCATGATTTTATTACCATTTCTAATTCTTAACAACTGAATTTTTAAGTATCTAGAGCTTAAATTTTGCTAATATATAAAGTATTTAATACCAAATATTTACAAATTTTCACTAGGTAATCAATTGTGAGTAAGAGAAAGATATTAGTCCCATTAGGTGATAAGTCGTACGAAGTAACTCTAGAAGCAGGGATACTGAATCATATCAGCGAAGAGCTTTTAAAAATTGGAATAACAAAGAATAGAAGAATACTTGTGATTTCAAATGAAGAAATATCAAATTTGTATGGAGAAAAATTCTTAAATAATTTAAAAGACAATCAATTTCAGGCAAAAATGTTCCTTATCAAGGCTGGAGAATCATATAAAAACTTAAAAACCTTAAGTGAAATATATGATGTTGCATTTGAATTTGGCTTAGATAGAAATTCTATAATTATTGCCCTCGGAGGAGGAATTGTTGGAGATGTAAGTGGTTTCGCAGCTGCTACTTGGCTGAGAGGTATCGAATATATTCAGATTCCAACAACATTATTATCAATGGTTGATTCATCTGTGGGAGGGAAAACAGGAGTAAATCATCCAAAAGGTAAGAATTTAATTGGAGCCTTCAATCAACCTAAAGCAGTTTTTATTGATCCAGAAACTTTAAAAAGTTTGCCCAAAAGAGAATTTAATGCAGGCATGGCCGAAGTTATAAAATACGGAGTAATAAGAGATAAGGAACTTTTCGAATACTTAGAAATTGAAAAAAACAAGAATGAACTTATCAATCTCAAAAATGATTATCTAATTAAAATAATTAACAGTTCAATAAAAACAAAATCTCATATTGTCTCTCAAGACGAACATGAAAATGGTGTTAGAGCAATATTGAATTATGGTCATTCTTTTGGTCACGTAATTGAAAATTTATGCGGATACGGCAAATTTCTACATGGTGAGGCGATATCAATTGGTATGAATATTGCGGGGAAAATAGCAATTGAGAAAGGGTTATGGTCTCAAGAAGAATTAGAGAGACAGAAGAATCTTTTGAGGAGTTACGATCTTCCTACAGAGATTCCCAAAATAAATAAAGAAGACGTTTTAAAAATACTTATGGGCGATAAAAAAGTTCGCGATGGCAAAATGAGATTTATATTACCGAAAGAAATTGGTGCAGTAGATATATATGATGACGTAGAAGATTCATTATTTTTAAAGTTTTTTTCTTAACGCAAACAGGTTGAATTTATATTCATTTCCTTCTCTTTAAACTTATTAAAAACAAACCACTTAAAATTACCTAGGCATACCGGATCTACGAGTCTAAGTAATGCCTCTCTTCTTAAAAGAGCATTTGATAAATCCTCCTTAAATTCCTTCTGAATTCCATAAAGTCTCTCTGCCAATCCAAGTGCCAACAAAGCCTCTCCTTGTTTTGTTATTCCAACAGTATTAAATCCAATAGTCTCAGCATCATTAATTAAAGTTTCTATGCACACATGAGAAGTTAAATCGCAATTTCCAGGAGAATCTAATACATTATTCATCATTTTTTGATTTTCATAAGAAACTATCGTCCCATCAGAATTCCTAGAGTTATAGTATTTTTTAGCTTCTCTAGCGTAATCAATTATCAATAAAATACCATTATTAATTTTTCCATAAATAGCTTCTAACCATTTTGAGTTATCTACATGCCATTCGGTTGTCCATCCTTCTAGCGCATCTTCAGGCGGGATAGTAATTCCCAACTCACCTTTAGCAAGCTCAATACTTTTTTCTAATTCACTTGTAATTGGCATTACATCAAAAAATAATTTATGAGATTTTTTATCTACAGAAACTGCTTGTCGAAGTAATTTTCCTTTTGAGAAGGTTATTCTCTCTACTGGCAAAGCATCTAAAACCTCATTTGCAAGAACTATTCCGTTTATATTATTTTCCTCTATTTCTTCCAAACCTTTCCATAAAATATTAATACCTAAGTTTAAAAATTCCTCCAATTTATTTTTTTGTTTTCCTACCATCCCTTCATTAGGTTCGATAATTACAAAAGAAACTCCTTCCAAAAAATTCTTATTATTTTCCAAAAAATATTTAATTAATCCACTCATAAAGCTTCCATCTCCTGCTCCAAATTCAATTACCGCTAATTTCTGATTAGATAAAAAACTATTTTTGAACTGAATTAGCCAATCTTCTATTTGTTTACCAGCCAAAAAAGCAAAATCATCTGATAAAGAGGGTGATGTGACAAAATCTCCACGAACGCCTAACTCAGCTTTACCGCTGCCATAATAACCACCAATAGGATCATTTAAAACAAAATTCATATAGTCATAAAAACTTATAGTCCCACCCATTTTTATTATTTTTTTTACTAACCAATCTGGATTATTCGCGGGTAAGCTATTCATCGGCGAAAATATAAAAAGACAAAACTTATTTATGCCTTCAAAGATTAACTATTTATTGGGAATATTTCTATCTATATTAGTTTTAATTTCAAATAAACCCGTTTTCGCTATAAATAATCCAAATCTCTTACCTGAAGAAAAAACACCAGTAATTGATTTAGCTAAAACATTAAGCCCTAATCAAAAAAAATCTTTAGAGGACAAGCTCAATAATCTAGAAATCGAAAGTGGGTGGAAAATTAAATATTTATCTCAGTTTGAGAGTTCTCCTGGTAATGCAATAAAGGACTATTGGGATTTAGATGAGACAAGTTTATTGATAGTTGCGGATCCTAGAGGAGGAAATTTACTGAACTTTAACGTCGGAGAAGCTTATTTTAATTTTATGCCAAGGTTATTTTGGGTTGAACTTCAAACAAGATTTGGTAATCAATATTATGTGAAAGATCATGGTGAGGATGGCGCAGTATTAGATGCAATAAATTCCGTAAAGATTTGTCTTGAAAGAGGAGGTTGTCAAGTTGTTCCTGGCCTACCCAAAGAACAATATATATGGACTTTATGTACATCTATTCTTGGAGGTTTAGTTGCAGGTTTCGCATCTGCGCCACGAAAAGAAGGTCAAGTGATATCAATTGGATTTTTAGCTCTTCTTTCTCCTTTATGGGGAATGTTATTTGGAATTTTTGGTTTGGCACCGATAATATCCAGAACAAGTGATTTATTACCATTATTTAAAAATGGTTTAGCTTTTACAGCAGCAGGAATTGCCGGCTATATTTTATCTCAAACGTTATTTTCAAGATATGAAAAGCCAAAAAATACTTAAAATATGATCAAAGATATCTAATCCTAAAAAAAATTATCTTCTTCACAAATTTCACCACACTCTGAATACCATCGGTGAGAGACATGTTTTAATTCATTTTTTTCAAACTCAATCCATGAAAAGTTAATTAGTAATTTACCATCCTCATTAGTTTTATATCTTGGCACTACAGCAGTATTGAAATAAATTGTCCCTTTGCTATCAATTTTAAACATCTCTCTTAAACCAAGATTTCTTTTAAGCTGATTGTGCATATGACCAAAAATTACAAGATCAACTTTTCTTCTCTTTTGTATTTGAGAAATAGCCAAAGACAAATCTCTGTCTCCCCAATCTAAAGATGGTAATTTCCAGTCTTTCCCACAAATGCTTCTAGGTTCTGAACCTAAACCCGAGGGGCCTGCATGAGACATAATTATTAAAGGTATATCGTCAATACTCTCTTCTGAACATTTGATGATTTTATTTATTGAATCTTGTTCGGTGATAGGTCCATAAACACCTTTAACTTCTTTTGAAAGATAATAGCCGCCGCCAGAACTACATGGTCTTGCAGATAATAAATTTATTTGATTATTAAAAACTTTCAAATCCCATGCACAATTTTTTTCACCAAGAACACGTATCTGTTTTGAGAGAGTTTCGCCTGTAGAATCTTTCCCTCTATCATGATTTCCTAAAATTACAAAAGTAGGAATTTTGATCTTATTGATTTTTTTAATTATTTTGACACTTCCATTAGAAATATCACCAACAAATAAAACAATATTTGGTTTGATAATCGATAAAACTTTCAAGTCTAATTCAGACCATTGACCATGACAGTCACCAACAATAGCAATTTTTAAATTTGTCAGAATTTTTTCTGTTTAAAGGCATATAATCTATTTAGAGATATTCTAAATCCTGACCAGTATAACTTCTACTGCAAAACAGAAATCAGTTCAAAACGAAGAGGATTTGATTTCTGAAATAAAGGAGCGTTGCGAAAAAGCTAATGCAATTATTCTTGCGCACTATTATCAAGCTCCAGAGATTCAGGAAATTGCAGATTTTATTGGCGATTCATTAGATCTATCTAGGAAAGCTGCAAATAATGACGCAGACATAATAATTTTTTGCGGTGTGCACTTTATGGCCGAAACCGCAAAAATACTTAGCCCAAATAAAAAAGTACTTTTACCAGATATTGACGCAGGATGCTCATTAGCAGACGATTGTCCCTCAGATAAATTTCAAAAGTTCAGGGAAGAAAATCCAGATCACTATGTCGTAAGTTATATAAATTGTACTGCAGAAGTAAAAGCTCAAAGTGATCTGATATGTACAAGTAGTAATGCAGTCTCATTAATTAAAAAGATACCTGAAGATAAAAAGATAATATTTGCACCAGATCAGAACCTTGGGAGATGGGTACAGAAAAATTCAGGAAGAGATCTTAAATTATGGCCTGGCAGCTGCATTGTTCATGAATCGTTTAGTGAAGAAGCGCTTCTAAAATTAAAATATCAAAATCCAGGATCAAAAGTAATTGCTCATCCTGAATGTAGTCAAAATTTACTAATTCTCTCAGACTTTATTGGATCAACAAGTAAGCTGCTTGATTTCGTAAGTAAAGATCCATCTAAAACTTACATGGTACTAACTGAACCTGGAATAATTCATCAAATGAAAAAGAAAGAACCTAATAAAATTTTTATTGAAGTCCCAGATGTAGAAGGTTGTAAATGTAACGAGTGTCCATATATGAAATTAAATACTTTAGAAAAAATTCTTGATTGTTTGAAAAATAATTCCCCGTCTATCGAACTAGACCCAGAAATAATAAGAAGAGCCTATGTGCCAATAAAGAGAATGCTGGATATGAGTAATTAATTTAATGAAAATACTTTATCTTCCTTACTAATTTTTAGGAATGCATTAAGGTTTGTGGTGTCGGGCTTAAATTCGCTTATCTGATTCTTTCTATTAATTATATTTATTAGCTCTTTTTCACCAGCTCTATATTGTTTATCTTTTCTAGTTCCTATCTCTCTTTGAAGTATAGGGTTTATATTCATTTTTACTTCTATGTCTGGAATAATTCCAGATTTGTTTATATCAGTGCCGTTCGGAGTTAAATACTTAGCGACTGTAACAGTTAGACCTGAACCATCAACTAATGTTCTCATAGATTGAACTAAACCTTTACCAAACGTTTTCTTCCCGACTAATTTTCCTCTTTTGTTATCCTTTATTGCACCAGAGACTATTTCACTAGCACTAGCAGAACCCTCATTAACTAAGACAACTAAGGGCTTTTTAGTTAGAGCTTGACCGTTTCCTTTTTTTGTTTCTTTTAAACCATCTTTACTTACCGTACTTACTATTACTCCCTTGTTAATGAAGTGCCTTGAGATATCAATGCTTGATTCTAATAAACCTCCAGGATTACTTCTCAAGTCAAGAACATATCCTTCGACTTTTTTTGTTTCTAAATCCTTAATAGCATCTCTAGTCTCTTTTGATGCATTTGCATTAAATTGTTTAATTCTTACATAGCCAATTGATAAGCCGTTTTTGGTTTGATTGACTTTACTTGATACAGATTTTATTTCAATTTTTTCTCTTGATAAAATCTTAAAAAAGGAATTAGAACCTCTAAGAATTTCAAGCTTTACTTTAGTACCTCTTTGTCCTCTTATTAATTTCACGGCCTCCTCAATATTCATACCTTCAGTAGAAATATCATCTATGGATAATATTTTATCTCTAGCTTTAATTCCAGCATCAAATGCAGGAGTGCCCTCTATGGGAGAAATAATTATTAAATCATCAGATTCTTTATCTTTAACTATTTGGATACCAACTCCAGTTAATTCACCAGAGGTATCGATTCTCATTTGATTAAATTCCTTAGGTTCTAAAAATCTTGTATAAGAATCATCTAAGTAAGAAAGCATATCTCTAATCGCATCATATGCTTCATTGCTATCTGAATATGTTTTTGATAAAGTTTCTTTTCTTAGATTAATCCAATTGGACTTTTGAAATTTGCCGCTTGAATCAAGAAAATCTCTATATACAATTTGCCAAACATGATCAATTACTTCTTTATAACTATTATTTAAAACTGTTGCCTCTGCAAAATTATTTAAGAATAGTCCAGAAAAGGATGTCGCGAACAGAAATATATATTTTTTTTTAAGCAATTTTCTTATCTTCAAATAATTCAATATTTTTTATTATAAAAAGAATTTATTTATAATTCAAAATTTTGACAAATCCTTAAGGATCAATCCACTTCCCATCATCCTTAATAAGTTGGATTAAAGCATTAACTCCCTCATCTTCAGGTACTCTTTTTATCTCTTCTTTCCTTCTATATAAGGCAATAGTTCCTTTACCTTTCCCAACATAACCATAATCAGCATCTGCCATTTCTCCTGGCCCATTAACAATACATCCCATTATTGCTATATCTAAACCCGTTAAATGTGAGGTGGCGTTCCTAACTTTATCTACAACTTCTTCCAGATTGAAAAGTGTTCTACCACAACTAGGGCAACTGATGTATTCAACCATTGTTTTTCTTAATCCTAAAGATTGCAAAATTGAATAACACACTGGTATTTCCTTTTCTGGAGCTTCTGTTAAGGAAACCCTGATGGTATCTCCTAATCCCTCTGCTAAAAGCGTTCCAATTCCAGCAGTACTTTTAATCCTTCCATAATCACCATCACCAGCTTCGGTCACTCCTAAATGTAAGGGATAGTTATATCCTTCTGAGTCAAGCCTATCTGCAATCATTCTGTAAGCTGCCATCATGACCGGAGCCCTAGAAGCTTTCATAGAAATAATTATGTTATGAAAATCAAGCTCATCACAAATTTTGACGAACTCCATCGCAGATTCTGTCATTCCTAATGGCGTATCTCCATAAGTAAAAAGCATCCTCTCAGATAGAGACCCATGATTAACTCCAATCCTTAGAGCTTTGTTTTCAGCCTTTAAAACTTCAACTAAAGGGGTAAATCTTTTAAGTATTGTTTGTTTAATAGTTTCAAATTCCTCATCTGTATATTCAGTTCTTGTAGGGTCTGATTTTTCAAAAACAAACAATCCAGGGTTTATTCTTACTTTATCAACGTGTTTTGCAACCTCCATTGCAATTTTCATACCATTATGGTGAACATCAGCTACTAAGGGGGTGTTGATATCATTTTCTAATAATTTTGCTTTAATATCTCCTACTGCTTTTGCGTGAGCTAAGGAAGGGACAGTTAGTCTTACTATTTCACAACCTACATCATGAAGTCTTTTGATAGCTAAGTAAGCATTTTCGACATCCATCGTATCTTCATTTATCATCGATTGAACTCTTACTGGATAATCACTTCCAATAGCTACATCACCCACCATTACTGTTCTAGTTATCCTTCTCTCAATATGAGTTGAATATCTTTTGGAGAGACTATTAACCTCTTTTGATTGAGTTAATGACATTAAAATTCTTGATATTCAAAAAGGATTTCACTAAATTATACGGCATATAGTTTACCACTTACATTCTCTAGGTCTTTCAAAGTTAGATGGTAGGGTTTATTGATTTCTTTTGAAGGAAATCTCAACAAATAAGATGGATGAAAAATTACCATAATTTCTCTCCCATCTTTTTTAATCCATTGACCTCTTAAATTACTTATAGGATCTTTAACTTCTAAAATAGCTCTCATAGCAGTTGAACCAGTAAGTAATATAAATTTTGGATCAACTAGCTTTATTTGCTGTAATAACCAAGGTTTATGAATATTAATTTCACTAGCAGTTGGTTTTCTATTATTTGGTGGACGACATTTAATTACATTACAAAAATAAACATCCTTCTTATAGTCAATCCCAGCTTGAATTAATAATTCGTTTAATAGCTTACCAGATTTACCTACATAAGGTTTTCCTTCTAAATCTTCCTGTGCTCCAGGTGCCTCGCCAATTATTAACAAATCTGCAAATACACTTCCTCTCCCAATTACTAACCTTTTCACCGAAAATAAAACTTTAAATGTATTTATCTTAAGAACTCAAAACATGAAAATAAAATAGATTAAGAAAATGAACTAAATTAAACCATAGTGTGATAGTTTTATTTATTCTTAATTTATGCATTTGTCATTATTAAAAGTCATATTTGAAAAGTCATAAGTCAATGAGTCAAGTTAATTTATCTGATCGGGCACTTTCAATTGAGCCTTCTCTTACATTGCAGATAAGTGCAAAAGCAAATCAATTATCTGCAGAAGGAGTAGATATTTGCAATTTAAGTGCAGGAGAACCTGATTTTGATGCCCCAAAAAAAGTTATAGAGGCTACAAGTAAAGCTATATTTGATGGATTCACAAAGTACGGGCCCGCAGCGGGGAATTTAGATCTCCGAGAAGCAATCGCAAATAAACTTCAAATTCAAAACGATTTAAGTTATGAATTTGAAAATGTAATGGTCACAAATGGTGCTAAGCAAGCAATATATAATCTTTTCCAAGTCTTTTTAAATAATGGAGACGAAGTTATTATTCCTTCTCCATATTGGTTGAGTTATCCCCAGATGGTTAGATTGGCGGGTGGGAAGCCAATTTTTACAAATTCTTCTGCAGAAGATGGATTCAAAATAAATATAGAAGATTTGAAGTCTAAAATCTCTTCAAAAACTAAATTTATAATTATCAATTCTCCTAATAATCCTACTGGAAGAGTTATGTCAAAGGAAGAATTATTACAAATTGCCGATTTAGCTAGAGAAAATCCAAATATCAATATTCTTTCTGATGAGATTTACGAACTAATCCTTAAAAAAGAATTTAAACACTACAGTATATCTTCATTAGCAAATGACTTAAAAGATAGGATTTTTATAATAAATGGGTTTGCGAAAGGATGGGCTATGACTGGCTGGAGGATAGGTTATTTAGTAGGTCCCAAAGAAGTAATAAAAGCGTCCTCAGCATTACAAAGTCAAAGTACAAGTAATGTTTGCTCTTTTGTTCAAAAAGGTGCTTTAGAGGCTTTAAAAATTAATAATGAGTTTTTCTCAATGATAAATAGCCATTATGATCAAAGAAGAAGACTTCTTTATGAGGGCCTTAATAATATAAATGGGATTTATATTGAAGAACCTAACGGAGCATTTTACGCATTTCCAAAATTACCTAACTCCTCAATTACTTCTGTTGATTTCTGCAATAAAGCTCTTCAAGATTACGGATTAGTTGTTATACCTGGAAAAGCTTTTGGGGCTGATCAATGTATAAGAATATCTTGTGCAGCTTCAGAAATTAAAATAAAAGATGGACTACAAAGGATTACAAAAGCAATCACTGAATACTATTAATTGAAACTAAGTTATGTTTAATCTAAAAAATTTCTTACTGAGTTCATCTCTATTATTTTCTATTTTTTCATCACCTGTATTTTCAAATCCCAAAGTTTTAAAAGTTGGAGCAATACCTGATCAAAACCAAGATGTTATAGACAAAAGATTTAATTTATTTTCAAAAGAATTATCCAAGCAACTTGATGTAGAAGTTAAATACATTCCTGTTATTAATTATGTTGCAGCAGTAACTGGATTTAGAACTAAAGATTTAGATTTAGTTTGGTTTGGCGGTTTATCAGGAGTTCAAGCCAGACTACAAACTCCTAATTCAATTGTCATTGCTCAAAGAGATATCGATAAGGAATTTAAAAGTGTTTTTATAGTAAACAAAAATTTAGAACTTAACCCAATATCAAACATTAAAGGACTTAAAAAACTAAAAAATTTGAGATTTACTTTTGGTTCTGAAAACTCAACTTCTGGAAGATTAATGCCAGAATATTTTTTAAATCAAGCAGGGGTAGAAATTAAAAACTTTAAAGGCAAAAAAGCAGGTTTTAGTGGGAGTCATGATGCCACTATAGCTTTAGTTAATAGTGGGGCATTTGATGCTGGAGCTTTAAATAAACAAGTTTGGGAAAACACTCTTAAAAATAATCCCAAAAGAACAAGTAATTCAGAATTATTCTGGATCACCCCAGAATATGTTGACTATCATTGGATTGCTCAAGGGGATCTTGAAAATAGATTCGGGGAAGGGTTTACAAACGAACTTAAATCAGTAATTCTAAATTTAGATATAAAGCAAAAATCACATAAACAGATATTAGATATGTTCAATGCAAAAAGATTTATAAAGGCAGAATCAAAACAATATAAAAATATAGAGGAAATCGGGAGGAAATTAAATAAAATTAGATGAATAATACTGTCTTAGAATTAAAAAATATATCTTATAGATACAAAAATGATCTGATCCTAAATAAAATAAATTTAAAAATAAATTCTGGGGAAAAAATTGCACTTTTAGGTAAAAGCGGTTCAGGAAAAACATCACTTATATCAGTACTTAATGGCACTATCAAGCCAACTCAAGGTGAGGTTAAATTATTCAATAAAAGTTTCGAGGAATTAGATAGAAAGCAGAAAAGTAAAATAACAACTATATGGCAAGATCTAAGATTAATAGAAGATCTCTCTGCAGAACAAAATGTTAATTGTGGACTACTAGCGGAAAACAATTTTTATTTCGCTTTTAAAAATTTACTAAATATAAGTTCTTTTAAGAAGGCGCATAAATATATGCAATTATGTAGACTTCATAACTCTATTTACGACAAAAAAATCAGAAAACTATCTGGGGGGCAAAAACAAAGGGTGGCTATAGCTAGATCATTAATTCAAGGATCAAATATATTACTTGCAGATGAGCCTTTTAATAATCTAGATCCCAAATTGATAACAACAATTAAAAACCTAATCCTAGAAAATGTCGATAAAAATAATACAAAAAAATCCCCAAAGACGGCATTAGTTGCATTACATCGATTAGATTTACTGAAAGATTTCGATAAAGTTATTGGAATCAGGGATGGTAAAATTTTTTTCAATATCAAAAGAAATAACTTAAAGAAGATTCATTTAGACAAAATATATTAATTAGTTGAACAAATTAAAATTAAACTTTACCTCATTATCTTTTCTTCCAATTTTGGTATGCATACCTCTAGGGTATCAATTAATAAACAATATTCATTTTGGAGGATTTAAATTATTCCAAGAATTCTTAATTTCTGCATTTAATCCCAAGATCGATAATGAAATTATTATTATCGTAATTAAGCGATTAAATGAAACTATCTTAATTGGTTTTTTTAGTTGGTTAGTAAGTATTATTTTTGGAGCAATTTTTGGAATAATTTCCTCAAATATTTTTTATAAAATCTTTAATATTCCAAATTTTTTCTACCGCATAATAAGGTTTTTTCTAACAATAATTAGATCTATACACGAAGTGGTTTGGGGAATACTATTAATGCAAATATATGGAATGAATTTTTCGATAGGAATAATAGCTATATGTATACCTTATATTGCTGTAAATTCAAAAGTTTTTGCTGAACAATTAGAAACTATTGACTACAAAAGTTTTGAATCTATAAATAAAATAAATGCACCTAAATTTTCTTCTTTACTAACTTTAATATGGAATCCAATAATAAATACATTTAAAAACTTTGGTTTATATCGATTAGAGTGTTCAATAAGAAGTACGGTGATTCTTGGACTTTTTGGGATTGGAGGAATAGGTACCAGTATTTTTTTATCTTTCCAAACTTTGAATTTTAGAGAGTTATGGACTTATTTATGGTCCTTAGCAATTTTGATAATTCTTTCTGGATTAATATTCAAAAAAATAAAATTTAAAACTACAAATAAAATCCTATCTATTTTTTTTATTTCAGTTTTTTTCATAACAATTTTATTTTCTTTTTTATATTTTCTTTATTTTATTTTTAATAATAATTTTGAAAATTTTAATTCCGTTAGTTCTCTATTTAAATCAAGCTCAGATTTAGGATTATTTGATTTCTTAAAACTTATATTAGAAACAATAATTTTAAGTCTTTTATCAACAGGAATCGCAATTAGTTTACCTCCATTAGTAATAGGAATTTTTAACAACAATACTTCTAAAATTTTTATAAAAATTTTTGCATTTTTATTACGTTTAATACCTACACCTGTAATACTTCTAACTCTATTAACTTTTAATAATCCTTCTGTATCTTTAGCAGCTTTAACATTAGGTCTCCACAACGCTGGTATTACTAGCAAATTACTTTTTACAAATCTAGATAGCCAAGACAAGAGAAATTATATTGCAATGAAATCTCTAGGAATCTCAAAAAAGACTAGTTGGCTTTTAGGTTTATTTTCTCAACAAGCAAAAAGTTACTTAGCATATTGCGCTTATAGATCTGACATTATTATTAGAGAAACAGCAATTGTTGGGGTTATTGGAAGTGTCGGTCTAGGTTGGCAATTGCAAGAATCACTAAGTTCCTACGCATGGCAAGAAGTTACCATAGTTTTGATAGCTTTTAGCTCCATCGCGATAGTTGGCGAATTAATAAATGGTAAAATCAAAAATAGTTTATCTTGATTTGTAAGAATAATTTGTTAAATCAAGTAATTATTTTTTTTCGGTTATAGTGATTAGTTTACCAAAACAGCTAGTTGTAATTGGAGATAGCTCAGTTTATGGATGGGGAGATAATGAGGGTGGTGGATGGTGTGAGAGGCTTAGAAAAGATTGGTGCAATAACCACAATGGGCCAGTTATTTATCAACTTGGCGTTAGGGGAGATGGGATAGAAAAAGTTTCATCTAGATGGGAAAAAGAATGGTCATCTAGAGGAGAAACGAGAAGAAATAAACCTAAAGCAATCCTACTAAATGTAGGTCTTAACGACACTGCAGCGATTGGTCAAATAAATGGAAGACATCAATTAGATATAGATGGATTTGAATATGGATTAGAGAGGCTAATTAATGAAATGAACTCTCAAACAAATGTATTTGTTATTGGTCTGACACCAGTTGACGAAAGCAAAATGCCCTTCGCAGGATGTCTATGGTACTCAAATGATTTTTGTAATTCTTATGAAAGGAGAATGGAGGAAGTATGCCTCAATCAGAATGTCCCATTTCTCACTACTTTTAGAGAAATGTACTCTGATAAAAGGAGTAAAAATTGGATTACGCATGATGGAATTCACCTAAATTCCGAAGGTCATTTCTGGCTTTTCCAAAGACTTAAAAGCTGGGAGATTCTTACAAAATGGAAGGAATCCTAGGTCTTTCCAAATATTATTAATTTATAAAATATGAATATAAAATAAGAGCAAAGATAGCAAAAACAGAAGCAATACTTGTCTGAATAGCATTTACCAATTCATTACTTAATTTATATTTATTTTGAAATTTAGCACCAATAATACTTTCAGAAAGTGTTGCCAAGAATCCAGAAACTACAACAACTATAAAATGATATTTTGTAGAAATAATTGATAGACGAAGCATTATAAAAGCCATAAATATTGATCCCAAAACACTAGCTAATGTTCCTTCTATACTTATTCCTCCTTCAGTTCCTCTATCCACCTTTTTAAGTGAAGTAATTAAGTATGTTTCTTTACCAAATCTTTTCCCAATTTCGCTACCAAAAGTATCCGCCAACTTTGCAGCAAAACTTGCAGCAAAACCTACTTTAAACATCACTATGTTGGCAGCATTAAATTTGGTCATAATGGCAAGAAATAATCCTGTAGCTCCAGAGCCCCATACATTCTCAGGACCTCTCCTCCCGCCTCTTTTTTCAGCAATCCCTTGTGCTTTTTTAAATTTAAAACCTATTTTGGTAACAAGAGATCCAAATAATAAATAAATTACAACTGACATCCATCCCTGCCAAGACAAACATCCCCACAAAATTGTACCTAAGATGCCTGCACTTACCCAACCACTTTTCGTCATCAAAGGAATATTGCAAAATATATAAATCAAAATAAAATTAATGCAAAAACCTATTAAAAATTGATTTCTAATTAAATCCATATTTATTTAATTCGTTAATTTCAAATCAATTCTCCACTGATTTAGAATGGATGATGCGTTAATACTAGCTGTCGAAGTTCTCAAGATTGTGTCGGAAAGTTTAACAAAAGTAATATTATTTTTATTAAAAAAATCAATTTCTTTAGAGGACCAACCTCCTTCAGGACCAATTACATTCCAAAAAATACCTCCTTTTTTATTTCCAAATTCTTGTTGTTTTCTTAACCATTGATTTAGATCATATAGTGTTTCTTCCCTAGTTATAGAAATTGAAACTCTTTCTTGATTATCTCTACTTTTTAGCCATTCAATAATATCCATTCCATTTAAAATAGATGGCTTCCATAATCTCTCACTTTGCTCAACTGCTTCTTTGATAATTAAATTCCATCTCAAAAGTTTTCTAGAAAAATTTAAATTTTTGTTTACCTGTCTTTCTGAAAATAATGGTTGTATAAAATCAATTCCTATTTCAGTACACATTTTTAAAATATCCTCAAACCCACTTTTTGGTATAACAACAGCTATGCCTAATAAGAAAATTTCTTTTTCTTGAAATAAGTAAGGTTTTTTTAATTCAATTATTTCTAACCAATCATTTTTAACTTTTATAGCTTTCCATAATGAACCCTCTCCGTTACCTATAAATATTTCTTTACCATTTTTTATCCTCATTACTTTATTTAAATAATGAGCCTCTTCTTTAGAAAGTTCTAAGTTTTTATTCTTAATATTTTCAATTCTCTCATGGGAAATAATTAATCTTGTTAAGTCTTCCATCTAAAACACTTAATCTTTAAAAACTAAATCTTCATGTTCTTCAATTACCCAATCATTATTTTCACCCCCAATAATTAACTCTTCAATTTTCACATAATTATTTGATATCTCATTCAAAGAATTAATTAATATATCTATTGAAATGGAGTCTGAAGTTCCAAAATCAACCCAACATCTTCCCCACAGGTTTTGATATTCCATAATTCCTAAATTATGCATTAAGGCTGGAAGAGACGCATTTTTTTGTTCATTATCATAGGACATCCAACTCAGATCGGAACCCTCTTCATGAGTTTGCAAATTTTCAGAATTAAATCCACCTAACCTTCCTAAAACGTACCAACTATCAAAAACACCATCTAAATAATTTTTTTCATCTTGTGTTGGCGATTCTGAAAACCTGATCCATATCCAACAATTAAAAGGATCAACTTCCCTAAAAATAATATTCATATTGACTAATATCTTTTTAGATCTACAGCTATTATAAGAAAGTTATTACTAGATTCAAATTCATACCTAAAACTTAATTAATAATGCTTGATTTAAAAGAAATATCTTATCAACCCCAAACTGGTGAAAGAAAAATAATAGACAATTTAAATTTAAAAGTTCATGAAAATGAAATCATTTTAATTTGCGGCAATAGTGGTTCTGGGAAAACAACACTACTCGAAATAATAAGCGGCTTAACAAATCCACAAAAAGGAAAAATTACTTGGAAGAATAAAATTTTATCCTCTAGACAAAGAAGATGGTTTTGTGGAGTAGTATTCCAATTCCCTGAAAGATACTTTATAGGTACAACCATTGGGAAAGAATTAAAAATAGGCCATAAATCTTTAAGAGAAAAAAATATAGAAATAGTTTTAAATAAAGTTGGTTTGAAAAAAATTAATCTGACCCAACCACCAGAACAACTAAGTGGCGGACAACAAAGGCGATTAGCTGTAGCAGTTCAACTACTTAGAAACCCCTCAATTCTTTTACTTGATGAACCAACTGCTGGATTAGACTATTCAATGAGAAATGATGTGAAGAATTTAATTCTTGATTTAAAAAATAAAAATACAATTATTATTGTTACTCATGAACCTGCCTTATTTGAGGGGATTCCTTCTAGGATATTATTCTTGGAAAAAGGGAAAATCAAAAATTTTATGAAAGAAAATCATGAAAGATAGGATAGTTCGGGCTACTGCAGCAAATGGTGGAATAAGATTAGTTGCGGTCTTAACAACAGAATCTTCTTTAGAAGCAAACAAAAGACACGGTCTTTCTTATTTAACTACCTGTATCTTAGGAAGAGCATTTAGTGCTTCACTACTTTTGGCAAGCTCTATGAAGATAATGCATGGGAGAGTTACTTTAAGAGTTAGATCTGACGGACCATTAAAAGGATTACTAGTTGATGCAGGTAGAGACGGAAAAGTTAGGGGTTATGTAGGGAATCCTAATTTAGAATTAGACCTAATCAAAAAAGGTAATAATAAATATTCTTTTGATTTTACAAAAGCATTAGGTAGAGGATATTTAAATGTTATTAGAGATAGTGGATTTGGAGAACCCTTTACAAGCACTGTTGAATTAGTAAATGGAAATATTGCTGAAGACTTAGCTTCATATTTATATCATTCAGAGCAAACTCCCTCTGCTGTATTTATTGGAGAAAAAATCCAAAATAAAAGTGTTATTTGTAGTGGTGGCTTATTAGCTCAAGTTCTACCTAAAAAAGATACTGACCCACTACTAATCTCAATACTTGAAGAAAGATGTAAAGAAATTAATTCTTTCAGCGAAGACCTATTTAAGTCAAAAGATAATCTTCTTTCGTTAATTAGAAATATATTTCCCGATATTGACGATAAATCAATCTCTGAGAAAGCTCGTTCCCAAGAAGTGAGTTTTAAATGCAAGTGTTCCAAACAAAGAAGTTTAAATGCGATGAAAATGCTTGATAAGAGTGAGTTAGAGGACATCCTCAAGAAAGATGGCAAAGCAGAGTTGGTTTGTGAATTTTGTAAAAATAAATATCTTATAAATTATGAAGAAATTGTATCTATGATAGAAAATCAATCATAAAAAAATTACGCCTAGCCATAAAATAAGCATGGCCGGAATACTTTGAATTTTTTGTATTGATAAAGAGTTGTTTGATATTTCCTGAATGAAAGAATTATTTTCAAGCAATCCACCAAATATTAATCCTATCGAGAGAAAGGTAACACTCCAACCCAGAGAACTTATAAATTTTTTCCCCGATTTAATTTGAGTATAGGTAAGTATTAATGTTGAGATAGATAGTAAAAGTCTATTATTAGAGTCTGGACTGATAAATAACAAAATTAAAAATAATAGCCCAACAGATATTTTTATTGAAAGATTATCAAATGAGGGGGTAGTAATTTTTGGCAGACTATACTGGCTTGAATTGTTAGAGTTATTATTTAAATTTTTTATCTTAGAAAGAAGTGGGAAATTATTATTGGTAAATTGATTAATTTGTTTTTCTTTTTTTGAGGCACTCACAGCTTCATAGCTTACATTTCCTGATTGCCTGGCTTTCAAACTCCCCATGAGTAATTGATCAAAGGAAGATTCTATTTTCGCTTTTAAAATTAAATCTTCACCAGCCTCTTTAACTTTAATATCTCTAGCCTTCTGAATATCCTCAAAAGCAGCGCCTTCTTTTACACCTAAAATTTCATAAGGTGATTTTTCGTTATTATTTTTATTACTGTTTGAATCCAAAATTTTTTACTAATACTAACAGATTAACTAATTTTATAATCCATTAAGACTTTATAAAACAATTGGTTCGACTCCACTAACAACGGGCGCAACTTTGTTTAAATTTAATTGATTATTGTCTTCAACAAATTGATTAAGATTCCACTCATTTTTGAAAAGAATAACTGGCCTATTCCAACAATCTTTAACTATTTTACAGTTGAATATTCTGCCTAGTTTTTCAATTGCTGGCCATCCATCAGAAATCCATCTAGCCAATTGATATGGCATTGCCTCAAGATTTGCATCTACACCATATTCACTTTTTAATCTGTGAGTTACTACCTCCAACTGCAATTGACCAACGGCTGCGAGTATGGGGTCTCTTTTACTCTCATCAAAGTCATAAAGAATCTGAACAGCACCTTCTTCTCGAAGTTCATTAACACCCTTTCTAAAGTTTTTAAATGCTGAGGGATTTGGATTTCTTAGCCAACTGAATATTTCAGGACTAAAGGATGGTATGCCCTCATATTCCAGATGAGCACCAGTATAAAGAGTATCTCCAATAGAAAACATCCCTGGATTATTTAAACCGATAACATCTCCAGGATAGGCATCATCAACTACTTCTCTATCTTGCCCAAATATTTTTTGTGGTCTTGATAATCTAATTGTTTTCCCAGTTCGGGAATGTTTAACTGACATATCCTTTTCAAATTTGCCACTACAAACTCTTATAAAAGCAACCCTATCTCTGTGCTTTGGATCCATATTTGCCTGAAGCTTAAAAACAAATCCACTAAATTCGTCGCTTGCAGGTTCAATATCCCCTTTATTACTATTTCTTGAAGTTGGTTTTTGTGCCATTTTTAAAAAACTATTTAAAAATGGCCTTACGCCAAAATTAGTCATGGCAGATCCAAAGAAAACTGGGGTTAAAGAGCCATTAAAAACTTTTTCTTTTTCAAATGCAGATCCTGCCTCATCAAGAACCTCCAATTCTTCAAGTGAGTTTTCAAGTAAATCTCTCTCTACATATTTTGATAGCTCTTTATCTTTAAGACTTAATCTTTTCTCATTCGATTGTTTCCCTCTTACTGCTTTATCAAATAAAATCACCTCTCTCGAAAATCTATCAATAACCCCTCTAAATTCCTCGCCACTCCCAATTGGCCAGTTTACAGGTAGGGTATTTAATCCAAGTTCTGATTCTATTTCATCAAGTAAAGAAAATGGCTCTCTTCCTGGTCTATCCATTTTATTTATGAAAGTAAATATTGGTATTTTTCGCATCTTGCAAACTTCAAACAATTTTCTAGTTTGAGGTTCTAATCCTTTAGCAGCATCTTCCAACATAACTGCATTATCAGCAGCAGCTAATGTTCTATAAGTATCTTCGGAGAAATCTTGGTGTCCTGGTGTATCTAATAGATTAATTACTGATCTTTCATATTCAAATTGTAATACAGTTGATGTAATAGAAATACCTCTTTGTTTCTCAAGTTCCATCCAGTCTGAGGTGGCTTTTCTCTGATTACCCCTAGCTTTTACTGCTCCTGCCTGTTGAATGGCACCTCCATACAAAAGAAGCTTCTCGGTAAGAGTCGTTTTCCCAGCATCTGGATGTGAAATAATAGCAAAATTTCTTCTTTTATTTACCGCATCCAGTATTTCTTTATTATTTAGAATTTTAGTACCTAAGCTCATTTATATAATATAAGGGCCTTTCACTAAGTTCTTAAACATTACCATAGACTATTAAATAATTTTCACCTTCCTCAAACACATCTAAAGAGGATAGATCATTCTCTAAGGTAAAATTTTTTAACTCTTTAAAAGTATAAGAAGCTCTTAAAGATGCATAATAATCATTAGTTAAAATATCATTATATTTAGTTGAACATTGTGCTTTGAGTTCTAAAGCAGACTTTTCATCTAATGGCCTTTTTAAGTCCTTGTGAAAATTTACAGTGTATTTACAAGACAAACTTCTTATTGTGTTGAAGAAATCTTCAAGATTGGTAATGTGATGAATTAAACTGTTGCTTACAAGTAAACTAATTCTTTTTTTAAATAAAAAATTATTTGATTTAATGTCTTTGATGTCAGAACAAATGTAGCGTAAATTTTTTAATTTTTTTTGATTATAAGAAATACTTTTATTATATTCTGCTCTCAAAATCATCTCTTTAGAACCATCTATTCCTACAACTGTAGTATTAGGCCATTTTATTGCTAACTTCTCAGAAATATTTCCTGGGCCGCATCCTAAATCAACTATTAAATCTTTTTCACCTAAAGAAATATTTTTTTTCAAAAGATATTGATTTATTTGATTAATTAGATTAACTTCCCCTTCTGAAAAATCAGCTTCGTCATAAGAAATGACCTGCTCTTTTTCTTCCATTAATTCAGGCTCGGGGACTCTTTCCATATTCTTTCTTGAAACAAAGATTTCATATTAAACATAATTCTACACAAACCGTTAAATAGTGGTAAGAATAGTTGCAGACGCCACAGGTAGAGTTATTCTTCCAGTACGGGTTATTTACATACGTTTTTTTTTATCGTGACTGTTGCACCAAATAAAGCTTCTTCAGAGAGCAATTCCAATAATCTTAAAAAAGATGATTTTCCAAAGACTGCGCCAGCTTCTTATCCAGTATTTTTCAGATCTTATAGTAGAAAAACTTCATCTGGCAAAAGGGAGAACTGGAGCGAAGTAGGCGAAAGGAATTTATCGGGATTAAAAGAATTAGGAAAACTTTCTGAAGAAGAATTAATCCTAATGAGAGAGATGCAAAGTAACCAAAAAGCTCAACCTTCAGGAAGATGGTTATGGATAGGCGGAACCCCTTGGATTAATAAGAACCAAAATTTCTCAGGAGCATATAACTGTACCTCAACAAACTTAATTGATTGGGAAGCCTTCGCATTAATGATGGACTTAGCAATGATGGGATGTGGAACAGGTGCAATAATTGAGCCTCATTTTATAAATAATCTTCCTACGGTAATTAACAAAATAAATATTAAATCAGTCAGTGAAGTTGGAATAACTCCTAAAGATCAAAGAGAAGAAAAGTCATCATTAGAAATTAAAGGAAAAGATCTGCATATCAAAGTTGGAGATAGCAGAAGAGGATGGGTAGATAGCTATAAATATCTTCTTGAGGCATCAAGTAACGAGAGTCTTGAAAGAGAAATTGATGTTTATATTGATTTGGAAGATATAAGGCCTGCTGGAGAATCATTAAAAGGTTTTGGTGGTATGGCAAACCCTATCAAATTAAAAGATCTTTACTCTAGAGTCGCATCGCTTCTTGGAAAGGCAATTGGTAGGAAATTAAGTACAGTAGAGTGTTGTTTATTAATTGATGAAGCTGCAGTAACCATAGTTGCTGGGAATATAAGAAGAAGTGCTGGAATGAGACAATTTGCTTCAGATGATAAGGAAGCCGCATCAGCAAAAGAAAATTTATGGAGTCAAGATGAGAATGGTAATTGGAGAATAGATCCTGAAAAAGATGCCCTCAGAATGGCCAATCATACTAGGGTTTACCATGCAAAACCCACTTACCAAACTGTTTTGGATGCAGTAACAAAACAATTCCATTCAGGTGAGGGAGCCATTCAATTTGCTCCAGAAGCAATCGCAAGGTCAAATGCAGATATTCTCAAAGATGATGAATTGAGAAAGGAATTTATTGAAATCTACTCAGAACAAGGCAAGGATGAAGCGAGAAATTGGATAAATAGTAGTTATGGTCCTTTTTCAGAAGAAGAGTTAGACCACAGGATGAGCCGATATGGACTTAACCCTTGTGGGGAGATCTTGGGAAATGATTTCCATTGCAATTTAGCTGAAGTTCATTTAAATCAGATTGATCCAGGAAATTTTGAAGAGCAAAAAAAAGCTTTTAAAGCAGCCGCTCTTTCTGTAGCATGTTTACTTAATCATGAATTTGAAGTTGAGCGTTACAGAAAAAGTAGGGAATATGATCCTATCGTAGGAGTAAGTTTCACTGGATTATTTGATTTTTGTGTCCATGCCTTTGGAACGCCATGGTTGAAATGGTGGGAAGCAGGAAGGCCAAATAGCGAAGAAGGGAAGGCCTTCAAAGAAAAGGAAGCTAAATTCTTAGATTCTTGGAGAAAAATAGTAAAAGAAACTGTATGGGAATATTGTGATAAGCATAATCTAAGGAGACCAAATAGATGCACAACAGTTCAGCCAGCTGGAACTAAAAGTCTTCTTACTGGAGCAGCTCCAGGATGGCATCCTCCAAAGGCTCAAAGATTCATAAGAAGAATAACTTTCAGGAAAAATGACCCAATCGCTTTAGCTTGCATGGATTATGGTTACTCAGTTGTTCCATCTCAATCTGATAAAGATGAAAATGGTTGCTTGCTCGATAATCCATTTGATCCAAGATGTACAGAATGGTTAGTTGAAATTCCTACAGAAGTTAGTTGGGCAAATATAGACGGCGCAGACCAAATAGACATCAATAATTTCTCAGCATTAGCTCAATTTGATTTTTACATGCAAGTGCAGAAATTTTATACAGAGCATAATACCTCTGCAACCGTAGAATTTAGAGAAAATGAAATCGAGGATTTAGCTAAGGCTATTCATAATGCAATAGAAAATAATGAGGGATATATTTCAGCAGCATTGCTGGCTAGATTTAGTGCTAACGCCACTTTCCCGAGATTACCCTTTGAACCAATAAATAAAGAGGAATATATATCATTGCAGAATAAAGTATTAGAAAGGAAAGTCAATAACGATTTCTTTGACGCTCTTAATAAATATGATGTTGGAGAACTATCTGAAGCAGGACCAGCAGGTTGTGATTCAGATAAGTGCTTACTTCCTCTTGCCAAACCAAAAGATTAAATTTTGAATTATTTGTAAATAAAAAATATAAATTAGTTTTTAAAAATTTAATTTATGGCTACCTCTTAAATAGGGACATAAATTATTTATGACATTAAGCTTAAATATTGGGAACTTTTTTAATGATTCCTCTAGTCATGCATTGGTGGATGAGCTAAGAAAAAGAACATCTGAAGAGGATATCTTAGATTTTGAGGAAAAATTTAACTCCAAAAACGAAAAAAATCTACACGTATATATATGTAGATTTCTAAAAAATAGATCAATATCTAGAGGCCTAGCCTCTAGATGGTTAATAACCATAATTGAAAACAAAGAATCAAAAATTGATGCTTTGGAAAAATTAAATAATTAGGTCAGTCCCGATAGTTTCCATAGAGCAATTCCAAAAATTGAGAATCCCATAATAAAAGTAAAAGCCAAAGCATTTACCAATTGGACCTTATCATTCATTCTGTTTGCGAATGGTAATAATTGAGCAAATAATGGAGTCTCTTCAACTATTGCAGATTTTTTTACTGTAGGTTTTTTGCTTCTAGAAAACATAAAACAAATTTTATAATCTTAAGAATTTTACATTTAAAAGTCCATTAAATAAAAAATACTTCTCAAAAACGAACAAAATGTAACCTGTAAGCAATTAAGCCGGGATTAAGATAAATATTTTTATAAGAAACCTAATCAATCATAAATATATTAAGTTTATTTATTAAAAACCTAGACAAATAATTTTAATGGATGTTATTATAAATTTGTAGCAACCGCTACCAAAGCGTTCAACTTGCGTATAGCAAGCCGCAAATCGACTTGAGCCATGGAACGGGGACTTAAGCGAAACCGGAGCTAAAAAAATGACTCTAATTTACAGAGGACAAAAGTACGTCCAGAACAAAGAAGCCGCTAAAAAGCAGCACAATGAACTAACTTACAGAGGGAAAGCTTACACAAGCTAGTTTTTTTAACCATTAAAATAAAAAGCCACTTTTAGTGGCTTTTTTATTATCCATTCTTAGACTAAAAAATAACTTAAAACTTCTCACAAGCATTAAAATAATATGATTCAATTGCATTTATATATTAGATAACAATGGCAGACCAAAAACCTTTATTTAAAGCACCTTATGACATAAAAGATGTTAGCGCTCTTTTCGCCATAGTTGCCTTCGTTTTAATAATCGCTGCCATAGTTGGGAATAACTTATTTGGTTTATTTCAACAAAATGTCAACTTTGGGTGATTTTTTTGAAAGCAGACTAATTTTTTGTGGACTCATTTTGTGGACTAAATTTGAATAATAATAGATTGTTATAACGATTTAACTCATCATTTTTAATAAAAGTTCCTATCTCAAATTAGTTTCTTGAAATAATTTTTAAATCTTTGAATTTATAGACTGTGACAAATTTCTTATGTTATAGTTTTTAAGTTAAATAAAACTGAAGAACCTTTGGAGGGGTGGTCGAGTGGTTTAAGGCTCTAGTCTTGAAAACTAGCGTGTCTGCAAGGGCACCGTGGGTTCGAATCCCACCCCCTCCGTTGTCTAAAACTGACTTTTATGAAAATTGCTCCTTAGGGAGTTTTTTATTGCTTATTATTTTCGATTATTTTTCACGAAATTTCACATTATTTCACGTAATCAGATGAAGAAAAGTGGTACCGATTCGGCACAGCAATCAAAGAGAAATTTGGCTGACAATCGATTTACAATTGGAGGGATATGTGTTCTTTTTATAGTTTTATATTTTTAAATAATGCAGAAACAAAGTTCTCAAATAAAGAGGTTTTACTGTATAGAAGATGCTTTTTTTATTGCTTTTAGCTTTTTATTTAGCAAAGAAAGACCAAAAGAAAAAGAGGAGGATCATTATATATCATTTTCGAAAAAACATTTTAAGTTAAAAAGTTCCAACCCTCCTGACACGATAGAAGTAGCTACTTTTATGAGACATAAGAAAGGCAAACCAAATGAGAAAAATATAAAAAAAGAGTATTACTATGTTTGTGAATTCAAATCGGAATCATATGGAGAAAGAAAGGATTTTTTTGATTTGGAAGAAGCAAAAAAATGCGTGAAAGACCTCCTACTTTAAAAACAGATCATTTACTATTTTTTATTAGGTGGAACTCTGATTTTAGTTGTTGGGAAAGAATCCCTACAATCTGTTGTTCTAATGCATCTTCACATCATGAGGCTGCAGATTAGATGTTGAATGAAATTAAAGCAAATGGGTGTGAAGTTTGCAATTCTAAAACTTTTGAAGAGATGGTATTTTTAGTTGTTTTTCTGACAAAGCACTATATCAGTCTTCTAACTATCATCGTAAAGCCACAAAAAACGACAAAATATCTTTCTTCATGATGATTTTTGGTCTTTTCTTAGTATTTGGAAGTATTGATGTCTTTAAAGAAAATATTTTTTTTTGTGCCCTTATTGGTGGAGGAATGGTGAGGGTCACAAATACAAAACATCTAAATTGGAAAGGCTATCCTTGGACCTGATTTCAAAGTGATTTATATTTTCAATACCTAGACTTTATATCAAAACTACTTTGATAACAAAAGCAAATTTGAGATTACGTCTCGTTTAGCATTTCTCTTCGCTTAATATAGTATTAAATTTTTGATCAGAACAATGAATAAAGGTTTCGCTAACGACAACTTTGCAACTTCAACAACCAAAAAATCTAATAGTCCCGAAAAAATTCAAGGTAGGCTTATCTCATGGTCACCCTGGCCTGCTGCAGACTTTCAAACGCGATATCCTGCTTTTCCTTTTGTTCTTACAATTTTGATAATAGTGGTTGCGCAATGGTACATTTCTCTTTTAAATAACTAAATAATATATTTCTGATAAAAATTAGTATTGAATCGAGGTTTAAAATTAATTTGTTTTTTTCAATTTTATTTTTTGCACATCTTCAAGCGGCAATCATCCCAATATTATTAGGAATTAGATCGATCAAAAAATTTAAACACATTCGCAAGAACGAACTGATACCTTTCGGTTTCATTTTTTTAGGATTAGCATCGATTTCTGAAATGATCGATCATACCCAAACATCTTGGATTTATGTAGATCATTCCTCTTTATTTAATTGGTTATTTTATTCTTTCTTATCTTTAGGTCTAACATGTTTATCAATATCAGTTATAAAAAATAAATTTATTCAAAAAACTAATTTTTGCATTTCTTTATGTTCAATAATGTCATATTTTTTATTTGGTAAAACTATTGCTCTTCTTTTTCAAGTAATTATAAGTATCCTTCTAATTATAAATTGGCAAAAAGTTTTTAAAGATTGGCTTTTTATCCTTTACCCAATTTTTGGTATTTTTTTTACGACTTTCTTTGGAACAAGACTATCAATTAGTGGCGATCAATTTTGGCATGTTTTAATAGGCCCATCTGGAACAATTAGCGTTCTTACCTTTTACTTAGTTTTAAAGAGATCGGACAAAAAATTTACTTAAGATTCTTATGGAAAAATTTGTATTTGCAAGTTTTATAATGTGCTTAGTCACAATAATTTCTCCAGTTGAAAGCCTTGCTGATACAGCACTTGATGTTTACATGAATGATTTTTATTCTAAATCGAATGAAGCTAGCCAAATTCTAAAAGAAATCGAAAATAGTCTAAAAGAGGGGTCAAGAAAAAAAGTATGTTCTAGGCAAAGAGAGGCTGCAAGATTAGGCCTATTAGCTAATAAATCCTTAATTAAGGCCTTTGAAATTGAGGGGGCTAATCCACCAATGCAAGCAATAAAGGCAAGTCAACAAAGATGGGAATCAATTCTGAATGAGTGCTGAAAAAAGTAAGTAAATCTATAAATCTTTTTAAATTTGCATTCTTACAGATTTACTAATTAAGGGTATTTCAGGTTCAACTCCATAAATACATTTAGAAATCGAATAAATAAAAATACATAGTGTAAATATAAAAATTATTGAGCCTAATTCAACTATGGGAAATATTCTAAATAAATATGAAATTATTATCAAAGCAATATCAATAAGTAATGCTTGGCATGCGTTATATCTAACGAAATAGGGAACATTTGGATTTCTTGCTAATCCAGCAAACAAAATAATAAATAATAAAAAACTACCAAAAGGCAAAGATTTTTCAATTATTGCTATCGGGAAAGTTAGTAATAATAGTATTTTTAAAAATGAATATTTATAGAAAAAATAAGATCCAAAAGGTATTGATGCCTTTAATGGCAAAGTATACATAAATACTGATGAGAGTCTCTGAAATATCTGATTCAATATACTATTGAAATTTCGTATTCACATTTTAGCCTAATTTTTCTGAACTTAAAAAAAACTAATCCTCGAAAAATTCAATTTTGGCAGATGATTATTAAATGTTAGATAATTGATTAAGGTTCATAATTCAAAATGCGTATTCTACATACAATGTTGAGAGTTGGAGATTTAGATAAATCCATTGATTTCTACGTCAATAGATTAGGAATGAATTTATTAAGAAAAAAGGATTACCCTCATGGGAAATTCACTTTGGCATTTGTTGGTTATGGCTCAGAAAAAGAAAACACAGTAATTGAATTAACTTATAACTGGGACAAAAAGTCTGAAGACTATGAGCTTGGAGATAAATATGGTCATATAGCTATTGGAGTAAAAGATATTCATCTAATTTGCCAAGGATTAGAAAATAATGGTTGCAAAATAACAACCAAACCTAAAACAATGAAAAACAGTACTACTGTCTTGGCTTTTGTTGAGGATCCTGATGGTTATAAAATTGAACTTATTGAAAGAGATTAAAAGCTCAGCAGTCTTTAATTAAATAAACAAATAACTAGAATTTAAAGAAGATTGAATTTTCTAATATACCGTTTTCAATTCACAAAAAAAATATCTCTAAGATCATATTGGATAGATTCTGCAATTCAATTTTTGTAAAAAATTATTTCTAAAATGAGAAATTATTAAAATTAAATTCATAATTTTTACAATCTATATTAAATCTATTTAGAATTTGTAGACAATCTATTTAGATTTATTTATTATAGAATTATCTCATAAAGCTTATGCCTAGTAATTGGTCAAAAATAAGAGATGAATGGCTTGATAGAACCGCTGTTGCGAAAGATGATGCTAAATGGGCATTAGAAGCTTTAATTAACTCTGAAGAAGAGTTATTTGCAATAGAGCAAAAAATAAATAATAAAGAGGACGCTATAAGCCAAGTAAAATTTTTGAAGAAAAAGGTTAAAGAAACTATTTCCTCGAAAGAAATTAGTCTTGATGATATCGCATTAAATACTTCAAACTCAAACAAAGTACAAATCTCAGTACCTTCAAATCTTACTTATCTTTTGAAAGTTTGGGCCGCAGCAGAGGGTCGTGATCTCTCGAGTGTTGCTTTTCAGTGTTTAGAAACTGGCATAAGGGAAATGAAAAGCAAAGGTTCAATACCTTCAGTAGCAGTAAATAGATATGACTCGGCCTGTCAAAAAAGGATTGCACTAGCAGAAGTAAACAATTTATTGGAGAAATACGAAATCGCACAGAATGAAATCAAGTAATTATGAATAACAAAAAAATCATAAAAGGATACAAAACATTAATATCATCAAGTTTTAATGTAGATAGTTTTACTGATAAGTTCAAAGATGGAATAATTTACACTCTTTATTCTGATGAATTCAATTCACTTAAAGTTGGTTTTGCTGAAAATGATAAAGTTCTTGAAAAGAAATTATCAAGTAAGGCATTTATTTTATTGGACATGAAAAAAGGCAATAAGAAAGAACTATTTTTGTTAATAACTACTCTAAAAGAGCTTGGTATCAAATATTCAGACAACTTTTACTTTAAATACTCAAGTTCATTAATGAGACATTTATCTACTTTAGGTTGGCCTATTGGGAGATCACTTTATAAACAAAGAAAAATTAGAAAAGAACTTTTATGTGCATAAATTTAAATGTAATCACACTCTAAAGTTTTTCTGGTATCTCTATTTGTGAATGGATTAGTACCAGAGGCACTTTCACAAAATTTCCTAACAATATCTTTTGGCAAAAAAACATTTGTGAAGTCTGCGCCTTGGATTTTTACATTTTCAAACTGTGTACTATAAGCAAATGAATCCTCTAAGTTAGTATTTGATAAATCTGTTCCATTTAAAATAGCCGAGTCTAAAGTTACTTCTCTTAAATTGGAGTTACTTAAATTAGTATCTTTCAATTTTGCCCCATAAAGAGTAGCATTTTGGAGCTCACAATCTGATAAATTTGCATCTTGTAAATCAGTCAAATAGAAAGTTGCCCCTTTTAAATCAGATCCAGAAAAATCAGCTCCTATTAAGGATTGTTTACCATAATCCAATGCAGCAAAGCTTATAGAAGGGAGAGTTAAAACAATCATTAAAACAGTTAAAATTATGAATCTCATTTTTTGAGTAGTATTTCAATAAATTCTAACTTCTTAAGCTGAAATCTAAAAATTGATTATTTACTGAATGCTATATTTATTTAAATAACAAATCACGAACTAGGTTTTGGATATAAGTCCTTATGAAGCAATTGTTGTTGGTTCTGGAGCTACTGGAGGAATAGCAGCACTTACATTGGCAGAGCAGGGGATAAAAGTTTTAGTAATAGAAGCAGGGCATCAAGTTAAAAGGCAAGAAGCTAGTAATCATGAGCCAAAAAGTACATTTAAAAGATTATCAGGAGTTTTAACAAAAAAACATGCCAATCAATGCCAACATCCTGGTTATTGGAAAAATAATCCTGACTTATATTCAAATGAATTGAAGCATCCTTATGACTTCCCAAAAAAAAAGCCATTTCTGTGGACCCAAGGTAAACAATATGGGGGGAGATCATTAACTTGGGGAGGCATAACATTAAGACTTTCCTCAGAAGACTTTCATCCGGCTAAGAAAGACGGATTCGGACCAAACTGGCCTATTTCATACGATGAACTATCCCCTCACTATGATTTCATTGAAAATTTCTGCGGCATCTATGGACGAAAAGATGACATTAAAGAAGTCCCAAACGGTAAATATATTGGTAAAATACCTCTTACAGAAAACGAAAATATTTTTGGCAGCAAAGTAAAATCAAAATTAAACTATCCATTTATCCAATCAAGAGGATTTGACCGTAATTCATCAGTAAAAGAAAAAAAATGGCCCAAGTCCTCTAGCTTAGGAAGCTCTTTAAAAAAAGCTTTAGATACTGGAAATGTACAAATAATCTCTAATTACCTAGTGGAGTCTTTTGAGATTAACAAGGTAACAGAGCTCGCCTCAAAACTAACGGTGGTAAACCTAGAGAATGGACAAAAAGAAGTATTGAATTGTGATTTAATTCTTCTCTGCGCATCAACAATTTCAACGCTGAGAATACTCCTTAACTCAGAATACAAATCAAATTCCTCAGGGTTTAAAGATAATTCTGGGAAATTAGGTAAATACCTCATGGATCACATATCTATCTGTAGATTTTTTTCAGTCCCAAAAACAAAAAACTCCGATAAACCAGTAGATAATCCTCCCGATCTTTCTGGAGCAGGAAGCTTCTTTATACCATTTGGTTCAAATTTGCCAGAAATTGACGACATGAATTTCCATAGAGGTTACGGAATCTGGGGGGCAATTGATAGATTAGGAATACCTAAATTTTTGCAAAAAGACAAAAACAAATCTATTGGCTTTCTTATCGCTCATGGCGAGGTCCTTCCTAGAGAGAAAAACTCAGTTTCTCTCTCAAAAAAAACAGATAAATGGGGTATCCCAATTCCCTACATTGAATTCGAATGGAGCGAGAATGAGTTAAATATGGCAAAACATATGGAAAACACAATACAAAAATCAATAAAAGCAGCAAATGGAGAAATGAAAAATATTGATGAACTAATGAATATTCCATTGGGGAGTTTATTAACAAAAAATTTGATCGCACTCTCAGATAATCCCCCTCCTCCAGGATATTACATACATGAAGTAGGAGGGGCACCAATGGGAACTAATGAAGAAAATAGCGTAGTTGATAAATTAAATAGAATATGGAGATGCAAAAATGTACTTGTACTTGATGGAGCGTGCTGGCCAACTTCATCTTGGCAAAGCCCCACACTTACGATGATGGCCTTGTGTAGGAGAGCTTGCCTAAATATTAAAAAGATTTAGAGGGAGTAAATAGTTGATTTAAATAAATTTCTGAAACAGAATTATCAGTACATCCGTTTTGCATAAGAAAAGTAGCTAATGCTGAATTTATAAGCTTGTATTGATCCCAAGTAGGGTTACTTAATACGAAATCTTTCATAGTGTTGTAGAGAGTTTCTGAAAGCTCTGTTTCTAAAGAGACTTTATTTGAAGAGCACTCTACCAGTTTCTCATCAGTTAAATTTGAATGGCTGATTTGATCCATAAAATTTATAATTTTCTGCCTACACATAATGATATTTTTTCCTAAAAAAATCAAAAAAAATCTGCATGTAAACTTTTCAAATTATCAAATGAGACTCAAGTTATAAGTTGGTTTTTAAAAAATTTACTTTTTAAATAAGGAAATTGATTAGATCTTAAAGAAAAGTCAACAATAATGTTGAAGTCCTGTTTTTTATAAAAACTGCTGGGATTTCTAATCCAATGTGGATTTGGACGTGGAAAACAACCTGTAAATTGTGGAAAATCTAGCTCAAAATACTTTTAAGATTTTATATTAGGAATACTTATATACACTGAGTCTATTAAGACTTAGTCGAGAAAGAGACAGATGATTCAGTTATTTTCAACGGATTTTCTTAAGATTTGGTCTTCATTAGGCAAGCGAAGCGTGACAGGTCCCAAGGGGTGGTTTGAATTTGGATAAATACTATGGTGATGGTGATTATGTTCATGTTGATGAGCCTCCACATGTTCATGTTCTAAGTGATGACCTCTTCCTAGGTTTGATTTTCCTTGGTTATGAGTTAGCATTTGATTTTGTATTTCACAAGCACCATTACATTCAGGATCACATAAATCACAGCTGATACCCAAGCCTTCTACGTGGTCATGATGACTTTCTTGTACCATTCCAACTTCTTTTTCAAAGCCAAATAAATTTGATCTATATTTACAAGTTGAACAATTCATAAAATTATTACCCTCATCATTAAGAATCTCTTCAATCCTTTCTACAAAAGTGTCGACTACATAAGACTGTGATGCAAGATATTTTGCATGTATAAATGAAATATTTGGATTATTAATCGCAACTAAATCACTTTGCCTTTTTATTCTTGTAACAAGAACACCTGAGAAAAGGAAATAAGGGAAAATAATTATATTTTTATAACCAAGTCTCACGACATTTTTCAAGCCAGGTTCAACAAGAGGGAAAGTTACTCCAGAAAAAACTGTTTCCCCCCACCCTAAACCGATACCCTCTACGATCATTCTCGTAATTTTTGAAACATTGGAATTCGCATCTGGGTCAGAAGAGCCTCTACCAACAACTACTAATAATGATTCTTCAGGCTTGAGAGTTTTATTTTGTTTAAATACATCTTTTACTCTTTCACAAGCTGCACTAATCATTAAATTATTAATACCTAATTCTTTTCCATAGATTATTTCAATACCAGTTTTACTTGAATAATTCTTAAGCAAGCTCGGTATATCATTTTTAACATGGCCAGCAGCGAAAAGCATTGCGGGTATTGCAATTACTTTTTTTATAGAATTATCTTTTAACTTGTCTAGCGTATCAACAATTGAAGGTTTAGCAAATTCCAAGAAACCAAATTCAACTAAAAAATTTGGATATCTTTTTTGGATGAGATTGGTTAATTCTTGAAATTCAGTAATGGCTAATTTATTTCTACTCCCGTGTCCACAGATAAGAATCGCAACTTGATTATTTAACTTCGAATCTAAATTATCCAATATTAAATTATTACTTATACCATAATAGTAAAGAACAATATTATGTAGTGAAAAAAAATAATAGTTTGCTTGAAATTCCAAATATTAACTCAAAGGACGCACAGTTAAAGGAATTAATTTATAACGTAGATGATTCCTTATTTAATAAGGAAAATTATTCTAAGGAAAAATTCGAGCACCTTTGCGTTTGTAGTGGAGGTACAACCTCTAGCTGTGCAAAAAATGGTTTTACAACTCTTGATCTAAGAAAAAATCACAGCAAAATTCACCTTGATAGAAAAAGCAATTTAGTAACAATTGGAGGTGGAGTAATAATGGGGGATCTAGTAAATCATTTACAAAAACATAATCGAAGTTTCCCAATTGGACTGTCTAAACTTCCTGGGGCAGGTTATATACTTACTGGTGGAGTAAGCCCGCTCAGTAGAGCCTACGGACTAGCCATTGATAATATTGAATCAGTTAAAGGGTTCTTGGGTAATGGCAGATTTATCTCTTTAAAAAAAAATCAAATAAATCCAGAAGATCAATTGATTTGGGAAGCAATTAAAGGCGCAGCACCCTTCTTCTCAATCATTACCGAAATGGAACTTAAAACTATCCAATCTAATCCAATTAAGGTTATAGAAGGATTTGTAAATCTAAATGAACTTTCAGAAATAATAAAACTATCAGAGGAATTTCCAGAAAATATTAGTCTTCAATGGATTTATTCTCAAAAAATTTACATATATATTTTTGCTGAACTCAAAAATAATTTAGAGGATAAAACAATAGAAGAATGCCTAATGCTTCTAGACAAATTTCCTACTCTAGAAAAAAAATTTTATGGGAGCTTTAACAAAATAAATTTCTTCCCAAAGGAATTGAATTTGTATGAGTTAAATGCAAATAACCATTCTGAGGTAATTAGTCTTCTTGGAGAAGATTTAAAAAATGATATCCCAATTTTCATAAAATGTTTGGATGAAATAATGGATAATAAACCTAATAATTCCTGTTATGTTGCCTCTCAACAATTAGGTTGCAAAACTAAAAAGATAAATCATGGCTCAAGCTTTTTTGTTCATAGAAAAAGTACCTGGAAACCATGGATATATGCATCATGGAAAAAAAATGATCTTCAAGAAAAAGAAGTAGCTTTGGAATGGTTTTATAAATCCTGGAGAAAGCTAAAAATATTTTATCCAAATGTTCACTTAGCCCAATTGCATAATCATTTGGATTCTCATGAGGAAGAAATTACATTAGCCTTTGGGAATAGAATGGATGAATTAAAAACTTTAAAGAATATTTTTGACCCACAAGGTATTTTGCCTCCTTTATGAGGTAACTTCATAATTATAAAGAGAATCAAAATGTCAAATTTCTCAAGATATTTATCTAAAAATTGGTTAGATGATCCAAAGTCAAATATTCTCTCTGGCTTAGTTGTTGCATTTGCAATGATCCCAGAAGCAATTGCTTTTTCAGGTATAGCTGGTGTAGATCCTAAAGTTGGCCTTTTTGGTGCATTTTGCTTATCTATAACAATTGCTATTGTTGGAGGAAGAAGGGGTATGATCACTTCTGCCACTGGCTCAACAGCTCTTTTAATGACTGGACTTGTTGCCTATGGAGAGTCACAAGCCCCTGGATTAGGAGTCCCATATCTTATTGCAGCTGGAATATTAACTGGAATTTTCCAAATTCTTTGGGGCTATTTAAGACTTGCCTACCAAATGCGGTTCGTGCCAACAGGAGTATTAAGTGGATTTGTAAATGCACTGGCACTTTTAATATTTCAAGCACAACTACCTCAATTAGGAATTGGCATTAAAGAATCAAAAGAATTAGTTGAACAAACTTTAAGTCAATACCCAGTTAACTCCCAGATTCCAGTAGTTTGGATCCTTGTAATCCTAGGATTAGTAATTATCTATGGGCTTCCAAAAATCACAAAAGTAATCCCATCTCAACTTATCGCAATAGTAATAATAACTCTTATAAGCATATTCTTTAATCTAGATGTCCCAACAGTTAGCGATTTGGGTAAATTACCTGATGGATTACCAAGTATTTCTATTCCTTTTGGATCAATAGAAAATGGGAAAATACCTTTTAGTCTTGAAACATTAGGGATAATTTTACCGACCTCACTTGCAATATCTCTCGTGGGTTTAATGGAAACCTTTTTAACTCAAGATATTTTAGACGATGTTACTGATACAAGTTCTAATAAAAATAAAGAAGCAAGAGGACAGGGAATCGCAAATATTGTGGCATCTTTATTTGGTGGGATGGCTGGATGTGCCTTAGTTGGGCAATCCGTAATGAATACTGAGAATGGTGGCAAATCTAGATTATCAACCCTCTCCTCAGGTATATCACTCCTAATTATGATCATCCTCTTAAAGTCTTGGATTGGAGCAATACCAATGGCTGCTTTAGTAGCAATCATGATAACGATCGCAATAAGTACAGCAGATATAAATGGATTAAAAAATATCAGAAAGATACCTAAAAGTGATACTGCAGTAATGCTTATGACTTTTGCAGTTACAATGCTGACGAAACCTCATAATCTTGCACTTGGAGTTATTGCAGGAGTTGCATTAGCTGCAATTCTTTTCAGCAGAAAAGTCGCGAAAGTTATAACTGTCTCAAGAGCTAAAGAAAATAATTTGACTACCTACAAAGTAAAAGGACAATTATTTTTTGTAAGTAAAATTTATTTTTTTCAAGGATTTGATATTCATGAACATCCTGAAAATATTGTAATTGATATGTCTTTAGCTCATATTTGGGATCAAAGTGGCGTTGTTGCTCTTGAGCAAATTATTAGAAAGTTCCAGAATGGTGGTTCTAAAGTTGAAATTGTAGGATTAAATAAAGAAAGTCTTAACTTATTTGAAAGACTAGGTGGTATGGAAAGCGCTCATTAAAAAAGTTAATTAAGACTAACTTGTTGATAACAAAACCAAAGCCATTGCTGAAAAAGCAAATTCCTATGAGATCGCCAAGCGGTTTTTGAACTTTTTGGATCAAAATTTTTAGCAGGAGGAACATCTCCCTTTTCTTTGTCTCTTTCAATTTCACTAATAATTCTATGCACCGTATATTCAGGATGACCTAAATGCATAAGTTGTTTTTGATCATTAGATTCAAATATTGTATAACCGACGTTTTCCCCATAAGCCAACAAGTTCAATTTCCCTTCTTTTTGGGCCTTCTCCATTTCCAAATCTGGTAATCCCGCAAATCTACTTTGAGGACATATAAATTCATCATCTTGTGTACCCATCAAAGGGTGTCCAGGAACAAGACTTTTTAAAGGGAATACCCCAAATAATTTCCTATCAAAAACTTGCTTATCAACCCCTGCCAAATAAGCCAGCGCAAAACCCGCCCAACATAATCCAAGAGTACTCGCACAAGAATTTCTGGCTTCATTTACAATTTTCACAAATTCATCCCAATACTTAACCTCCTCAAAGGCTAGGTGCTCAATAGGTGCTCCAGTAATAATGATTCCATCTAACGGTTCTGGATTATTTGCTTCATCCCAAGTTATGTATAGATTATTTAGATGATTAAGATCCCATGTTTTATAAGAGTGAGTTTCAAGTTTTATCCAAACTGGCTCAATTTGAAGAGGAGATAAACCAAGTGGATGTAGTAAATTAAATTCATACTGCTTGCCAAGAGGCATGATATTTAAAATACCAATCCTAAGAGGACGTATATCCTGTCTTTTTGCCAATTCTGGTTCGATCCAAGATATATGATTTTTCTCAACATCACTAATCTTGTGATAGTTACTAGGAATTATTAAAGCCAATAAATCTCCTTTCCTATGTGATTTGTGAAAGTGCTTGTTCGAAATCTTCTTTTATATCATCAATATGCTCAATTCCTACAGAAACTCTTACCATTGTGGGAGTTACGCCTGCAGATAATTGTTCTTCTTCAGATAATTGCTGATGAGTTGTTGAAGCCGGGTGAATTACTAATGTTTTTGAATCCCCCACGTTAGCAAGGTGGCTCGCTAATTTTAAGGAATCAATAAATTTTACTGCATTTTCATAACCCCCATTAAGAGAGAACATAAGCATACAACCCATTCCCCTTCCAGTAGTATATTTTTTGGCACTTGAGTAATATGGATCAGATTCTAGGCCTGGGTAATTTACACTACTTACATTAGAATTAGAATCCAGCCATTTTGCTAATTCAAGAGCATTAGAAGTTTGTCTCTCTATTCTTAAACTTAGAGTTTCCAAACCCTGCAATAACAAAAACGAATTAAAAGGACTTTGAGCTGATCCCCAATCTCTCAGGCATTCAAGTCTTGCTCTTAACGCAAAAGCTATATTTCTATTATCAGGAACTCCCAAAGATTTGCAGATATCACTACCGAAACCAAATGCGTCCCAATGAACGAGCCCATGATAAGCAGCGCTTGGCTCACTCATTAGTGGGAATTTGCCATTTCCCCAATCAAAGGTTCCGGCATCAACAATAACCCCGCCGATACTTGTTCCATGTCCACCGATCCATTTCGTCGCACTTTCTACAACAACATCGGCTCCAAAATCAATTGGTCTTATTAAAGCACCACCAGCACCAAGGGTATTATCAACTATTAAAGGAATTCCATTTTCCTTCGCCAAAGCAGAAAGTCCATCAAAATCTGGAATGTTAAACCGAGGATTTCCCATTGATTCGACATATATTGCTTTGGTTTTATCATCAATTTTATTTCTAAAACTATCGATACTATCACCATCTGCGAATTTAACTTCTATTCCTAATCTTGGAAATTGTACTTTAAATTGATTGTAAGTCCCACCATATAGAAAAGATGTAGAGACAAAATTATCCCCTGCTGTCATGCAATTCACGATAGCCAAAAATTGAGCAGCTTGTCCTGAGGATGTCGCAAGTGCTGCCATTCCTCCCTCCAAAGCTGCCATTCTTTTTTCGAAGACATCTGTGGTGGGGTTCATAAGTCGAGTATAAATATTTCCAAATTCTTTTAATCCAAAAAGATTCGCTCCGTGCTCTGCATTATCAAAGACATAGGAACTAGTTTGATAAATGGGTACTGCTCTAGAATTTGTAGTTGGATCAGGAACTTGGCCTGCATGTAACTGAAGTGTCTCGAACTTTTGGTTGCTCAAAATTTTTAAAATAAACCTATTATCTATTTAACTTAGAAAAGTCCCAAAAAAAAACAAAAAAAAGATAAATATTTATAAATCCTTTTTTAATGAGGGGTAATTATCTTTCATATATGTACTCAAATCCTCTTTTATCGCAGATCTGAGTTTATCAATATTTGCAGATTCAATTATTGGAAAAGTATTATTAGCCTCAGGATCTTTTTCAGTAATTGATTTCCAATTCTTACCAACATCTTTTTCAGAGTTGTTTAAAACTTCATCAAAGTTAAAAACCTTATCATTGCTTTTGGCATCAAATTCGCTAAACGCTTTATTTATGAGCTGTTTTCTATTTTCGAATAGATTCTTGGCTTTTAAAGTATCTGGAAGACCCATAACTGGTTGTAATTCCTTAAGAAGTTTTATTTCCTCTTCAATTAAGAGTGTCCAAACACCATGTTTATTTTTTGGGAGATTAGAATTACTAAAAATACTAATTTCATCTAAGTAAAAATTTAACCATAAATAATATGATTTTTCTTCAATAGTTTTTTTAACGGATATCTTTTTATTTTGAATCTTTGGGAGTAACTTTTCTGCTTTTTTTAAAAACTGTCTGTCTTCTCTTTCTAAATTTATTAATCCCCATCTTTGACTGTAGTCCCATAAATCTT
>QCBH01000006.1 GCA_003281685.1 Prochlorococcus sp. AG-347-E23 | reverse complement strand
AAAATTTTCGAAACTGGAAGACAATTTGTTGACGGAGTATCTGGTGCTAGGCCCGGAAAAAGAAAGAATTCAGATTTTCAAGGAATAACAAGTAAGAGTGTTAAAAAAGTAGGAAGATGGGTATCTGAAAAAGTGGATTTATTTTTTGATGAAGATAATGATGATTGGAATGATGAGAATTATTACGATGATAAAAGCGATATTAAGACATTTTCTAGAGAATCAAATTCTTATGAATCTTCTAAAAAGCACTCAAAAAGACCTTTAGAAGCAATATCTTTAAGGCAACCAAAAAATTTACAGACAATTGAGCAAAAAAAATTACCTTATGTGAAAGAGAGCAAGGACGAAGATTGGCCTGATGAAATGGATTTCAAAGTTGAAAGATGGCAAAGAGCTTCAGAAAAAGAGAATAATACTTCGAGAGATCAATCAAAACAACAAGTTCAATCAAAATCAAGAAATCTTCCCAGATCAAGAAGAAGAAGAGTATAGTTTCTTAAATTCTTTGATGCCTGAATAGCCTAATAAATTTTCTAAATGTGGATTGAATACTTCTCTAATAATTGTCAGGGGCTTTTTGTCTCGAAAAAATCTATAATTTCTTGACCAGAATGGACCTTTAAAACAAAATTGATCCTCTAACCAATTCGAATTAACAAGTGAAATTCGATCAACTTCTCTAAACAATTCTGATCTGTCTTGTGTTAAATTCTTCCAAATTGGTTCTTCTTTGGCTTTTAAATTTTCATTCACTTGTTCTGCATTCCACCAGCTTTCAGCCCATGCTAGGTTTTTATTATTGTTTTTAATCCATACTTGTCTTCTAATTAAAGGGCCATTTAACTGATTTAATTCTTTGGGACCTTCTTTAATGAATAGAGGATCTACTTGCATTGAAATTAATTTAATTTTCGTCTCTTGATTAGTTAGAAGTTGTAGATGCCTAGTTGGACTGCCATCCCCAAGCAGCATTAATTTCCATGGACCTGATATCTTCGGTAATGAATTTTTCACTAAGAAAGTAGAGGCTTTTTCTTCCCATAAAATTTTTGGTGAGTTAAAAAGTTTATTATTCAGTGCTCTGACGGATTACTTTTAAGATGATAACTTTTTTTCAGCAAAAATATTTGCATTTTCATTCTTTATTTCTCTTATTTTAAGCCAAACAAGTAATGCGGTTAGATCAGCTTTGCTTACTCCAGGAATTTTTGAAGCATCACCAAAATTTTTTGGCTTTATTTTATTCAAATTTTCTCTAGCTTCTAAAGATAATGTATCTATCTTTTCGTAATTTATTTCTTGAGGCAGAGATTTACAGCTTTGACGATTTATTTGTTCAATGTTGTTTTTTTGTCTTTTAAGGTAACCCTCGTATTTAATATCTATTTCAACACCTTCCTGTATTGAAGAATCTAGATTTTTTTCAGTCAAATTATATTTAACTAGATCTGAATAATGAAAGTTTGGTCTTTTTAAGAGTTCTTTCAAAGTCGTTGAACCTTTGATTTTTGATCCCGTGTCTAATTCTATTTTTTTTGATGTTTCATCGGTATTTTTTAAACGGGTGTTATTTAATCTTAATTTCTCCTCCTCAAGGAGTTTCATCTTTTCTTGATAGGCCGACCATCTTTTCTCATCAATAAGCCCTATTTGATAACCTAATGGGGTTAATCTCCTATCTGCATTATCTCCTCTTAGAGTTAACCTATATTCACTCCTACTAGTGAGAACTCTGTATGGTTCTTTGAGATCTTTGGTAATTAAATCATTAATCATTGTTCCTATATAGCTGCTTTCTCTAGTGAAAATTATTGGATCTTTTGTGTTTAGTTTTCTTGTCGCATTGACTCCCGCAACTAATCCTTGCGCTGCTGCTTCTTCATAACCAGTAGTTCCATTAATTTGTCCAGCGCTAAATAAATATTCAATTTCTTTCGTTTCAAGTGATGTTTGGAGCTGTGTTGCTGGGATATAGTCATACTCGACAGCATATGCTGGTCGCAACATTTTACATTTACTTAATCCAGGCAAGGTTCTTAAAAGTTCTAATTGAATATTTTCTGGTAAACCTGTAGAAAATCCTTGTACATATATTTCTGGGGTATTAATCCCTTCTGGTTCTAAGAAAATTTGATGTGATTCTTTATCAACAAATTTAACTATTTTATCTTCAATTGATGGACAATATCTTGGCCCTTTACTATCAATAAAACCGCCGTAAATGGGAGTTAAATGTAAATTGTCTCGAATGAGTTGATGTGTTTTAGAAGTTGTTCTTGTGATATGACAACTAACTTGAGGCATATTATTTTTAATATCTGGATCAAAAGAAAAATATTTATCAGCTGCAGTACTGGGTTGAATATCTAATTCATCAAAAATAATACTTTTTTTATCAACTCTTGCTGGAGTTCCCGTTTTTAAACGTTCTGTTTTGATACCAATTTCGTGCAAGTTTTGAGTAAGACCTTGTGCTGCCTGTTCGCCCGATCTACCTGCTGACATTGATTTATTTCCTATCCATATTCTTCCTTCTAAAAAAGTACCAGCTGTAATGATAACTGATTTAGCTGAATAATAACTACCAAAGAATGTTTTTACACCTTTTATTCTTTTTTTTATGATTTTTTTGGAGTTCAATCCAATTTCTTCAGTTGTTGCAATATCCAGTTCAGTAATCATTGCTTCTTTTAAAGATAAATTATTTGTGTTTTGTAGGATTTCGATCATCTTTTTTGAGTATTCTCTTTTGTCTGTTTGGGCTCTTAATGCCCATACAGCTGGTCCTCTACTTGCATTTAATATTCTTTTTTGAATAGCTGTTTTATCAGCTAATTTTCCAATGATTCCTCCTAATGCATCAACTTCATGCACTAATTGACTTTTTGCTGGTCCGCCAACTGCAGGGTTACAAGGTTGCCAGGCAATCCTATCTAAATTGATTGTGAATAAGGCTGTAGAAAATCCTAATTTTGCTGTTGTTATAGCTGCTTCGCATCCTGCATGTCCTCCTCCAATAACGATGATGTCAAAAGATTCATTTGTTGCTTGATGATCTTGCATTTTAGGATCGATTTAATTAGCTAAATTCCTAAATCTCGTAAATTGAGGTTCAAATAATAATTTAACAGTTCCTACGGGCCCATTTCTATGTTTAGTGACAATTATCTCGGTAATTCCTCTATCTTCAGTCTCTGGATTGTAGTATTCATCTCGATAAATCATTAATACTAAATCTGCGTCTTGTTCAATAGACCCTGATTCTCTTAAATCGCTTAACATTGGTCTTTTATTAGTTCTAGACTCTACTCCTCTACTCAGTTGAGACAAAGCAACTACAGGTACTTTTAATTCTCTTGCCATGCTTTTAAGACCTCTTGTTATCCTTGATAGTTCTTGCACTCTATTATCTGGGGTAGTTCCCTCCATCAATTGGAGATAATCAATTACGATTAATCCTAATTCTTTTTTTTGTTCGGCTATTAATCGTCTGCAAAGAGATCTCATCTCTAAAACACTTAAGTTAGGTTTGTCATCTATAAATATTGGTAATTGACCCAATGAATTGATACCTTCTCCAAGTAATGGCCATTCATCTTGTTGTAATCTACCTGTTCTTAGCCTGCCACTTTCGATGCCAATTTCCATAGAAAGTAACCTATATGTCAACTGTTCTTTACTCATTTCAAGGCTAAATACGCATACAGGTAAATCTTGAGATTGTGCAACATTCTTAGCTAAGTTAAGAACTATTGAAGTTTTCCCCATTGAAGGTCTTCCAGCAACAATTATTAAATCACTTCTTTGAAAGCCTTGAGTCATCGCATCAAGGTCGTAAAAATTTACGGGAATTCCAGCTACTGAAGCACCTAATGATCTCGACTCTATTTCATTGAAGGTGCTTGTAAGTATTTCAGCTGCTTGAGTCAGACCTTTTGAAGGTTTTTCTTGACTGATTTCAAATATTTTTTGCTCTGCTTTATCTAGAACTTCATTAGTATCTTGAGTTTGATCAAAACCTAGTTGAACTACTTCATTTCCAGATCTGATAAGTTGCCTTCTCATGAATTTGTCATTAATTAAATTAGCAACTTGTTCTATGGAAGCCGTAGAGGAAACGTTTTCAACTAGTTCTACTAGTTTGCTGTTCCCTCCAATTTTTTCTAGTGATCCATTATCTGCTAACCAAGCACTCATTGATGTTAAATCAGTTGGTTTGCCCTGGGTATGTAACATTAATGCTGTTCTATAAATCTCTTGATGGGCATTTATATAAAAAGCTTCAGGTTTAATTAAGTCTGCAATTCTTCCGATCGCGTCTTGGTCAAGAAGTATGCCACCAAGAACAGCTTCCTCTGCTTGAACGTTTTGAGGAGGTACTAATCCAGAATTTTCACTATTAAAATCCTTTTTAAAATTTTTATTTTGCCCATTATTTGGAAAAGGTACGGAAACCATATATTTAATTGCTTAGATATATACTCTGGCTACTTTTCAAAATAATGCAACAAATTGATTAACTTGTTACTTCAATATTTATTTCTGCATTTACTTCTGCATGTAATTTTATTTTTGCAGTAAAGGAACCTAAATTATGAATATCAGGGACAGTGATGTTTCTTCTATCAATTTCTTTTTTAGTTGCCGCTTCTATTGCTTCGGCAACATCCCCATTGGTAACCGTTCCAAAAAGGACACCATCTTCTCCAACCTGTTTTTTGATAGTGAACCTACCTATTGTAGATAATGCAGTTTGGAAATCTAAAGCTTCTTGTTTTAATTTATCAGCAGCGATTTTTTCTTTTTCTTTTTTCCTCTCAATTTGTTTGAGGACTGCTGGAGTTACATTCATTGCCTTGCCATAAGGTAATAGAAAATTTCTTGCATATCCGGGTGCTACTTCAACTAGATCTCCCTCTTTACCTAGTGATGCGATTGATTCAGTTAATGCGACTTGTACTCTTTTAGCCATGAAAATATTGAACAATATAGTTAATAATAAGACCTAGAGGGTAACTTTACTTTTTTTGCAAGACCAAATTTCGCAAGAATCTTAATATGTTCCCATGTTATGTCAATCTGACCTCTAAATAATCCTTGTTTTGCCGAATTGGGAAATGCATGATGATTATTATGCCAACCTTCTCCAAATGTTAATGCAGCAACCCACGCATTGTTTTTAGATGAATCACCACTTTCAAATGGTGCTTTACCCCAACAATGCGTCGCGGAGTTTACCAGCCAAGTTATGTGATAAACAACTACAAGCCTTAATGGAATTCCCCAAAGGACTAGAGCCCATCCTCCAACTCCTAATTTTTGACCTATTGCGTACAAAGAAAGTCCAATAGGAATTTGTAAGAATAAAAAATATTTATTTAGAAATCTATAGTATGGATCCTTGATTAAATCTGCACTTAGTTTTGGCACAGCTTTTAGGGCTTCAACGTCTTTAAACATCCAACCCATATGACTCCACCAGAACCCCTTTTTACTATTGTGATGGTCCACTTCAGTATCTGAAAAAGAGTGGTGATGCCTATGTAAACCTACCCAATCTATTGGTCCATGCTGGCAACTTATAGCTCCACAGGTAGCAAAAAATCTTTCTAACCATCTTGGAACAATGAACGATCTGTGTGATAACAATCTGTGATATCCAAGAGTGACTCCTAAACAAGCAGTTACCCAGTAAAAAAACAATAATGAAGTGACTGCAGGGAGACTCCAAAATTTTGGTTGTATAGCTACAAGAGAAAGAATATGAATTGCAACCATAAAAACTATTGTTCCCCAAGTTTTATGTAGTCTTGGAGGATATTTTTTTGAATGGCTGGAAGGTTCAAGTAATTTTTCTGAGAGTTCTATAACTTTTTCAGCTGGAACAGGTTTCTTTAATTTTGCTGTTTCTTGGAAAATTACTGAATTCATGATATTGAAATACTATTTTCAAAATTACCGATATGTAATATTATCATACTATACTATTGATAAGTTTAATTATCTGTGAGTCTCGGATATCGCGATAAATTATCTAAAGGTCGAAGGGCCATGGCTCATTTGATACACCTCTGGCATGAAAGAAATGGATGGTCTCATAGAGTTTTGCCATTACTTGCTGAAGTTCTTGATTTAGGCAAAGTTCATAATTCGCAAATTTCTAATCTTAGGAACGGGAAGTTATCTTCGCCAGGCCCTGAAGTTTTTCTTGCTTTAGCTCAAGTTAATACGATTCTTGATCAAGGTATAGAAAAAATCAGGGATCGTTTTGAAAGTGATTACCCAGAGTTATGGAAATCTTTAGAAGAGTCTGCATTACCCCTAAAAAATGATTCTGGTAATCCATTGTCGGCCGGGGAGTTATTCGAGATATTTTCAGGATTAAAATCTCTACCTTCATCTTTTGACTGGTACATAGAAGATGAAGAAGCTTCTGCTTTAAGTGATGCTCTTTCAGTGCATTTTTGTCAGAATAAGGCTTGGAGATCATGTAAAATTCAGGTAATGGAAGCTTATCCTGTCAATAAATCTGCCCGCAGAGAACGTTTTGCTGAGGTAATAGCAGGAATTAGAGATTATACGGCAGAAGAATTAGATGCAGAACTACTTGATTTATATGAGGCTTCAAAAAAACTTTCATATTTTCAGGGTAGGGGACCTAATGCTTTTCTTGCAGAATTAAGAAATTTAGCTTCTGAAAAATAATATGAGTTTTTATAATTAATGACACTAAACAATAACTTAAAACTGGCTGAAAACGCTGTTCTTTCTATAGAAGAGAGTTTGAGTAAAGTTTTTCAAGAAAGATCAAATCAGGTTTTTAAGAAATTAGAAAATATTTTGACAATTTTTAAGGAAGAAAAAGTTTCTACTAGTCATTTCAATCAATCTTCTGGTAGTGGTCACGGTGATATATCTAGAGAAAAAATTGATGCGGTTTTTGCAAGATTGTTTCTAGCTGAAAAGGCAGCTGTGAGGATGCAATTTGTAAGTGGAACACATGCAATAAGTTCTGTCTTATTTGGAATTCTTAGGCCTCGAGATGTGATGTTATCTCTTACAGGACAACCATATGATACGTTAGAAGAAGTGATAGGAATAAGGGGAGGAGGTAAAGGTTCACTTAAAGATTTTGAGATTGAATATAAGCAAATAAATATCTGCGAGAATTTTGATTCTTTTGAAGAAAAAATTGTTAATTCTTTTCAAGAAAATTCATGCAAATTGGTATTTATACAAAAAAGTTGTGGATATAGTTGGAGAAAATCTCTTACGAATCATGAGATAGAGCAAATTTGTAATCTGATTCACTCTCTTGATCCTAAATGTATATGTTTCGTTGATAATTGTTATGGGGAGCTTGTTGAAGATAGTGAACCAATTTCTAAAGGGGCAAATATAATTGCTGGATCATTGATTAAAAATTTGGGAGGGACAATTGTTCCTACTGGTGGATATGTTGCAGGAGATGCAGAGTTGGTTGAGATGGCATGTTCTAGATTAACCTCACCAGGTATTGGTTCATCTGCAGGAATAAATTTTGGATTAGGAAGATTAATCTTGCAGGGTTTGTTTTTAGCTCCACAAATTGTTAACGAATCACTAAAAGGCGCTGATATGGTTGCAGCAGTTTTTAAAAATTTGGGATTTAAGGTTTTGCCAGAGCCAGCAACTTATAGGTCTGATCTTATTCAGTCAGTAAGATTGAATAATCCTGCTTTGGTGCAAAAAGTTTGTCAATCTTTTCAAAATTCTTCACCAGTAGATTCTTTTCTTAATGTTGTTCCATCATCTATGGATGGATATGATTCAAAATTATTAATGGCAGGAGGTACATTTATTGAAGGTAGTACAAGTGAATTTTCTGCTGATGCTCCTCTAAGAGATCCTTACAATATTTTTGTTCAAGGTGGTTCTCACATAGCTCACATCAAAATTGCACTAATTCAATTATTATCTGAGTTATTAGAGGAAAAATTAATTTCAAAGGATTCTCTAATTTCTTTATCAACTTAATTATGTCTTACCAGTTTCCAGACAACCTTAACTATGCTGATACCCATGAGTATGTCTTGGAAGAAAATGGATTGTTAAAAATTGGAGTTAGTGAATTTGCTATAGATCAACTAGGAGATATTGTTTTTGTTGAGTTAGCTGATCAAGGGAATACTTTAAAAAAAGGTGAGACTTTTGGAACAATAGAATCTGTTAAGGCCGTTGAGGAAGTCTACCTGCCTTTTTCAGGGGAAATAGTATCTGTAAATGAAAGTGTTATTGATAACCCTGAGCTTTTACAGAATGATCCGATTGGAGAAGGTTGGTTAGTCATTTTGAAGCCAGAATCAGAAGTATCAATTGCTGATTTGATGACTTCTGATGAATATCAATCAAAGGTTGTACCAAAATGAGGCAAACTTTTAAAAAAGAGCTATTTTAAAGAAAAATATTTAAATATGTCATCTAAATTTGGTTCCGATTTGTTTATAGATAGGCATCTGGGGTTAGGAGATAATGATGAGAGAAGTATGCTAAACAAGCTTGGTTTTAATAATATTGATCAATTTATAAACCAAGTTATTCCTGAAGATATTCAGCTTAAAGATAAATCTTCAGAAATATTGCCCCAGGGTTGTTCAGAAATTGATGCTCTAAACGAATTAGAAGAGATTGCGAAGAAAAATATCAAAATGAGATCACTAATAGGCCTTGGTTATTATGACAATCACATGCCTAAATTAATCCAAAGACATGTTCTTGAAAATCCAAGATGGTACACGTCCTATACTCCATATCAAGCAGAAATTGCACAAGGAAGATTAGAAGCTCTATTTAATTTTCAGACCATTGTTTGTGAATTAACAGGATTCCCGGTCGCCAATGCATCTTTATTAGATGAGGGCACTGCTGCTGCAGAAGCTATGGCAATGAGTTTTGCGGCAAGAAAAAATAAATCTTCAAAAGTGTACTTAGTGGAATCAAATGTTTTTGATCATACTTTTAATGTTCTACAAACCAGAGCAAAACCTTTAGGAATATCCTTAAAACGCTTTACTCAAAGCAATTTTCCTAATCATGATGATGTTTTTGGAATTTTGTTGCAATTACCCGGAAAAAATGGGCAATTATTTGATCCTACATTTTTAATATCTCAAGCACATAGATCAGAAATTATTGTAACGGCATCTATTGATCCACTTGCACAAGTTTTAATTAAACCAATTTCTGAATTTGGTGTTGATGTAGCAGTGGGTAGTATGCAAAGATTTGGTGTTCCAATGGGTTTTGGTGGCCCCCATGCAGCATTTTTTGCCTGTAGCGAAAAATATAAAAGGCTGATACCCGGAAGAATTGTTGGGCAAACCCTCTCCAAAAATGGAGAAAAGTCTTTAAGACTAGCATTGCAAACAAGAGAGCAACATATTAGAAGGGAAAAGGCCACTAGTAATATTTGTACTGCTCAGTCTTTATTAGCCATAATTTCTTCTTTTTATGCTATTTATCATGGATCCTCAGGATTAATGCAAATTGCGAAGAGATTAGTGGAGTTGAGACTAAATTTAGAATCATGTTTAGCTGATTTAGGTTTTGATATTCCTAATGGGATTAGATTTGATAGTGTTGATGTTTATTCTGAGCACTCCCCGAGGATCCATAATGAAGCTTTAAAGAATGGGTATAACTTAAGAATTTTGCCGTTGGGATCAACTATTGAAAATTCAACTGGTTTTGGGATCTCTTTAGATGAGCTTAGTAATGAGAAAGAAATCAAAGATATTTTGACTTTCATAGCAAACCTTATAGAAAAAAAAGAAGATTTAGAGCATATAAAATTTAATAAAAGATTTCATCTTGAAGGTTTATCTTTGAGATCCAGTGAATGGATGCAGCAAGATATATTTACAAATAACCAAAGTGAAACTGAATTAATGAGATATATATTCCGACTTGCTGAAAAAGATTTTTCTCTGGTAGACGGAATGATGCCATTAGGAAGCTGTACCATGAAGTTAAACTCTGCAGCAGAGTTAAATCCAGTCTCTTGGGCTAATTTATCTTCTATTCATCCTTTTTCTCCACTAGATCAAACTAAGGGCTATTCAAAAATAATATCTGACTTAGAAAACTGGATAAGTGATATTGTTGGTTTAAAATCAGTTTCTTTTCAACCAAATGCAGGCTCTCAGGGAGAGTTTGCAGGATTATTGGCAATAAATTCTTATTTTGAATCAAAAGGTGAACTTTCAAGAAAAAAATGTTTAATTCCTAAAAGTGCTCATGGAACAAATCCTGCTAGTGCAGTTATGGCAGGATTTGATGTTTTAACGGTTGAATGTGATGACGAAGGAAATATTGATTTTCAAGATTTGTCGATCAAGGTCAAGAAATTTGATAACCAAATAGGAGCCCTAATGTTGACTTACCCATCTACTCATGGAGTTTTTGAATTGCAAATCAGAAAAATATGTGACTTAATTCATTCTGTTGGAGGATTTGTTTATTTAGATGGAGCAAATTTGAATGCTCAGGTTGGATTATGCAAACCCGGTAACTATGGTGTTGATGTTTGTCATTTGAATTTACATAAAACATTCTGTATTCCACATGGAGGTGGTGGACCAGGAGTAGGACCAGTAGCTGCTTCAGAAACTTTAAGCCCATTTCTTCCTACTCATTCTTTAATGGATAATAATTTATCTAATAGTTTTAATTATGTATCTTCTGCTAAGCATGGGAGTGCAAGTATTCTCCCAATAAGTTGGATGTACATAAAAATGGCTGGTCTTAGTGGTTTAAGGAAAGCAACTAAGCATGCAATTCTATCTGCAAATTATATTGCACATTCTTTAAAGCATAAATTCAAGATTCTTTATAAAGGAAAAAATAATTTTGTCGCACATGAATGTATCTTAGATTTTAGAGATTTAAAATCCAAAACTGGTTTGAGTGTAAATGATTTAGCTAAACGATTAATAGATTATAGTTTTCATGCCCCAACTATAAGTTGGCCTGTTCCAGAGACCATAATGATAGAGCCTACTGAAAGTGAAAGTTTGGCTGAATTGGATAGATTTTGTGAGGCTATGCTATTAATTGGAGAAGAAATCAGCGAAATAGAAAATAATATTGAACTAAATAAAAATAATGTAATAAGCAATGCTCCGCATACGCTGAAAGAGTTAATTTCTGATAATTGGCAGTATCCTTATTCAAAAGAAAAAGCTTCTTTTCCTTATAAATCTCCAACAACTATTAAGTTTTGGTCTTCAGTTTCTAGAATCGATAATGCATATGGTGATCGCAATTTAATTTGTTCTTGTAATGTAAATAAAGGAGAGACTGTAGAAGAAAAAAAATGTGCTTAAAGGACTAGCGTTTTTGTATTTGCTTAGTTATTATCAATGTGAATAAAAATTTAATATTTTCTTATAGAATTTTTTTAAATTTTTTTATTAATATATTCGAGCATCAAATTTTTTTTGGGGTATTTGAAGCTATGACCAAAGATTTCAAATCTGGGAATGTTAAGCATCTGCCAGTAAAAAACGTCGACTTACCAAATTTTGTTAATAATTTTTCTGGAGATAATTCAAATATTTGTGCCATTGAGGGAACTAATGTTATAAGAGTACCTTTTGGTAAAAAATTCTCAAAGAAAAAAAGGCCTGAAAAAAATCAAAATATCGCTACTCTAATACTTCCTTTGACTTCGTATAGCAATCCTACGCCTCCCCACGTAGCATAATTAAGGTTAAGTTTAAACTATTTTTTTGAGAGTATCTGAATAATAATTTTGCAGTTGTAACGTTGCTTGATTCCAATCCCATTTTTCTGCTTCAGTTCGCGCCTCTTTCCTCATAACTCCTCTTTTATCTTCATTCTCAAGAATTTTTTTTGTCGCTTCAATCAAACTTTGTTCCCCATTATCTTTTTCATCAGGATCATATAAACAACCATTAATCCCATCGCTAATAATATCTGGAATCCCCCCCTTGTTGGCGCCGATAACTGGACATCCAGCCGCCATTGCTTCTAGTAAAACTAACCCAAGTGTTTCTGTACTGGATGGAAATAAAAATATATCTCCTGAGGCATAGGCGCTAGCTAGTTCATCGCCAGATAAATATCCTATGAAATTAGTTTTGGTATTTTCGAAGATTTTTTCAAGCTGGTTTCTATATGGTCCGTCGCCTACAAGTGCTAGGCAAGCATTAGGAATACTTTCTAAGACTGGCTTAATTCTTTCAATTTGTTTTTCTGCTGATAATCTTCCTACATAGATCAATAGGTATTTAGCGTCTTTATATTCTCCAAATAATTTTTCTCTCATTTTCTCACTTCTCAAATCTGGTCTGAAACTGTAAGTATCTACTCCCCTTTGCCATAGAGCAGTCCGTTGAATACCTTTATCTTTTAACTCATTTACCATAGCGGTGGAAGTACATAAATTTAACAAGGCTTGATTATGTGCTGCTTTAAGTAATTCCCACAAAAGTGGTTCTAACATACCCATACCGTAATGTTCTAGATATTTTGGAAGATGAGTATGGTAACTAGCAATCAAAGGAATATTGTTAGTTTTTGCCAGCCATATGCCACCTAAGCCAAGTACAGCTGGGTTAACGACATGTATCAAATCAGGGTTAAATTTTTCTAACTTTTCTGAGACTGCAGGACCTGGCAAACCAAGCTTTAACTCTGGGTATAAGGGTAATGGCATTGCAGCAACTCCGACTACAGTTGCACCCTTATATGAATCTGGACATCCCTCTGGACAAAAAATTATAACTTCATCACCATTTTTTATTAAAAATTCAATCGTTTTAGTCAGTCTTGTGACTATGCCGTCAACTTTGGGTAAAAAAGTTTCAGTAAACAATGCAATTTTCACTTTCTTAAGTTAATTATTTCAGAAATTTTAATTAGTCTTTATAGCTTCAGCTTGTTTTTTAGTCCAGGATGAAACGCAAGGTATTCGCTTAAGATCACATCTATTGGAGTATTTTTTAGCAACTTCAACAACTTCTTCTAACAAACCATTATCAAGAGTCGTTGGGTTTAAACCTAATTCTATAAAGCATTTATTATCAACAATTAGATCATTTTCTACTGCTTCATTTCTTGGATTTGGCAAATAATTGATATCAGCATCTGTTAGAGACGCAACTTTTTTAGCTAGTTCTCCAACTTGATGACTTTCAGTCATTTGATTAAAGATTTTTACTCTCTCTCCAGGTTTTGGGGGATTTTCAAGAGCAAGTTGTACACATTTCACAGAGTCTTTTATATGAATAAAGGCTCTTGTTTGCCCCCCTGTGCCATGTACACTTAATGGGTATCCAATTGCAGCTTGCATTAGAAATCTGTTGAGAACAGTTCCATAATCTCCGTCATAGTCAAATCGGTTTGTTAATCTAGGATCTTTTAAAGTTGCTTCTGTATTTGTTCCCCAAACAATGCCTTGATGTAAATCAGTAATCCTAACAAGATCATTTTTGTTGTAGTAAAGAAACAATAATTGATCTAAAGTTTTGGTCATATGGTAAACACTACCAGGACTGGCAGGGTGTAATATTTCTTCTTCAAAGCGGCTTCCATCTGGTTGTGGAACTTCAACTTTTAGATAACCTTCTGGAATTGTTGCGCCTCTATGTGATCCATATCCGTAAACTCCCATTGTTCCTAAATGTACAACGTGAATATCTAAATTACTCTCTACAATTGCAGCAAGAAGGTTATGGGTGCCATTGACATTATTATCTACTGTATATCTTTTGGTAAAACTAGATTTCATCGAGTAAGGTGCTGCTCTTTGTTCTGCAAAATGGATAACAGAATCTGGTTTTTCATCAATTAGTAAATTGAGTAATTTTTGATATTGTTTAGAGATATCCATGTTAAGAAATCTCATGGGCTTGCCTCCAATTTCTTCCCATGCAGAAAGTCGTTCTGTTATCGAAGCAATTGGAGTTAAAGACTCTACCTCTAGATCAATATCGATTTTTCTACGACTTAAATTGTCTACAATAATTACATCATGATTTTGCTCTGCTAAATTCACCGCACAAGGCCAACCGCAAAAACCATCTCCACCAAGAACAATAACTTTCACTCAGAACTCCAGAATTAATAGATTCATAATATATTTATTAAATTACTACAGTGTGCTTCCAATTTGCGAAAAAACATTGTAAATAGTTTCAAATCTTCTTTCTTAATACGATAAATAAAATAATAAGTTTTTAATTCTCTTTTTAAAATTTGCTCAATTCAGAGAATTATATAGATATGTTTTTTTCCGGTGAACTTGCTACTGCAAAGTCTTGTTTTTTAATTCTTCCTGCCAGAAAAGCTTGCCTGCCAGCCTTCACACCATAATTTACCGCTTGAGCCATTAAGGGAGGATTTTTAGCTTGTGCTATTGCACTATTGATTAAGACACCATCAGCTCCAATTTCCATAGCTTGAGAAGCTTCACTAGGCACCCCAATTCCTGCGTCAATTATTACTGGCACTTTTGCATTCTCAATAATTATCCCTATATTTGATAAATTTAATAAACCTTGCCCGGAGCCTATAGGCGAGCCCAACGGCATTACGGTTGCACAACCTATTTCTTCAAGTTTTTTTGCAAGAATAGGATCTGCATTGATATAGGGAAGTACAGCAAAACCCTTTTTTATTAAAATTTCGGCAGCTTTAAGTGTTTCTATTGGATCTGGTAGCAAATACTTTTTGTCAGGAATAACTTCTAACTTCACAAAATTATTTTCTTCTTGACCAGCCAATTTTGCAAGCTCTCTACCCAAAATTGCTATTCTGACTGCCTCATCGGAATTAACACAACCAGCTGTATTAGGAAGCATCCAGTATTTTTTCCAGTTGATCTTTTCGAGTAAATTTTCTCCGTTCTGAACATTTTTAATTCTTCTAATAGCGACGGTTATAATTTCAGTTTCAGAATTAGACAAACTTTCTACCATATCTTGGGTAGATTTGTATTTACCAGTACCCAGCATTAATCTACTGGAAAATTGTTTTCCTCCAATTCGTAAAGATGAATAATTTTTCATATCTAGAATCCCTTATCTTTAATACCTTTATAAGGTTTGTAATTATTTCTTTTTTCTAACTCTTTACTTTTTTTTATTGCTGTTTTGTTTTTTGGATCTATCACCAAAACCTTTTGATATGTTGCATATGCCAAGTCATACTCAAGTAAACGTTGTTGTGCTGATGCGAGGTTATTTAGGGCTATAGGATATTCTGGGAGAGATTTGATTGCAAAGTTATAGTATTTAATTGCTTTTTTAAATTCATTTTGAGCGGCATAAGAAAATCCTAAAGCGTTATTAATTATCGCTTTAGCTTCATTAGGTTCATTTTCATAATTTTCAATTGCTTTTAAAAAAGTTTTAATTGCTTCAGGATATAATCTTTTTTTTATCTGAATAGACCCAAATTCATATAATTCTGTGGCTTTAGTGAGAGAATCTAAACCTATTTGCTCGAATTTTACTAAATTTAATTCTTCACTTCTTGTTTTTAGAAATTGTCTGAATACAAAAATGGAAATTATTATTAATACGACAAAGAGAATTATTAAATAGGATTGAAAGGAAGAAATTTCCATTATTTATAATTACTTTTTAAATTATATTCTTTTTTTTAATTACTAACGGAAGAAACAATTTTTTCAAAACACTTAGCATCGTTTAATGCTAATTGAGCAAGCATTTTTCTGTTAATGATAATTTCTGAGTTTTTCATCCCATTTATTAACTTGCTGTAGTTTGTTCCATTTATTCTGGCAGATGCGTTAATTCTAGAAATCCAAAGTCTCCTAAAATCTCTTTTTCTTCTTCTTCTATCCCTATAAGCATTACAAAGAGCTTTCATTACTCTTTGATTTGCGGTTCTGAAAAGATTTTTGTTACCACCTATGAAACCTTTTGCAAGATTTAAGATTTTGTTTCTTCTTTTTCTGGCTATGTTGCCTCTTTTTACGCGTGCCATGAATATCTAATAAAAATTGGTTAAAGATTTATGAGTATGGGATCATTAATCTTACATTATCAGCATCTCTTTCATCAACTACAGCTTTTGTTGATAGATGTCTTTTTAATTTTGAGCTTTTATGATCAAGTAAATGATTATGGAAAGCTCTTCTTCTCATAAATTTACCCGTCGCAGTAGCTTTAAATCTTTTGGCAGCTGATTTACGAGTTTTTAGTTTAGACATTTAAGTCAAATGTGTTTAATTAGGATAATCTAAACCTTTATACGCATTGGTGCAAATTAAAGTTTTTAATTAATAAAGAAAGTTCTAACTTATGAAACTTAAATTTGCACTTTTAAATTTATTTTTAGGTTGTATTTCTCTTCTCATAACTAATACAAGATTTACTTCTAATGTAAATGCAGAAGAATTGCTAAAGATTGAACTTAATACAGAAATTAAAAAAGGAAAATTTTTAATTGGTTTAAAGCAATATCTAGGCGGGGAAAATGATAGTTTTTCTAAAAAAAAGAATATAACCTTTATCACGGATAAAGGTTTTGTAAACCTGATATCGTCTAACGGCATTAAACATAAATCAAAACAGATTAATATTTCCTGGGTGGATATACCTATCAAAAATCCAAAAACAATTGAAAGAATTGTTTTTGGTCCTTTTGCCAGCTATGAATCAGCAAAAAAATTAGCAGAAAAACTCAAAGATAAAGGATATGAGACGACTGTTGCTTTCCCTAAAAATTGGGAAGTATGGATTCCATTTGAAGATGATCTTCCAGAGTTTGAATTAAAAAATAAGATTTTCAGAAAAATAAAAAATTTTCAAATTACTCCTGTTCTTAGAAGTGGATATAATAATATGAATCTTGAGGGGCCTATATATATTTATGCTCAAGAAGAAATAAAAATAAATGGTGTTAATTTTGGCAAAAATTTTTATTTATTAAAAGATTCTTATGGAACTTGGACATTAGTTCAAAAAATTGAGTTTGACGATTATTTGGCAGGTGTTTTGCCATACGAACTTGGACCGAATTCTCCTTTGGAAGCACTCAAGGCCCAAGCAGTTATAGCAAGAACTTGGGGAATTTTTAATTCTAAGAGATTCAATATGGATAAATATCATTTATGTATAAGCACTCAATGTCAAGTTTATAAACCTTCTAAAAGTAAAAATAAAAAAGTACAAAAAGCAATAGATGCAACTTCAAATTTAATTCTCACTTATAGAAATCAACCAATAAACGCTTTTTACCATGGTTCTAATGGAGGAGTATCTGCTACTGCAGGAGAGTCTTGGCAAATCCAAGATTATTCTTATTTCAAATCAATCATTGATGGTTCTAAATCATTCAATAAAATTTTTAAACTTCCTATTACAAATGAATCTGATTTAAATAATTTTCTAGATTTTGATAAAGAACACTTTTATGGGAGTTATCATTCTCTTTTTCGATGGAATAAGAAAATTTCTAGTCTTGAAATTAAAGAAAAGTTAATTAAAAACAAACTTATAAATATTAATGAAGATGTTTTGGATTTAAATTCTATTGAACGTGGGTCTAGTGGCAGAGTGACAAAATTGGAAATACAAACGGAAAAAGGTAATAAATCTATTGTTCTTGTTAAAGATGATATTCGACGGGTATTAGATTTTATTCCTAGTAATTTGTTTACTATTAATAAATTAAATGATGATTTATGGCTTTTGAGAGGAGGAGGCTTCGGTCATGGTGTAGGTTTATCTCAGTCTGGAGCAATTGAAATGGCTAAATTAGGATCATCTTATGAACAAATATTGAATCATTACTATCGAGATGCAAAACTGAAAAAATTTGAGATATTGTCTCAATAAAATTTAAGTAATTAAAAATTTACTTTTATGAGTAAGGGTTTTTATAAAAATCGAAGACCAAAGTCGTTTATATTTCTTAGTGCTTGTTTTTTAGTAGCTTTTATTCCTCATGCTTACAATGTCGAAAATTTCTTTTACATTATATTTATTCTTTCTTTTGTGATTGTTTTTTACGGTTTAATACTTATTTCTAGTAATTTCAAGAGGGACAATATGTTAAATACTGTAAGCAGCCGAATTAGCAATAAAGAGTTACCAGTGCTTGATATTTTAGTCGCGGCTAGAGATGAGGAGAATGTTATAGCAAGATTAGTTGAAAGATTATTTAGTTTAGATTATCCAACAAATAAATTAAATATTTATATAATCGATGATGGCAGTTCTGATAAGACGCCTTTAATTTTAGATCGATTATCTAGACAATATGACAAGTTAAAAGTCGTAAGTCGTTCTCCAAATGCAGGAGGAGGGAAGTCAGGAGCTTTGAATTATGCCTTGAAGTTTACTCATGGGGAATGGTTATTAGTTTTGGATGCTGATGCTGAATTAAAACAAGATTCTTTGATAAGGTTATTTAGTTTTGTAGAAGAGGGTGATTGGTCTGCAGTTCAACTAAGAAAATCAGTAACAAATGTAAGTAAGAATTTTTTAACTTCCTGTCAGTCAATGGAAATGGCTATGGATGCGATCTTTCAATGTGGAAGATTATCAGTTGCTGGAGTTTCTGAATTAAGGGGAAATGGTCAATTAATTAAGAAAGAAACATTATTGGCATGTGGTTCTTTTAATGAAGATACAGTTACAGATGATCTTGATTTGAGTTTAAGATTATTATTATCAAAATCTAGAATTGGAATCTTATGGGATCCTCCAGTTATGGAGGAAGCAGTTGAGAATTTAAATGCTTTATTAGCGCAAAGACAAAGATGGGCAGAGGGGGGTTTGCAAAGATTCTTTGATTATGGAGATCAATTATTTACTAATAAAATTGATTATTTCCAGAAATTTGATTTAACTTACTTTTTTATCTTGCAATATGCACTACCAATTATTTCTATTTTTGATTTAGTTTTCAGTATTGCCTTATTAGATTCACCAATTTACTGGCCTATTTCATTTACAGCTTTTACGTTATCTGGAATTGCTTTTTGGTACGGTTCTTATTGTAAAAGCGAAGTACCTGTATTGCAAAAAAGCAATTTTTTGATGGTATTTGTATCGATTTTTTATTTATCACATTGGTTTTTAGTAATCCCTTGGGTAACATTAAAGATGTCTATTTTTCCCAAAAAAATACTCTGGCGAAAAACTCTTCATACTGGAGTTTAATTTATTCATCAAGGTCTATAATTTCTCCATTAAAAAAATTTGCTAAGTTTTTTGAACTATCATCATAAGTTTCCTCGTTAGATATTTTTGTTGAAGAATTAGTTTTTGGTTCTATTTTTTTTATTGGTTGAAAATTATTTACTTCATTTTGGTTTCTTTTTGGAGTGTTTGTTGGGTTACTTTTATTTAATTGTTTGGTTGAAAAATTTAGTATTATTCGATCTCCAAAAATCTTTTTTACAGTATTTTCAATTATAACTTTTCGGCTTTTTATCATATTTTCCCAATTCGGTGATAATGCAATTGTGATTTTTTCCGAATCAACACTTTCAAGTTCAGCTTGTTGCGAAAGTAACATTCTTGTTGATGGTAACTCTACTTTAGAAAGAATTAATTCCCATTTATCTTTTAAATTATTTAATCCAGGATTATTTTGGTTATTGTCAGAAATATTTTCAATACTTTCTTTTTCAAGAACGTCAAATTTTTCCAATTTTTCGTCTTTTTTTTCGATCAATTCCTCGCGATTTAACTCTTTTTTGATACTTGGTTTTTGAATTTCATTAGAAATATTTTCTTTATTCAAACTTGCAATGTTTTTTCTAATTTCATACTTTGCCTCAGAAATATTATTTTTACTTTCTTGCTTATTTTCAAAACTATTTATCTCTTGATTACTTAGAAGACCAGTTAAATGTATTTCAAGCCAAAGCCTTGGATTTTCACTTGTTTTGATTTGATATTCAATATTTTTCAGATTGTTATGCCAATTAATTATTGTCGATTTATTTATTGTTTTTGAGATTTTATTCAATTCATCTCGAAATTCCTCAGATGTATAATAAAGATCTGAATATTTATTATTTGTAGTGTGTAATAGTAGATCTCTTGTTATATTCAATAGTCCGATAATTATTTGAAGAGGTTCGTTCCCGGCATCATATAATTTGTTGCAGGTGATAATTAATGACTCTGGATCATTCTCAACTAATGATTTAATCAGATTTGTTAATTCACTTTCTGATACTTCTCCTAGGAGGCTTTGGATATTGTTAATTGTTATGCCTTCTGGTAAAAGACTTAATTGTTCAAGGAGGCTTTGTGCATCTCTCATACCTCCATTAGATCTTTGTGCAATCATTTTTAACGCTTGAACTTCGTACTCAATGGATTCTTTTTCAGCGATTTCTGATAAATGTTGAAAAATATCATTAGGGCTTATTCTTCTAAAATCAAACTTTTGGCATCTACTTTTTATTGTATTTATTACTCTCTCAGGATTTGTCGTCGCAAGGATAAATACAACTTTTGAGGGCGGCTCTTCAATAGTTTTTAGTAAAGCATTTGAAGCTGCCGTTGACAGCATATGACATTCATCAATAACATATACTTTCCATCTCGCTTGAGTAGGTGCAAATCTCGCTCTTTCTATAATTTCTCTTATATTTTCTACTCCTGTATTTGATGCTGCATCAATCTCGATAATATCTAGAGCCCCCCCATCTGTAATTTGTCTACATAAGTCACATTTGCAACAAGGAGTTATCGTAGGTTGTTCGAATGCCTGGCAATTTAGAGATTTTGCAAATATTCTTGCACTTGATGTTTTTCCAGTGCCTCTTGGACCATTAAAAAGATATGCAGGAGCAATTTTGTTTGTTAAAAGTGCTTGTTTGAGTGTAATGGATATAAATTTTTGCCCAACCAATTCGTCTAGGTTGTTTGGTCTATATTTTTGATGAAAAGGCTTATGTATATTTGGCATTTATTTTTCATTAATTAAAAAATTCGAGATTCAATAAAAAAATTAAACTCTAATTTTATGCAGACTCTTTAATGACTCTTTTTGATCCTGAAGGTAGTTTAACAATTTTAGATGAGAATAATTTATCTACCATTTTTTTCGTAATTGTGAATTCTTTTACATTTTTTTCAGAAGGCAAAGTGTACATAATGTCTAGCATTAGCTCTTCTATTATTGATCTTAATGCTCTTGCACCTGTTTTTCTTTTGTATGCTTCATTTGCTATTGCTTCAACAGAATCAGGCTCAAATGATAATTCAACGTTATCCATACTTAGCAAAGTTTTGAATTGCTTTACTAATGCATCTCTTGGTTGAGTCAAAATTGATTCTAAAGTTTCTTTAGTAAGACGATCTAATACAGCACAAACCGGAATTCTTCCAATAAATTCTGGAATTAGGCCATATTTCACTAAGTCATCTAATTCTAAATTTTTCAGTGAATCTCTTGGGTCTGCTATTTTTTTTGTATCAACTTTATTTTGATCTGAATTGGTTGTAAATCCTATAGAGTGTTTACCCATACGCTTTTGAACGATATCCTCTAAACCTATAAAAGCTCCCCCGCAAATAAATAATATTTGACTCGTATCAATTTGGATGCAGTCATGATAAGGATGTTTTCTTCCGCCTTGAGGTGGAACATTAGCAATTGTTCCTTCAAGCATTTTTAATAATGCTTGCTGTACTCCTTCACCAGAGACATCTCTAGTAATTGAGGGATTTTCGCTTTTTCTTGCAATTTTATCTATTTCATCAATATAAATAATTCCTTTTTGAGCTAGTTCTACATTCATTTCTGATTTCTGTAGAAGTCTTAAAAGTATGTTTTCAACATCCTCCCCAACATATCCAGCTTCTGTCAAAGTCGTTGCATCAGCTACTGCAAAAGGAACATCTAGAAACTCTGCTAAAGTTTGCGCTAATAATGTTTTTCCACTTCCAGTAGGGCCGATAAGTAAAATATTTGATTTCTGTAATTTAGTTGCTTGTGAATCTGTTGAATTGTTATTTTTACTATCTTCTTTAACTTTCCAAGCTAATCGCTTGTAGTGATTGTATACGGCTACTGATAATATTTTTTTTGCAGATTCTTGTCCAACTACTTGATTATCTAGAAAACTTTTAATTTCTAATGGCTTAGGAATTGAGGTTAATTCTAAAGGAACAGATTTTTTTGTATTATCAGTTGGTAATTTCTTTTTTACTTGCGGAGAGTTGTTTATGTTCGCTTGATTATCAAGTAGTTCTTCATCAAGAATTTCATTACAAAGATCTATGCACTCATCACAGATATAAACCCCAGGACCAGCTATAAGCTTTCTTACTTGGTCTTGTGATTTCCCGCAAAATGAACATTTAAGATGGGCGTCGAATTTAGCCATCGATTATAAGTGTTTAAAGTTAAAGGTGTTAAATATTCCCTATTCACTAGGATTGCTTATAAATATCAATTCGTCATCATATTCTTAAAAAATCAGTATTCCTTGTCACTTTTTGATAACTTTATCAATTAATCCATATTCGACTGCTTCTGATGGAGATAAAAAGTAATCTCTCTCTGTATCTTCATTAATTTTTTCTAAAGGTTGACCAGTATGTTCTGCTAAAAGTGAATTTAATGTTTTCTTGAGAAAAAGTATTTCTTTAGCTTGTATTTCAATCTCTACTGCTTGACCTTGTGCACCTCCCAGAGGTTGATGAATCATAATCCTAGAATTGGGTAAAGCTAATCTTTTACCCTTTGCTCCTCCAGAAAGTAGAAATGCACCCATACTTGCTGCTACTCCAAAGCATATTGTCACTACATCAGGAGATATTTGTTGCATAGTATCGTATATGGCCATTCCTGCAGTTACTGAGCCTCCAGGAGAATTGATATATATTTGTATATCTTTTTCGGGATCTTCAGCTTCAAGAAATAATAATTGTGCAACAAGTGAGTCAGATACTTGATCATTAATTCCAGTACCTAAAAAAATTATTCTCTCTCTCAATAGTCTTGAATATATATCAAAAGCTCTTTCTCCTCTACCCGATTGTTCTATAACGGTAGGAACAGCAGCAATAGTTTTATTATTACTTTCGTAAGAACTTATTGAGCTTTGGATTAAATGTTTTTTTTCTGAGTTCACAAATTAGTTATCGTCTTATAAATAATTTAAGGGGTTTTTGTTTAATTAGTAGGAAATTTCATAAATTATTTTTTTTCTTTTTTATTTTGAGTTTTTGTAGTTTTTGTAGTTTTTGTAGTTTTTGTCGCTTTTGTTGTTTTGGAGGTTTTGGTGGCTTTAGAAATTTTTGTAGTTTTTTCTTTTACTTCAGAATTTTTTTCAAGCCAAATAATTAATTTTTCTTTGAGTAAATCGTTACTTATCACTTCTGTTAATTTTTTAATATCTATTTGTTTTGAAGATTGAGAGATTGCATCTTCATAATCTTTCATTTTTAAATCAATTTCGTCTTTATCAACTTTTATGTTTTCTGTTTCAGCTAATGCTTTTAAAGCTAAATTTCTTTGAACATTTTTTTCTGCCTGAGGCCTTGTGGACTCTGCTAATGACTTAACTAATTCCGGAGTGAAAGTAGATTTAACATCAAGACCTTGTTGAGCAAATCTTTGAGCGGTTTGTTCAATATTATTTCTCACTTCTATATCAATCATTGATTTTGGAATTTCAGCAACCAATTCGTTTGTTAAGGCATCTAGTAAAGCTTCAATTTTGATATCTTTTTGATTTTTTTCAAAATTATCTTTAAGTTGCTTTTCAATATCCTTCTTTAACTCTTTTAATGATTCTTTGTTGCCAGACTGTTTTGCAAAATCGTCATTAAGTTCAGGCAATTCTTTTTCCTTAAGATCCTTAAGATTTACTTCAAAGATTGCCTCTTTTCCTCTTGAATCCTCATGGGAATAATCTTCAGGAAATTTAAGGTTAAGTGTTTTAGTATCACCAATTTTCATCTTTACTATTCCCTCAACGAAACCAGGAATCATTTTGTTCTTTTCTAACTCAAGATCCATTGATTCACTTGTTCCACCATCAATCTCTTTACCAGAATCTTTATATTTTCCTTTGAAACTAACTACAGCAATATCTCCTAATTTTGCTGCTCTATTGGTAACCGGAATAATATTTGCAAACTGACTTCTAGATTTTTCTAGCGCTTCATCTATTGACTTAGGATCAAACTTTGTTTTTGAGATTTCAACACTTAGTCCTTTGGATTTTTTTAGTTTTAATTCTGGGGCTACATCAGTTTGAAGAGTAACCTTAAGTGTTTTTTCAGGACTAAACTTTGCAAGTAAAGATTCAAATCCATCTACCAATTCTGGCTCACTTAGTGGTTCTATAGATTTTATTTTTAATGCTTCTTGCCATGATTTATCAATAATTTTTTCTAGAGCAGAAGCATGTAATTGTGTGATTCCAATTCTTTGGATTAAGACTTGTTTAGGAATTTTACCAAGTCTAAATCCTGGAATTTTAGCCGAACGACTAATTGAACTGATTGTCTCATTTACACATGTTTTGCATGTCTCAGATGGTATTTCTAATTCAAATGAGATTCTACTTTGAGGCAGAGGAGTTGTTTTGACTATTAATGCTTCTTTAGCCATTTTTTTATTTATTACTAAAAGCCGAATCTTAATTATTTCACATTATGTGATTTCCTTGAAAGTTATTTTTTTGATAAAGTAAAAAAAATAGTCAATCTATTTATAAAACTATTTATAAAAATCATTTTAAAGTGTGAGACAATCTCCGTTTTTGCCTAATAGGCCATTAAAAGTTGCTGTTTTAGGATCTTCAGGTGCTGTCGGATCTGAATTACTTAAAATTCTTGAACAACGTGATTTCCCAATATCAGAATTGGTCTTGCTTTCATCCGAGCGTTCAGAAGGAAAAAAAATTATTTGGAAAGGTGAAGAATTAGTTACAAAAAAAACAACTAAAGAAGAATTTCTGAATCTTGACTTAGTTTTAGCTTCAGCTGGTGGAAGTATTTCAAAAAAATGGTTGTCTACCATTATGGAACAAGATGCTTTATTGATAGATAATTCAAGTGCTTTCAGATTAGATAAGAAGGTGCCCCTTATAGTTCCTGAAGTTAATGCTAGTGAAGCACTTAATCATGCTGGGGTAATAGCTAATCCAAACTGCACTACAATTTTGTTGACATTAGTTTTAGCTCCATTAAATAAACTTTCGACAATTCAACGAGTTCTTGTCTCAACATATCAATCTGTAAGTGGTGCAGGCCAATTAGCGATGGAGGAACTAAAACTTTTAACTGAAAAATATCTTCAGGGTAATCCTCAAAAAAGTGAAGTTTTGCCATATTCACTGGCTTTTAATTTGTTTTTACATAATTCACCCATACTTGAAAATAATTACTGCGAAGAAGAGATGAAAATGGTTAATGAGACAAGGAAAATATTAAATATTGCTGATTTAAAGATCTCTGCTACATGTGTTCGAGTTCCAGTACTAAGAGCACATTCTGAATCGATCAATATTGAATTTGCGGGAGTAGTTGAGCCTAAAAATGCCCTTGAAGAATTAAAAAAATCTCCTGGAATTGAAATTATTGAGGATTATAAAAATAATAGATTTCCTATGCCAAATGACGTTATGGGAAGGGATAATGTAGCTGTTGGCAGGATAAGAACTGATATAAGTCAGCCTAATGGATTAGAATTATGGTTATGTGGAGATCAAATAAGAAAAGGAGCAGCTCTTAATGCTGTTCAAATAGCTGAGTTATTAATTCCAAAAAGATGATTCCAGACAAAACTGAATGTAATAACCCACTATTCGGAAAAATATTGACTGCAATGGTTACTCCATTTACCGAAAATGGAAATGTAGATTATGAACTAGCTGTAAAACTCTCGAATTATCTTTATGAGAACGGTTCCGATGGAATAGTGTTATGTGGTACTACTGGAGAATCTCCGACTCTTTCATGGACTGAACAACATGATTTATTTATTGCGGTAAAAGGATCTTTGGATTCAAGCTGTAAATTAATAGTTGGCACTGGTAGTAACTGTACAAGCGAGGCAGTGGAAGCTACAAAAAAAGCCTACGACTCTGGTGCCGACGGTGCTTTGGTCGTTGTTCCTTATTACAATAAACCACCTCAAGAAGGTCTTTATAAACATTTCAGTTCTATTGCTAATTCTGCAAAGGATTTGCCTTTAATGCTCTACAACATTCCAGGAAGGACAGGATGTAATTTATTACCTAATACTGTAAAGAAACTTATGGATTTCTCAAATATTCTCAGTATTAAAGCTGCAAGCGGTAGAATAGAGGAAGTAACAGAACTAAGAGCTATTTGTGGCTCCGGACTTTCTGTATATAGTGGCGATGATTCATTGTTGCTTCCAATGTTATCTGTAGGTGCTGTAGGAGTAGTAAGTGTTGCAAGTCATTTGGTTGGATTGCAATTGAAAGAGATGATTCATTCCTTTCAAAATGGAAAGGTTTCCAATGCGCTTGCTATTCATGAAAAACTTCAGCCTCTTTTCAAGGCACTCTTTATGACTACTAATCCAATCCCAATTAAGGCTGCTTTGGAGCTATCTGGATGGAATGTAGGTCATCCTAGGAGCCCTTTGTCACCATTAAGTGATGACATGAAAAAGCAACTATCTTTTATCCTGAAATCCTTATAATAGGGATTATATTTAACTTGATAATTAAATTTAAATAAACCTTATTTGATTACAAGCAGGCCTTTATAAATTTCAAAATTATGCAATCAAGTACAAATTCAACTGTAAATAGATCTAATAATGATTCCTCTAGATCTAAAAATAATACGCCAGCTTTACGAGTAATACCTCTGGGAGGACTACATGAAATAGGCAAAAACACTTGTGTTTTTGAATTTGGTGATGAATTGATGCTTGTTGATGCTGGCCTAGCTTTCCCATCTGATGGTATGCATGGTGTAAACGTTGTTATGCCAGATACTACTTTTTTAAAAGAAAATCAAAGAAGAATTAAAGGAATGATTGTTACTCACGGTCATGAAGATCATATTGGAGGTATTTCTCATCATTTAAAACATTTTAATATTCCGATTATTTATGGCCCAAGACTGGCAATGTCAATGCTTAGAGGAAAAATGGAGGAAGCAGGAGTATCTGATAGAACAACCATACAGACAGTAAATCCAAGAGATGTTGTAAAAGTTGGACAACATTTTTCTGTTGAATTTATTCGAAATACTCATTCTATTTGCGATAGTTTTTCTTTAGCAGTTACAACACCTGTTGGCACAATTATTTTCACGGGAGATTTTAAGTTTGATCATATGCCAGTAGATGGAGAGCAATTTGATATTGAAAGAATGGTGCACTACGGAGAGAAGGGTGTTTTATGCATGTTCAGCGATTCTACTAATGCCGAAGTTCCAGGTTTTTGTCCTTCTGAGAAGACTATCTATCCCTCTTTAGAAAAACATATTGCGGAGGCAAAAGAGCGCGTTATCCTTACCACTTTTGCTAGTTCTGTGCATAGAGTGACAATGATCTTAGAGTTGGCCATGAAACATGGAAGAAAGGTCGGTTTGTTAGGTAGATCGATGATAAATGTTATTGCTAAGGCGAGAGATATTGGTTATATGAAATGCCCAGATGATTTGTTTGTTCCTATTAAGCAAATTAGAGATTTGCCAGATAGAGAGACCCTATTATTAATGACGGGAAGTCAAGGAGAACCTCTAGCAGCGTTAAGCAGAATATCTCGTGGTGAACATCAGCATGTTCGTCTTAAGACTACTGATACTGTAATATTTTCGGCTAGCCCAATTCCCGGAAATACTATTTCTGTTGTTAATACAATAGATAGATTAATGAAACTCGGAGCAAAGGTTGTTTATGGAAAGGGTGAGAATATTCATGTTTCTGGTCATGGTTTTCAAGAAGATCAAAAGTTAATGTTGGCACTCGCAAAACCTAAGTTTTTTGTTCCTGTTCATGGAGAACATAGAATGCTTGTTTGTCATGGCAGGAGTGCGCAAACTATGGGGGTTCCAAAGGACAATATTTTAATTATTGAAAATGGAGATGTAGTTGAGTTAACACCTAATTCTATTCAAAAAGGTGATCCTGTAAAAGCTGGTGTTGAACTGCTTGATAACTCACGAAATGGGATAGTAGATGCTCGAGTGTTAAAAGAAAGGCAGCAATTAGCTGGTGATGGTGTAGTAACTGTTTTAGCTCCTATTAGTACAGATGGGAAGATGGTTGCGCCTCCTAGAGTTAATTTAAGAGGAGTTGTTACTACTGCAGAGCCAAGAAAAATGTCTATGTGGACAGAACGAGAAATAAGTTGGGTCTTAGAAAATAGATGGAAACAACTATCTAGACAAACTGGGCCGAATAATTTTGAAGTTGATTGGATTGGTGTGCAAAGAGAAATTGAAAATGGTTTATCGAGAAGAATGAGAAGAGAATTACAAGTTGAACCACTTATTTTGTGTTTAGTTCAACCTGCTCCAAGTGGAACTCGTGCTTATATTCCAAAGATTACCGAAGAGCAAAATTTTTCCAATAGAAATAGAAATAATAATAATTTTCATAAGAAATCAAACAATAATCATCCGAATATTTCAAATAATCCACAAAATACCCAAAAAAGTCCAAAAGTTTCTCAGAATCCATCAGCTGAGACTCCTACAGAAGATTCATTTGAAGGTAGAACAAGAAGAAGAAGATCTGCTGTCACATCCTAACTTTTTTTTAAATTTATATAGTTTTTATTCCAAACAATTTTTAAACACTTTTGTAAGTTAATTTGACCATTATTTTTTTCATAAATTGCAGTTGCTAATTTTGTCAGATTTTGAGAACTAAACTGCTTTGTAGATACTTCTTTTAAAAATCTATTTAAGATTGTGCACCTCGCTTCAATACACATATTATTTAAGAGATTTCTATTGATACCTTTTAAATCTTTACAATATAGGTATGCTAGTTCACCAAGATCATTACGTTCCTTATTGTAGTTGCTCATTTTTTGTGAAAAATTATTTATCCTTTTAGAACAACCAGGATAAATAACCTCCAAGGTAGGAATAATTTTTTTTCTAATTAGATTTCTTTTTAATTTAAGATCTGAATTTGTAGGATCTTCCCAGACTGGGATTCTCATATCATTACAAAATTGTTTTGTATCTTCTCTACTGAAAATTAATATTGGCCTTATTAAAAAAATTTGATTTTCTAGTAATCTTTTGCTCTCAATATTACTTAGACCGGCAAAATTGCTCCCTCTAGATAAATTGAGGATAAATGTTTCTGCGTTATCACTACTCGTGTGACCAGTTAACAAATAAATATTATGTTTTTGCTGATTGTTATTTAATAAAGTTTTAGCTCTTTCACATAATTTTTTATATCTCCATTCTCGTGCTTTTTCTTCTGAAGAAATACTTTCTTTATTTGCTTTATCAAAAGAGAATAAAATATGTTTGTCTTCGCAATAACTTTTTAATTCAAGAGCATATAGTGAGGATTTTTCGTGCCACTGATGATCACCATGCCAAACACTTATTGACCAATTATGTAGTTTTTTTAGGTCATTAATTAGGGTTAATAAGGCCATTGAGTCCTGCCCTCCAGAAACACTTATTAAAATATTGGATCCTTTGGGAATTAATATTTTTTTGGTAAGAATCTCCTTGTGAAGCTGATGATGCCATGATGACCAATTTTTCTGAGTTAATTTTTTATCAGACATTTTGTGTTGCTCAGATAATATTTTTTAAAAAATGCACTGTTTTACTAAAACAATGTCACAATCGGGTAATAAATTCATTAAGTAAATGAGTCTGATTAATCTTTTGCCACAAAAAATCAAAGAAGAGTTAAGAATCAAATCTTTACTCAAAGTTATTTCAGGATTGAATAATTTTGATGTTCAATCTGTGAAAATAATTGTTGAGGCTGCTTCATTAGGAGGCGCAGATCTTGTCGATATTGCTTGTAAACCTGAACTCGTTGATTTAGCACTTAAGAATTCAACACTACCCGTTTGTGTTAGTTCAGTAGTACCTCGATCCTTTCAAGATTCTGTAAAAGCAGGAGCATCATTAATTGAAATAGGAAATTACGATACTTTTTATGAAAAAGGCATTAATTTTTCAGCTAAAAAAGTTTTAAACATTACAAAAGAGACAAGGGATTTATTGCCTAATGTTCCTTTATCAGTAACTGTTCCTCATACTATGCCTATTGATAAACAAGTTGATCTTGCTGTAAAGCTAGTGGAAGAAGGTGTTGATATTATTCAAACAGAAGGTGGCACCAGTTCTACTCCTTACTCTCCAGGAATTCAAGGTTTTTTTGAAAAATCAGTACCAACTCTTGCAGCTACCTATGCTATTCATCAAGAATTTAAGAAACAATCTCTAAATATACCAATCATGAGTGCCTCTGGATTAAGTCAAGTAACTTGTCCACTAGCAATATCATCTGGAGCCTCAGCAGTTGGCGTTGGATCTGTAGTTAATAAATTAGATGATTTAATATCAATGATTGCCGTTGTAAGGGGATTAAAAGAATCTTTGAAAAATTCAATAATTGGAGAAAAAATTTCTTAGTATAGTTGTATTCCTTTGCTACTAGCTTGATGAACAACTATAAGCTTCAAGCTCCTTACGAACCAAATGGAGATCAACCAGAAGCTATCAAAAAATTAGTTAAAGGCGTTAATACTGGTAAAGAGTTTCAGACTCTTTTAGGAGCTACTGGAACTGGTAAAACATTTACCATTGCGAATGTAATTCAACAAACAGGAAGACCAGCACTTGTATTAGCTCATAACAAAACGTTAGCTGCACAACTATGTAATGAATTAAGGGAATTTTTCCCAAAAAATGCTGTTGAGTATTTCATTTCTTATTACGATTATTATCAACCTGAAGCTTATGTACCTGTAAGTGATACCTACATAGCCAAAACGGCTTCGATTAATGAAGAAATAGATATGCTTAGGCATTCTGCAACACGCTCATTATTTGAAAGAAACGATGTAATTGTTGTAGCCTCAATAAGTTGTATTTATGGTCTTGGTATTCCGAGTGAGTATTTAAAAGCTGCAGTTAAATTTGAAGTTGGAAAATCAATAAATCTACGTTCTTTTTTGAGGTCTCTCGTTGAAAATCAATATACTAGAAATGACATTGAAATTACTAGAGGTAGATTCAGAATTAAAGGAGATGTTTTAGAAATCGGTCCAGCTTATGAGGATAGATTAATAAGAATCGAATTATTTGGCGATGAAGTCGAGGCTATTAGATATGTTGACCCTACTACAGGAGAAATACTGGAAAGTTTGGAACAAGTAAGCGTTTACCCAGCTAAGCATTTTGTGACTCCAAAAGAAAGACTTGAGAGTGCTATAACTGCAATTAGAAGTGAATTAAAAACTCAACTAGATAAATTTACATACGAAGGAAAATTATTAGAGGCTCAACGTCTAGAACAACGCACAAAATATGATTTAGAAATGCTTAAAGAGGTTGGTTATTGTAATGGAGTTGAGAATTACGCTCGTCATTTATCAGGTAGAGAGGAAGGTTCACCTCCAGAATGCTTAATAGATTACTTTCCTAAAGATTGGTTGTTGGTAGTTGATGAGAGTCATGTAACATGTCCTCAACTTCATGCGATGTACAATGGTGATCAATCTAGAAAAAAAGTTCTAATAGATCATGGTTTTAGATTGCCCAGTGCTGCTGATAATAGACCTTTAAAATGTGAAGAATTTTGGCAAAAATCAAAACAGACATTATTTATAAGTGCAACCCCTGGTCAATGGGAATTAGATCAATGCGATGGTGAATTTATTGAGCAAGTTATAAGACCAACTGGGGTATTAGATCCTGAAATTGATGTAAGACCTAGTGAGGGCCAAATAGAAGATCTGTTATCAGAAATAAGAATTAGAGCTGAAAAGAATCAAAGAGTGCTAGTGACAACACTTACTAAGAGAATGGCTGAAGATCTAACTGATTTTTTATCTGAAAATAAAGTAAGAGTTAGATATTTGCATTCCGAAATTCATTCAATTGAAAGAATTGAAATTATTCAAGATCTTAGAATGGGCGAATATGATGTTTTGGTAGGAGTTAATTTATTAAGAGAGGGACTAGATCTTCCTGAAGTATCCTTGGTCGCCATTCTAGATGCTGATAAAGAAGGTTTTCTCAGAGCAGAAAGGTCATTGATTCAAACAATAGGAAGAGCTGCAAGACACGTAGAAGGTGTTGCCTTGCTTTATGCAGATAACTTCACAGATTCAATGAAAAAAGCAATATCTGAAACTGAAAGAAGAAGAACTATTCAAAAAAAATATAACCAAGTTAATTGTATAACTCCAAAACCTGCAGGCAAAAAAATAGAAAATTCAATATTATCTTTTCTAGAACTTTCTAGAAAACTAGATGCTGGTGGTTTATCTAAAGATTTAATAAATATAGTTAATAACAAAACAGACGCAATTCTTAATTCCAGTGATCACCAATGTTTGCTCGAAGAATTGCCTGACTTAATAGAAAAGTTAGAAATTAAAATGAAAGATGCTGCAAAAGAGTTAAATTTTGAAGAAGCAGCAAATTTGAGGGATAGAATTAAAAAATTAAGACAAAAATTGGCAAGAAATAGTTAAAAATAATTTATTTTTCTAATTCGAAATGATTATGAATCGCATTTACTGCTTTGTCACAATCTTTTTCTAAGACAATACATGAAGTTCTGATTTCACTAGTAGCAATCATTTCAATATTGATATTTTGATCAGCCAATGCTCTAAATATTTTTCCAGCCGTTCCAACCTTAAATGCCATTCCTGCTCCAACAGTACTTACTTTGGCTATAGCAGGGCCATCTTCAATGTATGATCCGGGTAATTTTTTTGTTAATGCCTCGAAAACTAAGTTAGCTTTTTCTCTATCTTGTTTATTCATCGTAAGACTAATATCCTTAGTTTTTAAAGAGGAAATTCTTTCAGACTGCACGATAGTATCGAAAAGTAAATTATTTTCAGCTAATGCTAAACATATCGATGCTGCTACACCTGGACGATCAGGCAGTTTTCGAAAACTTACTTGCACTTGGTTTTTATCTAATGCAATTCCTCTTACTTCAGGTTGATCTTGTTTTTCGTTGATTGGATTAATAAATATTTGTGTATCGGATAACTTGAATTTCTCAGCAACAAATCTAATAGCTTTTGGAATATTATTAATTTCAATTACGCAGCTGACTTTAATTTCACTAGTAGCTATTAACCTGACATTAATATTCGCTTGAGATAAAGTATCAAATAAATCAGCTGAAACACTAGGTCTACCCATAATGCCCGCTCCTTGAATACTTAATTTAGTCATGTTTGTTTTTAGGTTATATTCTCCTCCTAATTGACTAGTTATAAGTTCACATTGTTCTGCAGTCTTTTTAACTTCTAATTCACTAACAGTAAATGTAATATCGTTATTATTTCCATCATTTGTAGCTTGTATGATTAAATCTACATTAATACTTGCTTCTGAAAGTTTTTCAAATATTTGTGCAGCAATCCCTGGCCTATCAGGAATATTTGAGAGACTGAATACTGCTTGGCTTTCTAATACTTCAAGACTATTAACTGTTTTTGTCAATTCTAAGCTTCCTCTTTTGAGCGGGAGAGGTTGGATTTGACTTTCTAGGAGAGTACCATTTGAGTCACTTTGGCTTGATTTGACACATAATTTAATTCCATAATTGCGAGCAATTTCTACTGCTCTTGGATGCAGAACTGAAGCACCGACACTTGCAAGTTCAAGCATTTCTTCACAGCTAATTTCATCTAAGAGTTTTGCATTAGGAACTATTCTTGGATCAGTAGTAAGAACCCCTGGAACGTCTGTATAAATTTCGCAAGTCTCAGCTCCTAAAGCTGTCGATAAAGCTACTGCGGAAGTATCTGAACCACCCCTACCCAAAGTTGTAATTTCCATTGAACCAGTATGGCTTAATGTTGTTCCTTGAAATCCAGCCACTACAACTACAAAACCCTGATTTATATAATTTTGGATTCTTTCTGTTTTAATATCTAGAATTCTTGCTTTCCCATGTATTGATTCAGTAATAATTCCAACTTGGCTACCGGTCATTGAAATTGCAGGTATTCCGTATTCGTTTAAAACCATTGCGAGAAGAGCTATGGTTACTTGCTCTCCAGTTGAGAGAAGCATATCCAATTCTCTTCGATTAGGATTTTTACTAATTGATTCCGCTAAAAAATTTAAATCATCTGTAGTTTGCCCCATGGCAGAGACAACTACGACAATTTCATTTCCTGCTTCTTTACTTTGACAAATGCTAGTTGCAATATTTTTAATTTTTTTAATATTACCGACAGAAGTACCGCCAAATTTTTTTACTAGTAAAGCCATATTTAAATCATAATGTAAATTCTTGAACTTATAATTTGGTTAACTTAAATTAATTAAATTCTCTGTAAAAACATTTATAGGATTATTACCTTGTTTTAGTAATGATTCAATATCTAATAAATTACTCATTAAATTTATTAGATATTCTTGAGATACATTTTTGACTTTTTTACGAATAAAAAAAATTCTTTTTGGATTAGAAATGCCTGCAAGATTACAAATTTTTTCCGCATTATCGTTTTCTGAATTACCTGCTAATTTTATAATTGTATGAATTCTTATCTGACTAATTAAACCTGCATTTAGTCTTAAAGGAGGTTCTCCTTTCTGTAAGGAATAATTTATTTCAATGAGGCTTTCATTAATATTTTTTTGTAAGAGAAGATCAATGATTTTGAAAATGTTGGATTGATGATCACTAAATATTTTTTTTACATCAATACTTTTGAGAAAAAGTTGTGAATTCAAATCACTTGATACTGCAGAAAGGTATGTTTTTGCTTTAGCTAATTCATTTATTAATTTAAAGCTATCATTTCCAACAGAATCAATAATTAATTCGGCTGCATTTTCATCAATTTTAATATTCATTTCATTTGCTGCATCTTCTAAGAATCTTTTTTGTCCCTCATAGTCCCAGATTTCTGGTAAAGAAAATGATTTTTCTTTGGCTAAATTATTTTTGATAAGTTTTTGTAAAAATTTAGTACTCTTTAGTCTTGAGTCTGGTTTTTTTGTATTTTGTAAAATGAAATAAGTATTTTTAGGTATAGTGTCATGAATTTTTTCAAATTTAATTCTTAGATCCTCATGTTTTGCGGTAAAAATTGGATTATTTTTCAATGTAACTATTCTGTATCCATCTCCAAAAGGAGGTGTAACAACTTCATCAAAAGCTTGATTGACTTGCTCATCATCATCTCCATTTAAATTAGTTACGTTTATTTCTTTCCATTCCTTGGATACTTCGTTATCAATTAATTTTTGAATAAATGTATTTTGAGCATTTAGATCATTACCCCATAATATTTGTATTGGCATAATCGCTCAATAAAAACCATATACTAACTATGATTACTTCTAACACAAATTAAATTTAATGGTAATAGATCATCCAATTTTTTTGGAAAGCATCAGATTTATAAGATCTCAATTAGGAGCCAATGATCTAAATTATTTGGAAAAAAAAGTTTTAGAGAGATTAGTCCATACCTCAGGAGATTTTTCAGTTCAAAATCTTATTAATTTTAGTGAAGGTGCTTGCGAAAATGGGCTTCAAGCACTTAAAAATGGTGCTCCGATTTTGACTGATACCGATATGGCTGCAGCAGCTATAAAATCTATGGCAGTGAATACCACTAGAAATAAAGTCTTCACGGCGAGAATGTGGTTCGGAGAAAATAAGCAGACAGAGTTAACTAAAACTGCATATGGCTTAAGTGAAGGTTGGAAGGAGTTATCTGCTAAATATTCTGGAAGCAAATCACCTATTGTAGTTATTGGCAGTTCGCCTACAGCTTTAACTTATCTAATTGATATTTTAGAGAATGCAAAAAATTTACCTAGTTTAATTATCGGAATGCCTGTTGGATTTATTGGAGTAGAGAAAAGCAAAAACAAACTGATTTCCACTGATCTTCCTAGAATAGTCTTGAATTCAACTAGAGGGGGTGCTGCCATGGCAGCTGCTGTAGTTAATGCCTTGTTGAGGGAAGCTATTTAAAAAGTATATATCTTATAAAAATGTCAAAAATCTACTGAATATCATAATTTAATTTATTATTCTTTTCTAAAGAATTTAAAACTGATTTTGCTTTTTCAATAACTTCTTTTGGAACTCCTGCTAATTTAGCTGCTTCTATACCGTAGCTTTTGTTTGAGCCCCCTTTGACAATCCTGTGACTAAAAAATAGTTGATCATTATTTTGTTCTACTAAAACTTGAAAATTTTGTATATTCTTATTTGAATTTTTTAAATAATTCAGCTCATGATAGTGAGTTGCAAAAATAGTATTACATTGAATTTTTTTTGCAAGATATTCACTTACTGACCAAGCTATTGAAAGTCCATCAAAAGTAGATGTTCCTCTACCTATCTCATCAAGTAAAACTAGTGAGCTAGAAGTTGCCTGATTTAGAATCGATGCAGTTTCGGACATCTCTACCATAAATGTTGATTGTCCAGATGATTGATCATCAACAGCCCCAATTCTTGTAAAAATCCTATCTGCAATCTTGATTTCAGCATTATTAGCAGGAACAAAGCTACCAATTTGTGCGAGAATTTGTATTAAACCAAGTTGTCTTATAAAGCAACTTTTTCCGCTTGCATTGGGACCTGTTAATATAATTAATTTTTGATTATCATCAAAAGAGATATCGTTTGCTATAAACTTTTTATCATTTAATAATTGCTCTACAATTGGATTTCTTCCTGAGATAATTTTTGTATTATTTTTTGTCATTGAATCACTAATTGGTATTAATGAAGGTTTTATAAAATTGTTTTCTACTGAAGTAATTGATAAACCTAGCAATGCATCAAGAGATGCTATAGATTTTGCGATTGATCTTATTTGTTTTGTTTTTTCAGCAACTATACTTCTTAATTCACTGAAAATTTCATATTCTCTTGATGAAGCTCTACTTTTTATTTGGAAAATCTTATTTTCTTTATTTTTAATTTCTGAAGTGACATACCTTTCTTCATTTGTAAGTGTTTGCCTTTTGATCCAATGTTGTGGAGCTAAATTAACTTTTGATTTATTTATAGAAATGTAGTACCCAAAATTTTTATGAAATTGAATTTTTAGGTTTGAAATTTTGCTAATTTTTCTTTCTTTTAATTCCTCTTTATTTAGCCACTCAGAGTAATCATCCATTAAATTACGTAAACCATCTAATATATTGTCAACACCATTGTGGATCATGCCTCCTTCGCTAATATTTAGAGGAGGATTTTCTATTAGTTTAAAACTTATATTATCAGCTAATTCTAAGAGTCCTTCATCAATATTTTTTAATTGATCAGTCCAATCTGGGAGATCATATTCAAATAATTCAATTATGGATTTTAGTCTAGGCAATTTTTTTAAACCTTCAGCTATTGCAATTAAGTCTCTGGGACTTGCATGTCCTGCACAAGCTCTACCTGAAAGTCTTTCTAAATCACCCATTGCTCTAAGTAAATTTTGGGTATCTGTACGTAATTTTTTAGATTCAATAAAGTTTGTTATTATATTTTGTCTTTTATAAATTTCATTAACGTTTAATAGTGGTGAATCTATCCACCTTCTTAAACACCTTGCACCCATGCAAGTATAAGTTCTATCAATACTCCATAGTAGCGAACCTACATAATTGTTTTCTCTTTGTGTATTGTTGATTTCTAAGTTTTTTTGAGTTTGATAATCAATAATTAATTTGTTGTGAACATATTGGATTTGTGGAAAGTCTAATGAGATTTTTAAAGAAGAATCTTTATCTAAATTTGAAGGATTAATTTTTTCTAAATAATTTAATAAACCTCCAAGTGATCTAGTTGCATTGTTTAAATTTTTAAGTCCTATTCCCTCTAGGTTTGCAATTTGGAAATAATTTTTTATTAGATAATTTGCTTCATTAATTCCGAAATTAGTCTCTTGAGAAACAGTATATGTAATTTGACTATTTCCTTTAATTAATAAATTTCTTACTGCATTGCTTCCTACAATGATTTCTGAAGAATCTAATTTAATAATTTCATCAAATAGTTTTGACAGAGATTGGCCTTCTAAAGTTATTAATTCTCCTGTGCTCACATCAGCTTTTGATATCCCCCATTCATAAGATTGATCTGAGTTTTCTTCTGATAAGTAAATAGCAGTAATCCAATTATTTTTCTTTGCTATCAACATCCCCTCTTCAATTACAGTTCCAGGAGTAATTATTCTTGTTATTCCTCTTTTAATTGGAGTCCCATAATTTCCAGAACTTTTTTCTAATTGATCGCATATAACCACAGAATAATTTTTTTTAATTAAATCAGCACAGTATCTCTCCATTGCATGATGGGGAACCCCTGCCATAGGGATCTTACCAATCTCTTTGCCAGCATCTTTACTGGTAAGCGTTATTTCTAAAAGGTTAGATATTAATACAGCGTCCTCAAAAAAACATTCAAAAAAATCTCCTAATCTATAAAGTAATAACCTATCTTTATTTTCTTCTTTTAGAGTTACATAATGCTTCATTACAGGAGTTAATTTCAGTTTTGAAACTGTTTTATAGCTATAAGATTCTTCATTGATGCAAACATTTTTGTTATTTGAAATTAAATCAGTCTTGAGTTTATTTATTAAATTAGTTGAATTTTTTCTTTGTCTGGGTCTTTTTTGCGATTCGTTTTTTAAATCTTCCAAAGATAAATCTTCTGGAATTTTTGTTATTTCTTTTTGCTCATTATTATCATTACCAATCGCAAATAGATTCTTTTGAATTATCGTATCTTCTTGCATACTTTTTTAATTCCTAAATAGATATTAGGTAGAAATTTTTTTTTTGCATTTAAAGTGGCTAAAGTATGTAAATTTTCTCTAATAATTCTCATTTTCATGAGATTATAGTATTTATAATATTTGAAACCTAAGACTGAATTATGCAGGCTGTTAACTTCTTCTTCGTAAATGCTCTATTATTTGCTTCTTTAATAGCGGTAGTTGGAGTACCCGTTTTATATGTGACTCAACCTTCTACTGAGGAAGGACAGAGAGAAAGTAGGAGAAAAATTTATTCTATTGCTGCTGTTTGGGTTGTTTTGGTTTTTGTTACGGGGATAGTTTCTTCATTAGTTTGAACTTAATACCTTTTCATGAGAGTCTATTAATATATCTAAGTAAAATTTAATGGCTATTTTTGAGGGTTCTTTTACTAATGCCTCTACTTTAAAAGTTGGGATTGTAATAGCAAGATTTAATGATTTAATTACAAATAAAATTCTATCTGGATGTCTTGATTGTCTAAAAAGACATGGTTTAGATACTTCTGAATTAAGCAATCAAGTAGATATAGTTTGGGTTCCTGGTTCATTCGAATTACCAATCGCAGCTAAAACCCTCATGAAAAAAAAGAGTTATGACGTTGTAATTGCTCTTGGGGCTGTGATACGTGGTGAAACTTCCCACTATGATGTAGTTATATCTGAGGCGAGCAAAGGTATTTCACAAGTTTCCAATGAAAATAATGTCCCAATTATTTTTGGAGTTTTAACTACTGATACTATGCAGCAGGCTTTAGAAAGAGCAGGGATTAAAAATAATCTTGGTTGGAATTATGCTTTACAAGCAATTGAGATGGGATCCTTAATTAAAAATTTAAATTAATTGAAAAAATTTAATTATTTTTATCATTGATCCCTTCTTTGAGATAAAATAAAAAAGTTATGCGGATGTAGCTCAGTGGTAGAGCATCTCCTTGCCAAGGAGAATGTCGAGAGTTCGAATCTCTTCATCCGCTTTTAAAAATTTAATTAGTCTATCTAATTCTTATAGATGTAGTAGATATGCATCAAAGAATCTTCATCTAGAAGCCATAAAAGTATTTAATTTACCGAATATGGTTTTATTTAAAGTTATATAATAAACATCACTGCTATTAGATTAGTGAAAAATCTGAAAAATAACGAAAAAAAATTCTTTTTAAAAAGTATTTCACTAGATCTGCAAAACATGAGTTATGGTAAGTTGAGACGGAGTGGCGTCTTAAGGGATTTGATGCGAGATTCATTAATAGATGAATATTTGAAAGATTGTGATATTCATACGGAAAATATTGATATTAAAAATATCAACCTTTGGTGTGATTTAAATAATATTAAAATAAAAAAAGAACTTAAAAATTAATTTTTATCATTTATTATTGGCTCATGTTTTAATATTTTGTCTCATGAAACAAACTGTTAATATTGAGAATTTAAAAAATCTATTTTCAAAGCCTTATGGTTCTAAACCTCCATCTAAGGAAAAATGGCATGAGTTTTATCAAAAAGATGTAATTTTCATTGATCCTACGCAAGAAAAAGAAGGGATAGATTCCTATATTGAGGCTCAAGAAAAATTAGTAAAAAGATGTGATGATGTTTTTTTAGAAACTCATGCAATTTCCATAACTGGAGATTGTGGATTTGTTGAATGGACAATGGGTTTAAAAATTATGGGTAAAGAATTTATTTATCCTGGTACTACTAGATTAAAGTTCGGAGATTCTGGAAAAATTAAGGAGCACAGAGATTATTTTGATTTTTGTGGGCCAACTTTTGGACCAGTCCCTATTTTGGGTCCTTTTATAAGATGGCTTTATAGTAAATTCGTATCTTGATTTTATTCTCTTTATAACAAAGAGTGCTTTATATTTCACGAATCAATAAATTTTGAGAAGTAACTTCTTTAAAATCAAATTGAGAATAAAACAATTTTTTATTTGTTGTCATTAAATATAATTTTTTTGTATTTTTAATTTTTTTAGAAGATAAAAGATTTTTTACAATTAATGTGCCAAAACCGTTGCCTTGGTGATTTTGATCTATAACAATATCCCAAAGCACTCCGCGGTAAATCCCATCGGTTAAAGCTCTACCAAAACCAACTATTTCCTTACCAACCCAAAGACTTATTACGACATCACTGTTAGCAAGACATTTTTTTAGATCATTAATTGTTCTATTTTTTGCCCAAAAAGCATTGGTTTCTAGTAATTTATGTAGCTTAATTAATCCATTTGTTGGTTTAAGATTAGGACCTAATCCAAAAATCCTTAACCCTAAAGCTCCTTTGGCATGTTTGATTAGAGATATTTCTTTCATTTATTAAAAAGATTTTTTAAAAGTGATGTCAGCTAGGTTATTTTTGTGACTTCAATCTAAATACCTTAATCGATCGTTTCTACAAAATAAAGAGTTAATAGTTTTCTTCATTCTGTTGTAACGCACTAATTTATAATGTTTGTAATAAGATAAATTTTTTAAGGACTTTGACTTATGCTAAAACTTTTGTTGGGAGATCCGAATACACGAAAGTTAAAGCGCTATCAACCAATAGTGGAAGAGGTAAATTTTTTAGAAGAGGAAATTTCTCAATTGACTGATGATGAGCTGAGAAAAGAAACTCAAAATCTCAAATCAAATATTTCAGCAGAATTAGATTTTAAAAAGCAAAAAGAACTCCTTGAAGAATTTCTTCCTAAAGCCTTTGCAATCGTAAGAGAAGCAAGTAAACGTGTTCTTGACATGAGACATTTTGATGTTCAGTTAATAGGCGGGATGGTTTTAAATGAGTGCCAAATAGCAGAGATGAAGACTGGAGAAGGAAAAACTCTTGTCGCAACATTACCTTGTTATTTAAATGCTCTTACGGGAAAAGGTGTTCATGTTGTTACTGTAAATGATTATTTAGCTAGAAGGGATGCAGAGTGGATGGGACAAGTTCATCGTTTTTTAGGTTTATCCGTTGGTTTGATTCAGCAAGATATGAATCCAGTTGAGAGAAAGAAAAATTATGATTGTGATATAACTTATGCCACAAATTCAGAATTAGGATTTGATTATTTAAGAGATAATATGGCTACTGATATTAGTGAGGTAGTTCAAAGAAAATTTAATTACTGCGTAATTGATGAGGTTGATTCAATATTAATTGATGAAGCAAGAACGCCTTTAATCATTTCTGGCCAAGTTGAAAGACCACAAGAAAAATATCAAAAAGCTGCAGAATTATCTCTGGCATTAGTCAAAGCAAAAGAATTAAGTAAAGATGGTATTGATCCAGAAGGGGATTATGAAGTTGATGAAAAACAGAGAAGTTGTATATTAACTGATCAGGGTTTTGCAAAATGTGAAGAGTATTTGGGAGTGAAAGATTTATATAATCCTCAAGATCCTTGGGCGCATTATATAACTAACGCTTTAAAAGCCAAAGAATTATTTATTAAAGATGTAAATTATATTATTAAGAACGATGAGGCTGTAATAGTGGACGAATTTACTGGTAGGGTAATGCCTGGAAGGCGTTGGAGCGATGGACAACATCAGGCAATAGAAGCAAAAGAGGATCTTAAAATTCAACCCGAGACTCAAACATTAGCATCCATAACTTATCAGAATTTTTTCCTTTTATATCCAGGTTTAGCAGGAATGACGGGAACTGCAAAAACTGAAGAGGTTGAATTTGAAAAAACTTATAAATTAGAATCAACAGTCATACCGACAAATCAAATAAGAAAGAGACAAGATTGGTCTGATCAAGTATTTAAGACAGAGATTGGTAAATGGAAAGCCGTTGCTAAAGAAACTGCACAAATTCATAGAGATGGTAGACCTGTTTTAGTTGGTACGACAAGTGTTGAAAAAAGTGAATTACTAAGTTCACTTTTATCTGCCGAAAAAATCCCACATAATTTGTTAAATGCTAAGCCAGAGAACGTTGAACGTGAGGCTGAAATTGTTGCTCAGGCAGGAAGAGCAGGTGCTGTTACTATTGCGACTAATATGGCTGGAAGGGGAACAGATATAATTCTTGGAGGTAATAGTGACTATATGGCAAGACTGAAATTAAAAGAAATTTTAATTCCTTTGTTAGTCAAGCCTGATAATGAGCACAAGCCACCAATACCTAAACAAAGAAATTCAAAATCTAAGGGTGGTTTTTCTACAAAATCAGGTGCAAATTTGAAAAAGAACATTTCAAATTCGTCAACAAGTCTTTTCCCTTGCAAACTAGATGAAGTAATTGAAAAGAAACTCTCTCTCTTATCTGATGAACTTGTTAAAAATTGGGGGGATAAACAACTTTCTGTCTTGGAGCTTGATGACAGGATAGCTACAGCTGCAGAAAAAGCACCAACTGATGATAACTTGATAAAGCTTTTGAGAGAATCTTTGTCTGATGTAAAAAAAGAATATGAAAAAGTTTTGACTCATGAAGAAGAAAAAGTAAGAGAAGCTGGGGGTTTACATGTAATTGGTACTGAGAGACATGAATCAAGAAGAGTGGATAATCAACTTAGAGGAAGAGCAGGAAGACAAGGTGATCTTGGAAGTACAAGATTCTTTTTATCTTTAGATGATAATTTATTAAGGATTTTTGGAGGTGATAGAGTAGCAAATTTAATGAATGCTTTTAGGGTAGATGAAGATATGCCTATTGAGTCAGGAATGCTTACAAGGTCTCTAGAAAGTGCTCAAAAGAAAGTTGAAACTTACTATTACGATATTAGAAAACAAGTTTTTGAATACGACGAGGTAATGAACAATCAAAGAAAAGCAGTTTATGGTGAAAGACTAAGAGTACTTAAAGGTATTGATTTAAAGAGACAAGTAATAGGATATGGAGAAAGGACAATGATTGAAATTGTAGATGCTTATATTAATCCTGATCTTCCTCCTGAAGAATGGAATATTGACCAATTAATTTCTAAAGTCAAAGAATTTATTTATCTTTTAGATGATCTAAAATCTGATGATGTTAATTTACTTTCAATAGAAGAATTAAAAAACTATTTTCAAGAGCAGTTGCGAATAGCTTATGATCTTAAAGAATCACAAATAGAAAAGATTCGTCCAGGATTAATGAGAGAAGCTGAAAGATTTTTTATTTTGCAGCAAATAGATAATTTATGGCGAGAACATCTTCAATCCATGGACTCATTGAGGGAATCAGTTGGATTGAGAGGTTATGGTCAAAAAGATCCTTTAATCGAATATAAAAATGAAGGATATGATATGTTTCTCGAAATGATGACTAATATGAGACGAAATGTTATTTATTCAATGTTTATGTTTCAACCTAAAACTGACACAGATGATCAAAATTAAATCAATATTTAATCATCTCCAAGAAATTCAAAAATTTCTTTGTCTTTAAGATTTTGAGAATCACCGAGTTTAGAAATATCAATAGATTCTGAGCTGACTATACATTGTAGAGTTTTTTGTAATTTAAGAATTTCATTTTCAAGAGAGTCTATCCTATCCATTAAATTTTTTATCACATTAGCTTCTGCATCTGGTAAGGCAGAGTGAGCTAATGGATTTACTTTTACACCACTTTGATGAACTACCCTACCAGGAACTCCAACTACAGTACTATTCCCTTCTACATTTCTAACAACTACTGAACCAGCACCAATACGGGTATTAGATCCTACCGTGATGGATCCAAGAACTTTTGCACCCGCTCCGACTACAACATTTTCCATTAAGGTTGGGTGTCTTTTACCATGGCTTTTACCAGTACCTCCTAGTGTCACTCCTTGGTAAAGTAGACAGTTATTTCCTATCTCAGCTGTTTCACCAATTACAACACCCATTCCATGATCTATGAAAACCCTTTTACCAATTTTTGCCCCAGGATGGATTTCAATACCAGTCGCTAGCCTATTAAGATGACTGAGTAAGCGGGGAATCAAAGGAATCTTTAATTGCCATAATTTATGTGTAAACCTATGTATAACTATGGATTGGAATCCTGGGTAGCAAAGAAATATCTCTATAATTCCCCTTGCGGCAGGATCTCTCTCTCTGATAATTTCTATATCTGATTTAAAAGTTTTCATAACCATGGTTTAATTAATAACTCCTATTTCTTTTTTTAATTGATTGATTGTTTCGATGCTCAAATAATTTTTAGCACATATTATTTGTGGTAATCTCATCAACTGAGAACGGTTTTTTAATAATGTGTTTTCTACAACTGATAAACTAGGGCCATCACATACTATATGGTTTGAAGCTTTTAAGAGTGATAGTAATCTACTGTTATTGTCTGAGACTGCAGTCATAAGCAATAATTCATTACCTCGCATGCTGTGTATAATGACTTCTGCTGCTCTCAATAAACCAGGACTTATACTAACAATCCCTACACAACTCCCAGCATTTAATTCCTTGAGGATTTTCAATTCCTTTTGAAAATCACTCAAGTCAACTGCAATAGCTCGCACGCTATGTTGCTTAGCAAGTTTTTCTAGAGGCTGTATAAAATATCTGCTTGTGACAATCGTACCACCATTTGAATTACTTAAAACTTTTTCTAATTCCTCCATAGGAACAACTTCTACCGGAACTTCAATTGTTGTAGAAAGGTCTTCTGCTATCAACATTGAAGCGCCAATATCCTCTCTAGGAGTACTGACTATGATTCTTGATCCGCACTTAATTCGCCAATCAATTTCATTGGTCAATATATCTCTCGTTTCTTGTAAAGTGCATCCAAGATTTATCAAGTTATCAATAACCTTTTTTGCTTCTTGATCTGGTGGCTTACTTATTTTATCTTTTGAGTAAACTGATTTTTTAAATTCTCTTTTAGTAAGATTATCTCTTACATAGATGCCTGATCCAGCTATTGCTTCAACAACTCCATCTATTTCAAGTTGTCTGTATACTTTGCTTATAGTATTACGATGCAGTCCAGTCTGCATTGCAAGTTGTCTTGTACTAGGAAGTCTATGTCCTGGAGGATAATGTCTTGCCGCAATTGCAAAACAAATTTGATTATATAATTGAGTAGATGCTGGAATATCACTTTCTTGTTGAATATGGAATCTCACTTTCTAAAAAACTGACTAATTTTATTTTAGACTACAGTGACACTTTAACATTTGTCATATTTTTTGATAACAATTTTTCATCCATCATCTTTTTTAATGAGAGGAGTTTTTCGGGGGCTCAAAAACATAATCATGTTTCTCCCTTCTCTTTTTGGTTTTTGTTGAACTTCTGATTGCTCTTCTAAATCATTAGCCATTTTCAAAAGAAGTGTTTCAGCCAAATTTGAGTGTTGAATTTCTCTACCCCTAAAAATAACCGTACATTTTACTTTGTCTCCCGATTTTAAAAATTTTATAGCTTGACCTATGCGGACATCATAATCATGCGTGTCAATTTTATACCTCATTTTTACTTCTTTAACTTCTGTTTGATGAGATTTTCTCCTTGCTTCTTTAGCTTTCTTTTCCTGTTCAAATTTATATTTTCCGTAGTCCATTACTCTACAAACGGGAGGATTTGCTTTTTCGCTCACCAAAACTAAATCAAGTTCTCTTTGAGATGCTATTTCTAATGCTTTTAATCTATCTATGACACCTAATTGTTTCCCATCTGAATCAACAACTCTCAATTGAGGGTATTTTATTCTTTCATTTATATTTGGTAGCTCTCTAACGGGAGCTCGGCGGTCAAAGCGTGGGCGTGGTGGCATTCAGTTAATTAAATAAATTGATTGGAAGATGAAAAAATCTATTTTTATAAAGTTAGCTTAAAAAAGACTCTATTTTAATTATTGCATCTTTTAGTAGGTTTTTGTTATTAAGCCAAAGAGGATTATTTTTATTACGAAACCAAGTTTTTTGTCTTTTTGCAAATTGGATTGTTTTTGTCGCAGTCAACTCAATCGCTTTGTCAATTGTTGAATGGTTATTTAAAACATCTCTAGCTTCTCGATAACCAATGGTTTCTAATATTGGCAAATCAAATCCGTATTTAGAAATAAGATGTTTCGTCTCCTCAATAATTCCAGATAAAAACATCTGTTTTGTTCTTTGCAAAATTCTTTCTTTTAAATTATCTCTATCTAATCCAAGCTCTAGTATTCTCCACTCAGGTGGTTTTTGAACTTTCAGCATTGACAAAGGTTTACCCGTTACGTAAAAGACTTCCAAAGCTCTTATTGTTCTAATGTGGTCAGCAAAATTGATTTTTTTTGTTGATATTGGATCACAATTTTTTAATAGGTCCCAACATTTTTCCTGACCAAGTTCTTCTAATTGTTTTCTGAAATCATTTTGAGGAGGGACATCTGGTACAAAAAATCCTTTTGTTATTGAGTTCATATACAACCCACTTCCTCCAACAAGAAAAGGTAATTTATCTTTTTTAATCTCTCCCTTAATAGATTTTTGAGCGATTTCTTGAAATTGTTTTACATTAATTGGATTGATTGGTTCTTCAATATCTATCAAAAAATGCTTTATTTTTTTTTGTTGGGTCTTAGATGGCTTGGCTGTTCCAATATCCATGGACTTATAAATTTGTCTTGAATCGATATTGTGTATATGAGTTTTAAAATATTCTGCAATTTCAATAGCTAATTCTGTTTTGCCACTCGCAGTAGGCCCAATTAAAATTATTACATGAGGTAGATATGAAGACATATGAGTTTCTGAAGAAAAATATATTAGCTATATAATTAAAGTGATTAAATTTTTCATGGACTTCGAGCCTTTATCTTATTGCGGTGGTAAGTTAAATGAAAGACCTTTTAAAAATAACATTTTAAAAGCCTAATATTTTTTTTATATTAAATGAGTGAGGACAAAAGATCTAATAAAATCTCAAGTGATTATGGCGCGGAACAGATACAGGTTTTAGAGGGGTTAGAACCAGTTCGTAAACGCCCTGGAATGTATATAGGTTCAACAGGGCCAAGGGGATTACACCATTTAGTATATGAGGTAGTTGATAACTCGGTTGATGAAGCACTTGCAGGACATTGTGATCACATAGAAATAGTCCTTCGAGGAGATGGTTCTGCTTTAATTTCTGATAATGGACGAGGTATTCCAACAGATATTCATCCAAGAACAGGCAAAAGTGCCTTAGAAACTGTCCTAACTGTTCTTCATGCAGGAGGAAAATTTGGAAGTGGTGGTTATAAAGTTTCAGGGGGTCTGCATGGAGTAGGAATATCTGTAGTTAATGCTCTAAGCGAATGGGTTAATGTTACTGTTTATAGGGATGGAAGAGAATTTAATCAAAGATTTGAAAAAGGTGTATCAAAGGGTGAATTGGAAACTAAAAAGCAGAATAGCAAACCATCTAAGAAAGGAACAACTATTTGCTTTAAACCCGACAAAACGATTTTTTCTGGAGGAATTGAATTTGAATATGCTCTTCTTTCATCTAGATTAAGGGAGCTAGCTTATCTTAATGGCGGAGTAAAAATTGTTTTTAGAGATGAAAGAAATCAATTATTAGATGGTTCTTTTAAAGAAGAAATTTACCTCTATCAAGGAGGTATTAAAGAATATGTTGAATACATGAATGCTGAAAAAGATTCTATTCATCCTGAAATAATTTATGTTGACTCACAGAAAGAAAATGTATATGTGGAAGCAGCTTTGCAATGGTGTTCAGATGTATATTCAGATAATATTTTAGGATTTGCAAATAATATTAGAACTATCGATGGAGGAACTCATATTGAAGGGCTAAAAACAGTACTGACAAGAACATTCAATAATCTTGCAAAAAAAAGAGGCAAAAGAAAAGATATTGAAAAAAATTTAGCTGGTGAAAATATTAGAGAAGGTTTGACTGTTGTTTTATCAGTAAAAGTTCCAGATCCCGAATTTGAAGGGCAAACAAAAACAAAACTAGGAAATACTGAAGTGCGGGGAATTGTAGATTCTCTTATTGGGGAGGCTCTCACAAAATATATGGAATTCAATCCTGGAATTTTGGACTTGATTCTTGAAAAAGCAATTCAATCATTTAATGCAGCAGAAGCTGCGAGAAGGGCTAGAGAGTTAGTAAGAAGAAAAAGTGTTTTAGAAAGTTCTACATTACCAGGCAAATTAGCAGATTGTAGTTCTAGAGATCCCTCAGAATCAGAAATTTATATAGTTGAAGGAGATTCAGCTGGGGGCTCTGCAAAACAAGGACGAGATAGAAATTTTCAGGCTATTTTGCCTCTCAGGGGTAAAATTCTTAATATTGAAAAGACTGACGATACTAAAATATACAAAAATACAGAAATACAGTCATTAATAACAGCTCTAGGATTAGGAATAAAAGGAGAGGAGTTCGACGAGAACTCTTTGAGATATCATAGAGTTGTAATTATGACAGATGCTGATGTTGACGGTGCTCATATAAGAACTTTATTGCTGACATTTTTTTATAGATACCAAAGAGAACTTGTTGAGAAAGGTTTTATATACATTGCTTGTCCCCCTCTTTATAAAGTTGAAAGAGGTAAGAATCATAATTACTGTTATAACGAGAATCAATTAAAGGATACAATTCAAGGTTTTGGAGAAAATGCAAATTATAATATCCAAAGATTTAAGGGATTAGGTGAGATGATGCCAAAACAACTATGGGATACAACTATGAATCCTCAAACGAGGATGATGAAAAGGGTTGAAATCGAAGATGCACTTGAAGCTGACAGAATATTCAATATATTAATGGGAGATAAAGTTGCACCAAGAAGAGAATTTATTGAAACTCATAGTAGCAACTTAGATATGGCAACTTTAGATATATGATTAATAATGTTCTCAAGAATTTTTGTTTAATTACTTTTGCATTAATTGCTCCTATTACATTACCTGCTGGTGGGATCCAAAAAAGTTTAAATCAAAATAAGTTCCCTAATAATACAAATGAAATTATATTGAGTTCAAATACTTCTCTTTACTCTTGTCCTGAAATTCATGCTAAGGAATTATTAGTTATTGATGTAGGTACAACTTTATCAGTATTACGTAATTGGAAAGTAAGCAAAAATGAAACTTGGGTTAGGGTTGAATTAGCTTCTAATAAATTTTTAGATGATCCTAATAAGATTTTAAAAGGCTGGATAAAAATGTAAATTTTGGATTTTAGTTCAACATTTTTCATATTATTTGGCAGTACTTTTGGATTAATACTTAGAATATTCATACAAAATAATTTTAAAAAAAGAATAGGCTTTGATATTCAAAATACATCATTAGTAAATTTTCTATCATCTTTTTTTTTAGGTATTTTAGTGGCATTTAATTTTATAAATAACGAAGTATTAGTATTATTTTATAGCGGTTTTTTAGGTAGTTTTAGTACATTTTCTTCTTTTATATATCAACTATTTAAACTATTAAAAAAGAGAAAATTCCTAAGATTATTTTGTCACTACATAGAAGTGGTGATCTATTCTTTTCTTTTTTTTTATTTAGGTTTTTTTGTAGTTCATTTTTTTAAATGAAAATAAATAATTTTATTTATATTCTTTTAGCTGCTTACTTAGCTACTTTTTTAAGATTGTTTATAGATAATAACTTTTTTATTTCAATTATTGGATCATTTTTGGTTGGTTTTTTTATCAATAAAGGATTAAGTTATTCAATGGAGAAAGTTTTATTCAGTGGTTTTTGTGCATGCTTTACATCATTTAGCGGCTTTATATATTTTTTGTACAAAATTTTAAATCAAGGGGATTGGATAAAATTTATAATTTTTTTTAATTTAATCATCATCGTCAATTTATTCACAATGTTTGTTGGGTTCTGGATAAGTAGAAAAATTACTTAGATTTCATATAATAATGTTGTAACTTTGAAAAAGGAATATATATGAAAGAGAATAATCTGGAAACAGTTACATCTTTATCTTCAGATTTAGGGAAACGAGAAGATATTACTATTCAACTTGAGCAATTGCTCATAGCTGGAAATTATGATGAAGCTAAATTACTCTTAGAACCTTCCCAACCTGTTGATATTGCAGATGCTATTGGAAGTCTTCCATTAATACTTCAGGCATTGGCATTTCGATTATTAAAGAAAAATGAAGCAATTGAGGTTTATGAATATTTAGATCCAGTAGTTCAGCAAACTTTATTAGAAAGACTTCGTTCAGGAGAAGTTCTGGAAATAGTTGAAAAAATGTCTCCTGATGATAGGGTTCAACTCTTTGATGAATTACCTGCAAAAGTTGTGCGAAAATTTTTGTCTGCCCTTAGTCCTGGTGAAAGGAAAGTAACAGCTGAATTACTTGGGTATGAGCCTGAAACTGCTGGAAGATTAATGACAACTGAATTTATAGACCTTAAAGAAATGCAAACGGCAGCTGAAGCTCTATCTTTAGTTAGAAAAAGAGCCCCATTCACCGAAACTATTTATAGCTTATACGTTACCGATAAAGAAAGACATCTAACTGGTATTCTCTCTTTGAGAGATCTTGTAACTGCTGATCCTACAAAGCCAATCGGAGACGTTATGACAAGAGATGTAGTTAATATTTCTACTAATACTAATCAAGAAGAGGTTGCTAGAGCAATTCAAAGATATGATTTTTTAGCTCTCCCAGTGGTTGATAAAGAAAAACGACTGGTTGGGATAGTAACTGTCGATGATTTAATTGATGTCATAGAACAAGAAGCAACAAGAGACATTTATGCAGCAGGAGCAGTACAGCCTGGAGATGAAGATGATTATTTCCAAAGTAGTTTGTTTACTATTGCTCGAAGAAGAATTTTATGGTTATTAATTTTGGTTTTAGCAAATGGTTTAACGACAAAAGTTATTGCTATGAATGATCAAATATTAAAAGAAATAGTTTTATTAGCTGCATTTATTCCACTACTAATAGGTACTGGGGGAAATGTTGGTGCTCAAAGTTCAACGGTTGTCATTAGGGGTTTAAGTACTCAAAAATTGAAGTCTATTGGTGCAATTAAGGCAGTAGTTAAGGAGGCTATAACAGGCGCTCTTTTAGGTGTTTTCATGATGCTTGTAGTATTTCCCTTTGCTTGGTGGCAAGGAGAAGGGCCTTTAATTGCTTCTGCGGTGGGAATAAGTTTAATATCCATAACGACTCTAGCTGCCACAACAGGAGCGATCCTACCTTTGTTGTTTGACAGAATGAAGTTAGATCCAGCATTGATGTCTTCTCCTTTCATTACAACTGTTACTGATATTGCTGGTGTATTTATTTATCTCAGTACAGCAAAATGGCTATTAAGCTCTTCATTAACATAAATTCACTAGGTATTTATTCTCATTTTTGTAAAATTGTGGATTTTTTTGTTTAACTTTACATTTCTTAATGGTATTGTTTACAAAACATCATAAGTATTTCATGTCTTCTGAAACAATAAATGAGAATAAACTAGCGTCAATCTCAAGCATCAAAGCTAGTAATGATGTAGATCTTGTTCGATCATATCTGAGGGATATTGGAAGAGTGCCATTACTCTCGCATGAGCAAGAAATTACTCTAGGTCGTCAAGTTCAGGAGTACATGCAAGTTGAAAGAGCAGAATTGGAAATTATTGAACTAACAGGGGATAAACCTAGTATTGAGGAATTATCGGCCAAATTAAACTTATCTACTTCTATAATAAAAAAAAGACTAAGAGCTGGACAAAGAGCCAAAGAAAGAATGGTTGCAGCAAACTTAAGATTGGTAGTAAGCGTTGCAAAAAAATATACAAAGAGAAATATGGAACTTTTAGATTTAATTCAGGAAGGAACTATTGGACTGGTAAGAGGAGTTGAAAAATTTGATCCAGCCAGAGGCTACAAGTTTTCAACTTATGCATACTGGTGGATTAGACAAGGTATTACTAGGGCAATAGCTGAAAAGAGTCGGGCGATAAGGCTACCAATTCACATTACTGAAATGTTGAATAAGTTAAAAAAAGGCCAAAGAGAGCTCAGTCAAGAAATGTCTAGAACTCCAACAGTAAGTGAACTTGCGAAATATGTAGAGCTTCCAGAAGATGATGTTAAAGATTTGATGTGTAAAGCTGGGCAGCCAGTTAGTCTCGAAACTAAAGTTGGTGATGGTGAAGATACTGTTTTATTAGATTTACTTGCAGGGGGAGAGGACTTGCCAGACGAACAAATAGAGATGGATTGTATGAGAGGTGATCTCCATTCTCTTTTACATCAATTGCCTGATCTTCAATGTAGAGTTTTAAGAATGAGATATGGAATGGATGGTGATGAGCCAATGTCTCTTACTGGTATAGGAAGAGTATTAGGTATAAGTAGAGATCGAGTAAGAAATCTAGAGCGAGATGGATTAAGAGGCTTAAGAAGACTCAGTGATAATGTAGAAGCTTATTTTGTTTCTTGAATAAATTCATTTATTAACTTATTTGTTTTTTCAGGTTCTTCATCATGAGGACAATGACCAGCCCCATTAATAATATCTAATCTTTTAATATTCCTAAATTGTTTCTTCCAGTTTTTTGCTTCATTTAGAGATTCCCAAGGGTCTTTTTCACCCCAAATCAATTGGATTGGAGCATCAACTTTATCGAAAAGGTCTGTAGCAAGATAGTCATCAAATAAGTTAATAAAACCACGAAATGCTTCTTTAGAATTTCTCCTTTGAGAGGGTTGATAAAGTATCTCAATCAATTCTGTATCGATATTTTTTCCTGTAGGATAAGCTTGTTCAAGTATTTTCTTTATAACTTTTGGATTAGCAGCTCTTGTAAAAAGTGTATTACTAATTACTCTTTGTCTGACAATCGTTTTAATGATGGGTCTAACTAGATTCATTAGGATATCACTTTTTTTTAAACGTTTATCATCCATAGTTCTTTGTGCACAATCAATCAAAATTACACCTTTGCAATTATCTTTGAGGATTTCAGCAGCTTTCAATGCAATAACACCACCAATTGAATTTCCTACCAAGTAAACAGGAGATTTTATTATCTCTGCACAAAATGTTGATATTTGATTACCCCATAAGTCAAATGAATATTTAATTGAGTTTTCTTTATCAGGTTCGTAATTTAATAAAGCACTTGGCTGACTGCTTTTCCCAAATCCTAATAAGTCAATTGCGTAGCAGTTTGAAAATTTACCAAGACAATCTTGATTATGTCTCCAGTGGTTTTTTGATGCCCCAAATCCATGAACTAGTAAAATTTTAATATTTTTTCCAGAAGTAGATTCTTTTGATAAAGACCATGAAATTTCCCAATTTTTCCACTTCCAAGTTTTAGATTTATTTAAAGACACTATGAGTATGTTTTTAATTAAACTTTAATTCAAAAAAAAATTATTTGTTTTTAATAAATTATTCTTAGTTAAGAAAAGCGTTCATTTTATGAAAAGGAAAAAGGTCATATGTATTGGAGAGGCTTTAATAGATAGAATCAGAAATAAGTCAAATCAAGGATTTACAGATTTTTTGGGCGGTGCGCCCGCTAATGTTGCTTGTGCATTAAGAAAATTAAAAATAGACTCAACATTTATAGGAAGATTGGGTAAGGATGATTATGGAAAAAAATTTATTACGCAATTTGATCAATTGGGCGTTAATTTAGATTTCTTGCAATTAGATAATGATTCATCTACTCGCGTAGTTAATGTAGATAGAGATCAATTTGGAGATCGTTTTTTTTCAGGCTTTAAGGAAAGTTCTCATTCATGCTTTGCAGACGAAGTTCTTAGTAAAAAATTAATAGAAAAAGAAATCTTAAATTTGGAGAAAACTTTTCTAGAAACAAAATATTTGGTTATGGGAACGATCTTATTATCATCTCCAATATCAGCAGAGACTATTTTTTTTCTTGTTGAACAGGCTAAAAAATTGGAAGTCAAAGTAGTTATTGATTTGAATTGGAGGGAAGTCTTTTGGAATAATCCAAGTTTTCCATCAAAAATTAGCAAAGATCAAAGAGTAAACATAATTAAAAATTTTTTAAATCATGCTCATGTTTTAAAACTTGCTAAGGAAGAAGCGACTTTGTTTTTTGAACATGAAAATCCTTCGCTAATATCTCAACAATTGTCTAATAGACCAGATGTAATAATAACTGATGGAAAAAATCCCGTTATATGGTATGTCAACGGATTACAGGGAATTACCGAAACCCCTACTTCACAAAAAATTGTTGATACAACTGGGGCAGGCGATGCTTTTCTAGCTGGCTTTATTTCCAAATTAATTTCTTCAGGCTATCCTTCAAATGGAATAGAGGTAGAAGATTGCATTAAGTTTGCAGGTGTTTGTGGATTATTAACTTGTCTTGGTGAAGGCGCTATCGAGCAACAGCCATATTATGAGAAGGTTAATAAATTCTTGGGATCTCTTATTTCGTAGTGTCTTCCATAATTTTTTGCGTAACTAATTTCTATTTTCCAGAAATTATCAATAACTGGTTCAATTAATTCTGGCCATTCAATAACTAAAATAGCCTGTCTTTGTATTGCCTCCTCCTCTTCTGAAAAAAAAACTTCTCTTGCTGAAGAAACATTGTCTAACCTATATAAATCGAGGTGAATTAGTGGTATTTTTCCGGAGTTATAGTGATGCGATAAAGCAAATGTAGGGCTTGTAATTTCCTCACAGATTGATAAGCCTTTAGCAATCCCTTGAACAAATGAAGTTTTCCCAGCTCCAATTGGACCCTGTAATAAAACAATTGATTGGGGATTCAATTTGTTTGACAGTTTTTTCCCTAAATTTAAAGTCTCTTTTAAATTCTCAATAAACACAAAATTACACAAAAATCATCTATAGTTTAATAGAAAAAGTATTTACTAAATATGGTTATCGCAAATTCGGTTAAGACCTCTACACCTAATTATGTAATTGCTGATATCTCTTTATCAGATTTTGGGCGTAAAGAAATTAAAATTGCTGAAACAGAAATGCCAGGATTAATGGCGCTTAGAGATAAATATCAATCTGAAAAGCCACTAAAAGGTGCAAAAATAGCTGGAAGTCTTCATATGACTATTCAGACAGCAGTATTAATAGAAACTCTTGTTGATCTTGGCGCAGAAGTGAAATGGGCTTCATGCAATATTTTTTCAACTCAAGATCATGCGGCTGCAGCTATTGCTGATCAAGGAATTTCTGTATACGCAAAAAAAGGTGAGACTCTTGATGAATATTGGCAATATACTCACTACATTCTTGATTGGGGCTCCGACTCTCCGAATATGATTCTTGATGATGGGGGAGATGCAACTGGCTTATTGATACTTGGCAGTAAAGCAGAAAAAGATCTATCTGTTTTAAATAATCCCGGTAATGAAGAAGAAATTGCATTATTCAAATCTATAAAATCTAAGTTGGAAAATGATATTAACTTTTATTCTAGAATTAAGAGTAATATTATCGGCGTCACTGAAGAAACCACAACGGGAGTTGCAAGACTTTATCAACTGCAAAAGCAAAATGCTCTACCTTTCCCCGCTATCAACGTTAATGATTCAGTAACTAAGAGCAAATTTGATAATTTATATGGCTGCCGAGAATCTCTAGTTGACAGCATAAAGCGTGCTACTGATGTGATGATTGCTGGCAAGGTTGCTTTAGTGATGGGTTTTGGAGATGTAGGTAAAGGCTCAGCACAGTCGCTAAGAGGACTTGGTGCAATTGTAAAAGTTGCCGAAGTTGATCCAATTTGTGCTCTTCAAGCTGCAATGGAAGGTTTTAGTGTTGTTACATTAGACGATGTTGTGGAGGATATAGATATATTTGTCACAGCAACTGGAAACTATCAGGTAATAAAAAACGAAAATCTTGTAAAGATGAAAGATGAGGCAATAGTTTGTAATATTGGCCACTTCGATAATGAAATTGATGTGGCTTCATTGAAAGATTATCCATGGGAAAATATTAAGCCGCAGGTAGATCACATAACTTTACCGAGTGGCAATAAAATAATCCTTTTAGCCGAAGGTAGATTAGTTAACTTGGGTTGTGCAACTGGACATCCAAGTTTTGTTATGAGTAATTCTTTTACTAATCAAGTCCTAGCCCAAATTGAACTTTACAATAAGTCTGAAAAATATGCTAAGGAGGTTTACGTTTTACCAAAACATTTAGATGAAATGGTGGCTAGATTGCATCTTGATAAAATTGGTGCAAAATTAACAAAATTAACTAAGGAACAAGCTGATTATATTAATGTTTCTGTTGACGGACCTTATAAACCAGAGCTTTATAGATATTAAGTTTGAGTCTAATTTTTGTAAATTTTCTTACTTCAATCCCAGACTACATTAGCTTGGCTGTCGAAAAGAATTCAACAATTGCATACCTCACTATTTGTTTGGCTATGTTTTTAGAAAATATAATACCCCCAATACCTTCGGAAATTATTATGCCCTTGGGTGGGTTTTTCGTTTATCAACAAAAATTAAATTTTTATATTTTAGTTTTTTGGGGATTACTTGGATCTATTTTAGGATCATTGCCTTGGTATTATTTAGGAAGATTAGTGAATCAAAAAAGACTTTCAAATTTTTTAGATAAAAAAGGAAAATATCTGGGTATTTCTTCCAATGATTTAAGTAAAAGTAAAAGTTGGTTTGATAAGTACGGGGTCTCTTTAGTTTTTTGGGGCCGATTAGTACCAGGTATAAGAACTTTGATTTCAGTTCCAGCTGGCATAGAACTTATGCCATTAAGAAAATTTTTGATATGGACTACATTTGGGAGCTTGATATGGGTAACACTGCTCACTTATGCAGGTTATTTATTTGGCGAAAATTATTCAATCATTGAAACTTACTTGGATCAAATCAAATATATTGTAAAGCCAATTTTAATTTTAATTTTCTTATATTTTTTTATAAGAATACTTATTAGATTTTTGAAAAAAAATAGAGGTTAGAAAGGAATTTCACTTGAGTTATTGCTGTTGGAATATTGGTTATTATCAGACTCTTTTCGAGAACTTAGTAAGTTTAACCTGTCTACCCTGACAACTGGCTTGTATCTATCTTCCCCAGTATTTTTATCTTTCCAACTATCAATTTTAAAGCTTCCTGTGATTCCAATTAAAGATCCTTTTTTAACGTAATCTGCGGCTATTTGTGCCTGTTTGCCCCATATTTCTAAATTAAACCAGTCAGGCTCCTCATCTCTACTTCTTCGGTTCACTGCGAGAGTGAAATTAGCTACGATACTTCCAGATTCAAAATATCTGACATCAGGCTCTCTACCGGCTCTGCCAACCAGGTTAATAGTGTTAATTTCCATAATTTTTTTCTTTTTATACTACTCATATTTTTAGGTTCTGCTCAAAGTTATGCGTTCTATTCATAACTAAACAAGAGAATTATGAAAGCTTAACAAAAAATAGATATATTATTTATAAATAAGAATTTCTATTGTGATTTTTAACAGATTTAAATTTTCAAGAGATATTGGCATAGATTTGGGGACGGCCAACACCCTTATACACGTATCAGGTAAGGGCGTTATTTTACAAGAGCCTTCTGTAGTAGCTATGGATTTAGAGGAAGGGATTCCATTGGCTGTTGGTAAAGAAGCAAAGTTAATGCTTGGAAGAACGCCTGGCAATATTAGAGCAGTAAGACCGCTTAGAGATGGTGTTATTGCAGATTTTGATGCTGCGGAGCAAATGATAAAAACATTTATTCAAAAATGTAACGAAGGCAAGGGTATAGTTGCTCCAAGAATAGTTATTGGTATTCCAAGTGGAGTTACAAGTGTCGAGCGAAGAGCCGTAAGAGAAGCTGGATTGGCAGGAGCGAGAGAAGTTCACTTGATAGATGAACCTGTTGCAGCAGCAATAGGTGCATCATTACCAGTAACTGAGCCAATTGGTACTATGATTGTTGATATTGGTGGTGGAACTACTGAGGTTGCAGTATTAAGTTTGGGTGGAACTGTATTAAGTGAATCTGTACGAATAGCTGGCGACGAAATAAATGAATCAATTGCCTTATACCTTAAAAAAGTTCATAATTTAGTTGTTGGAGAGAGAACTGCAGAAGATATTAAGATTAAGATTGGTTCTGCATTCCCAGATGATGAATTTGATAAAACTACTTTAGAGGTGAGAGGTTTACATCTTTTATCTGGTCTTCCTAGGTCAGTCACTTTAACTTCAGGAGAAATTAGAGAAGCTATGTCTGAAACACTGAGCAAAATAGTTGAAGCTGTAAAAAGAACTTTAGAGCGAACTCCTCCTGAACTTGCCGCAGATATTGTTGATAGAGGGATTATGCTTGCAGGTGGTGGAGCTTTAGTTAGAGGCATTAATGATTTATTGAGTGATGAAACGGGAATTTTTACTCACATAGCAGAAAATCCTCTGCTTTGTGTAGTTAATGGATGTGGGGAGGTTCTTGATGATTTTAAAAAACTTAAAAGAGTTGTTGATACTCCAGACTTTATAAGGAACGCGATAAGAGACTAATAGTATGTTAAATATCCGACGAATTTCTTCTAGTCGTTGGTGGCATAAAAAGAAAATTTGGATATTTTTAGGAATCTTTTTATTTTTAGTCTTTGTAAGGATTTCAAAAGGATCTTTATATAAAGATTTTTTTTACTTTATTTCTAGGCCTTTTTGGCCTGGTCAATTTCAAAAAGAAGTTATTCTACAGAGTATCAATCAAGAATCTTTAATAAAATCAAATCTTCTGAACAAGGATAATATAAGATTGCGGGAAATCTTATCTCTTCAACAATCATCCAACAATGATAATATTTCAGCAGCAGTTATTTCGAGAAAAACAGGAGGTTGGTGGAGACAAATAATCTTAAACAAAGGTTCAAAAGATGGAGTGGAAATTGGTAGTACTGTTACTGGCCCAGGAGGATTATTAGGAAGAGTAAACAATACTTCTTTATTTACTTCGTCAGTTACTTTAATAACTTCTCCAGAAAGTAAATTAGGTGTATGGGTTGATAGAAGTCAAATTAATGGATTACTGGTTGGTTCAGGAGATGATCATCCTAGTTTAATACTTTATTCAAAAGAGGCTGATATAAAAGTCGGAGATTTTGTATCATCTTCTCCTGCTAGTTCTTTATTACCTCCAAATATCCCCATTGGTATTGTCCAATCTATAGATGAGACATCCCAATCAAAAAAAACGGCAAAAATTTCACTTTTGGCAAAACCTCACTTAATTGATTGGGTGCAAATCTTGAAATTAAATATTTAATGAATAAATTTTTTACCAAAAAATTATCCATTATAAGCTTTATTTTTATCCCAATTATTTTTTTGTGGCACCCTAGTTGGCTTGGATTTTTAGGAGTTCAGCCTTATTGGCCGTTATTTTGGTTATTGCCTTGGGCAATGATTAATGGATCAATTAATGGATTAGTATTTGGTTTGTTTTTAGGTCTAATCTTAGATTCTCTAACTTTAAATGAAAGTTTTACTCAAATTCCAGGCCTAATTTTTTGTGGATTTTTCTTTGGGAGAATTAAATCAAATAGGGATATTTTGGTGGGACATTTTAGGTATGGTTTAATTTGTTCTTTTGGAAGTTTTATATGCGGTACTCTTTATCTTGCACAAATTTTGTTTAGAAATTTTTCAGATGGTATTTTTTTAATGTTTATTCCCGGTGTAAAAAATATCTTAGCTGAAGTTTTTTTGACAGGTTTGTTTGCTCCCTTTATTTGCTCCCAACTTATAAGGATGTTGAAATTTTCAAGAAGAAAATTGTGGTAATAAATTTCGTCAAGAAGTAAAAAGTGCTTTAAAAAATTTATATCTTAAATTATTTAAAATTTTTTTAAACCTATGGAATATCTCTATGTGGGTTCATAATGTTATATTTTTAATTGTTAGAATAAATTTTCAATGCAATAGTTCTTTGCTTTGAAATATCGAGAAATCTTTTTTTAACTATGTCAAAAGCAAGAATTTTAGTTGTTGATGATGAACCAGCAGTTTTGAAGGTATTAGTTACGAGGCTTCAACTAGCTGGATATCAAGTTTATTCAGCCACTAACGGCGAAGAAGCTCTTGAATCTTTCCACAGGGATTCCCCTGACTTAATAGTTCTTGATGTTATGCTTCCAAAAATGGATGGATTTGCTGTTTGTAGAAGAATTAGAGCTGAGTCAGTAGTACCAATAATATTCTTAACCGCTCTAGAAGCCATTTCAGAGAGAGTTGCTGGTTTGGATTTAGGAGCTGATGATTACTTATCTAAACCATTTAGCCCAAAAGAGTTAGAGGCCAGAATAGCTACAATATTGAGAAGAATGGGGCCAACTGTATCGGTTACTGAAACCAAAGAAGTTCCTTCAGGAAAAGGAGTTATGAAATTTGGAAGTTTAGTTGTTGATACTAATCGCAGACAAGTTTCTCGAGCTGGAGATAGAATTAGTCTAACTTATACTGAATTTAGTCTCCTAGAGTTGTTATTTGACGAACCTGGTAAGGTTGTTCCTCGAGCAGAAATTTTGGAACAGTTGTGGGGCTATCCTCCTCGTAGAGCGGCAGATTTAAGAGTTGTAGATGTATATGTTGCAAGACTAAGAGGTAAATTGGAGCCAGATCCAAGAAACCCAGAATTAATATTAACTGTTAGAGGGATTGGTTATGCATCTCAGAGAGTTGGCGAAACAGCAACATCTTTGGCAAGTTGAGCAATAGTCTGATAATTTTATTAAATAAAACAAATATATTAAAATAAATTTTGTCTGAAATAAAAGAAGCGCGATTACAAAAAGCTAGTTCACTCGTTAATAAAGGATTTGCTTCTTACGCGCAGAGCTTTAACGTATCACATACTACCAGTTTTCTTATTCAAAAATTTGATTATCTAGAAAATGGTCAAGAGGAAGACTTCAGTGTTTCTATTGCTGGTAGAGTTCTGGCAAAAAGAGTAATGGGCAAAATTGCCTTTTTCACAATAAGCGATCAAGAAGGTCAGATTCAGCTTTATCTAGATAAAAGGATTATTAATTTCAATTTAGAAAAACACAAATTACTTTCTTTTGAAGATCTCAAAGAAATAGTAGATATTGGTGATTGGATAGGCGTCTATGGAACTATAAAAAAAACTAATAAAGGTGAGCTCTCAATTAAAGTTGAAAAATGGGAAATGTTATCCAAATCATTACAACCTCTCCCAGATAAATGGCATGGATTGACTGATATTGAAAAAAGATATAGACAACGTTATTTAGATTTAATAGTAAATCCTCACTCTAAAAACGTATTTAAAACCAGAGCGAAATGTATAAGTTTTATAAGAAAATGGCTAGATAATAGAAATTTTTTAGAGATAGAGACTCCAATTCTGCAATCTGAAGCTGGTGGTGCTGAAGCAAGACCATTTATAACTCATCACAATACATTAGATATTCCGTTGTATTTAAGAATAGCTACAGAATTACATTTAAAGAGAATGGTTGTTGGAGGTTTTGAGAAAGTATACGAATTGGGAAGAATCTTCCGTAATGAGGGGATAAGTACAAGGCATAATCCAGAATTCACCTCAGTTGAAATTTATGAAGCTTATTCTGATTATGTAGATATGATGAATTTAACTGAAGAATTTATTAAAGATATCGTAGCTGATGCATGTGGTTCTTTAATTATAAATTATCAAAATAAAGAAATTGATTTTTCTAAGCCTTGGTCAAGAATATCAATGAAAGCTATTGTCAAAAAATATACAGGGATTGATTTTGATTCTTTCAGTGGAGACTTTCTAGCAGCAAAACAAGCCGTTAAAAATATTAATGTTGATTGTTCTAATAAAGTAAATACTATGGGAAGACTTTTAAATGAGGTCTTCGAGCAAAAAGTAGAATCAAAACTAATAGACCCCACTTTTGTTATTGATTATCCTGTTGAAATTTCTCCTTTAGCTAGGCCTCATCATGATAATAAAGAAATAGTTCAGAGATTTGAATTATTCATTGTTGGTCGAGAACTGGCAAATGCGTTTAGTGAGTTGATAGATCCAGTAGATCAAAGAGAAAGAATGCAATTACAGCAATCTCTTAGAGATAAAGGAGATCTTGAGGCTCACTGTATAGATGAAGATTTTTTGAATGCTTTAGAGATTGGCATGCCACCTACAGGAGGATTAGGTATAGGCATTGATAGGCTAATTATGTTAATTACCAATAGCGCATCGATTAGAGATGTAATCCCTTTCCCATTGTTAAAACCAGAAATAACTTCCAAAAAAAGTGAAAAATTACCCTCGAATGAAGTAAAATAGTTAAATCAATCCAATACGAAATTTTTTAAATGAGTGGTGAACGTGTTGGTTTCCGTTTCAAACACGCGGATGCAGTAGTAAAAAGAAATCCTCAAGGCCGATCAAGAAGAGGATGGGTTATTGAACCAGTAGAGCAAACTACAAGTAGAGGTACAAAAATGCCTGCATACAAAATTCGCTGGAGAGATAGTGAGAGGCCAGAAACTGTATTGCAGCATATGCTAATTGCAGATCCAGATCCTTCTCCACCTCCAAGTTCAGTAAGTTTAGATTGATATTTTCAAGAATTCTGCCTAATATTTATCTTTTTAGTGCAGAGTTGATTTCTTTTTTTATGCTTTTTTGTTTTTCATCTTCTCGTTTGTCATGTAATTTTTTCCCTTTACCAACTCCAATAGTTAGTTTTATCCATGAGCCTTTTAAATAAAGAGATAATGGAACAATAGTCATTCCTTTTTTTTCAGTATTAGATTTCATTTTTATTATTTCTTTTTTATGTAGTAGCAACTTTCTATTTCTTAGTGGATCATGATTAAAGAAAGACCCAACATTTTTATGTGGTGAAATGTGAACATTTAATAATAAGATCTCACCATCTCTGAATGAACAGTATCCGTCTCTTAAATTTGCTTTTCCGTTTCTAATGGACTTTACTTCAGTCCCTAAAAGCTCAATTCCAGCTTCGATTGTTTCAGATATTGCATATTGAAATTTTGCATACCTATTATCAGCTAGAAGTTTAAAATTATTTGCTTTATTAGTATTTTTTTTAACTTTGTTTGAATTTTTTGCCATTTTAGTTTTAAAAAATCTTTCTACTCAGAACAATTGCAATTAACCTTTCATTATGGCAATAATTTCTTCCAATATAGGCGATAATGACTTTTCTTTTAGTAAAAAAGAACTTAGGCTAGTTGATTCAAAAAACATTCCAGAAGAAAAGAGAAATAATAATTTGAACTTAGCCCGGCCTCTTAATTTAAAAGAATTTATTGGCCAAGAACAACTTAAATCTTCTTTAAGAATAGCTATAGATGCTTCAATTATTAGAAAAGAACCTTTGGAGCATACTCTTTTATATGGACAGCCTGGTTTAGGTAAGACTACTCTTGCTTTGCTGATAGCCCGCGAATTGAATACAAAATGTAGGATTGCGACTGCACCAGCAATTGAAAGACCAAGAGATATTGTAGGTTTACTTCTTGGATTAAAAGAAGGTGAAGTTTTATTTATCGATGAGATACATCGCTTAAATAGGTTAACTGAAGAGTTGTTATATTCTGCAATGGAAGATTTTAGACTTGACTTAACTATGGGAGCTAATAGAGGAGCCCGTTGCAGAATAATTAATCTTCCTAGGTTTACTTTGATTGGCGCAACAACTAAATTAGCCTCAATAAGTGCACCTCTAAGAGACAGATTTGGGATATCTCAGAAAATTGAATTCTATACATGTGATGAATTAAAACAAATTATTGTTAATTTCTCCCGATTAATAAACCTCAATTTAGAAGATGAAGCATCTTATGATTTGGCAAAGATATCTCGAGGGACTCCAAGAATTGCTTTAAGATTATTAAGACGAGTTAGAGATTATGCTCAAGTTGTTATGAAAACTAATACTATCTCAGTGAATTTAATCAAAAAAGCTTTAAATTCTTACAAAATAGACGAAAAAGGATTGGATTCTTTAGATAGACAATATTTATCTTTTCTTAACCAAAACAATAATATTCCAACTGGCCTTGATTCAATTGCATCTGGATTGGGCGATGATTCTTCAATGTTAGAATTTGTAGTTGAGCCATATCTCATTAAAATTGGTTTTCTCACGAGAACTCCTCGAGGAAGATTACTTACTACTTTAGGAAAAAAGTACATTGATTCAAAAGATGATAACTTTTAAAAAAGTTAAGGTTTGTTTTTTATTAATTTTTATTTTTTTCAATATTTTTTACATTGCACCATGCTATTCATTATCTTTGAGAGAGGATTTGTTTAAAAATGCGTTAGATCTTAGTTCAGCGGGACAATTTGATCTCGCTTTAAAAAAATGGAATCAATATCTCGATTCTTTTCCTAATGATGCTGCAGGCTTAAGTAATAGAGGTAATGTAAGACTTATTACAGGAGATCTGAAGGGATCAATAGATGACCAAAATAAGTCAATAAGTTTGAATCCTAGAGAAATAGATCCTTACATTAACAGGGGGATAGCAGAGGAAGCATTGGGTCTATGGTCGCAAGCGAAAAAAGATTATATGTTCGTTATTTCCCAAGATAGTGAAAATTTCTCTGCATTATATAATTTGGCTAATGTTGAAGGATCTACATCGCATTGGGAAAAAGCAAGAGATTTATTTTCAAAAGCTGCTTTATATAATCCTGGATTTGCAATGGCTAGATCAAGTATGGCATTAGCAGATTTCCAGTTGGGGAACATTGATGAATCTGAGATAGAATTAAAAAAATTAATTAGACGTTATCCAACTTTTGCAGATGCTAGGGCAGCTTTAACAGCTATAAACTGGTCCAAGGGTGAGTCTGGGAAAGCAGAGAGTAATTGGATAGCGGTAACTGAATTAGATCCTAGATATAGTGATGAAGAATGGTTGAAAAAAATAAGAAGATGGCCTCCACTACCAATTAGAGATTTAATGAACTTTATCGATTTAAAATAAGAAATGAATAGAGAGCATTTTTATAAAAAAATTGATTCGTTTAATGATGAATTAATTAACTTAAGAAGACATATCCACGCACATCCGGAATTAAGTGGACTTGAAAATCAAACAGCGATCTTGATAAGTGGTTTTTTAAAAAATATTGGTTGGAATGTTAGAGAATCTATTGGCAGGACAGGAGTTATAGCTGATTTTGGGCCTTTAGATAAAGGCATTATAGGTTTGAGAGTAGATATGGATGCTTTGCCAATATTTGAGGAAACTAAATTAAGTTTTTCTTCAAAAGTAGATGGTGTCATGCATGCCTGTGGTCATGATTTGCATATATCGATTGGATTAGGGGTGGCAAAAATTATTAAGGATTTAAAACTAAATTTTGGGACTCGGATAATTTTTCAGCCCGCTGAAGAAATTGCGAGCGGAGCTAGATGGATGATTAAGGATGGTGCAACTAATGGTTTAACCCATATATTGGGAGTTCATGTTTACCCCGATTTATCTGTAGGGACTATTGGCATTAAAGAGGGGAGTTTAACTGCTGCTGCTGGAGAACTTAAGGTAGAGATTAAAGGAAAATCAGGGCATGGTGCTCGACCTCACGAAGGGGTTGATGCTATTTGGGCGGCCTCTAAAGTTATCTCGGGACTTCAAGAATCCATAACACGGAAGTTAGATCCTTTAGATCCTCTAGTGATAACTTTTGGGAAAATAAATGGTGGAAATGCATTCAATGTTCTTGCAGAAACGGTTAATTTAATTGGTACGGTTAGATGCACTAATCGTAAACTATTTAAAAATATTGGTAATTGGCTCAATGAAAATATCACTTCCTTAGCCAATAGCTGCGGAGCTGAAGCAAATGTAGTTTTTAGAGAGATCACTCCGGCAGTAAATAATAATTTTGAAATTAATAGAGTCCTCAGAGATTCAGGAATTAAGGTTTTGGGTCAAGAAAATGTTATTGAATTACAAAAACCATCATTGGGAGCTGAGGATTTCGCTGAATTCTTAAAAGAAACTCCAGGAGCTATGTTTAGGCTTGGCGTTTCTAGTTCAAATGGATGTGCTCCTCTTCATAGTTCTAAATTTGATCCAGATGAAAGAGCAATTGCTGTTGGAATTAAAGTAATAATAGAATCCATAGTAAAATTAAATAATGAAAAAATTAATACAATTGTTAAATGATAATTAACAAAAGACTTATTTTATCTTTTGTAGCTCCTTTCATGATCCTCATATCCGCTACTGGATTGATATTTAGAGATAATTCCAGGAAGATTTTTTACTTACCCATTGGCTTAATGGGGATTGCAATTATTTTGGAGAAGGGTATGAGCAGACAATTGGATAGAAAAAATATTTTAAAAAAGATAAAGTCTTATAAGAAAGTTAAATAAAAATCACTTTATTTATTTTTACGCAACATGAGATGACTATTTATTAGAAAAGAGCTATTAATAATATTAATACTAGGGGTGCTAAGAATTTTAACTTAGCTGAGATCATACCCTTTGAACCTGAATCATTTACTTGGATGCAGGGAAGTGGAGATTTGATCAAACTTTAGTAATAACACTTTTAAAAATTTTGTAAATTATGAGAAGTTCGTGGATTAAGCCTCGCCTTGGAAAAGAAAATGTAACTCAGATGAACTTTGCGAGAAACGGATTAATCACTGAAGAAATGGATTTTGTTGCTAAAAAAGAGAATCTTCCTTCTTCTTTAATAATGGAAGAAGTGGCAAGAGGAAGATTAATTATTCCAGCAAATATTAATCATTTGAATCTTGAGCCAATGTCTATAGGTATTGCTTCTAGATGCAAAGTTAATGCCAATATTGGTGCTTCCCCTAATGCAAGTGATATCAATGAAGAAGTAGAGAAGCTAAAACTGGCAGTTAAATATGGTGCTGATACGGTTATGGATCTTTCTACAGGAGGAGTAAATTTAGATGAAGTAAGGCAAGCAATTATTCATGAGTCTCCTGTTCCCATTGGCACAGTTCCTGTCTATCAAGCATTAGAAAGCGTACATGGTTCCATAGATAGACTAACTGAAGATGATTTTCTTCATATTATTGAAAAACATTGTCAGCAGGGCGTAGATTATCAAACTATTCATGCTGGGCTATTAATAGAGCATCTGCCGAAAGTTAAAGGAAGGATTACTGGAATTGTCAGTAGAGGGGGAGGTATTTTGGCCCAATGGATGTTACATCATTTTAAGCAAAATCCCCTTTATACAAGGTTTGATGACATTTGTGAGATTTTTAAGAAATATGATTGTACTTTTTCTCTAGGGGATTCATTAAGGCCTGGATGCCTGCATGATGCTTCCGATGATGCTCAGCTAGCTGAATTGAAGACTTTAGGCGAGCTTACTCGAAGGGCATGGGAACATAATGTGCAAGTAATGGTTGAGGGTCCTGGTCATGTACCTATGGACCAAATTGAGTTTAATGTGAGAAAGCAAATGGAAGAATGTTCAGAAGCCCCATTTTATGTGCTTGGTCCATTAGTGACAGATATATCTCCGGGTTATGATCATATATCAAGTGCTATTGGGGCCGCGATGGCAGGGTGGTATGGAACTTCTATGTTATGTTATGTAACCCCAAAAGAACATCTAGGTCTACCAAACGCAGAAGATGTAAGAGAAGGTTTAATTGCTTATAAAATAGCTGCTCACGCTGCTGATGTAGCAAGACATAGAGCTGGAGCTCGTGATAGAGATGATGAACTCAGTCATGCAAGGTATAACTTTGATTGGAATAAACAATTTGAACTTTCATTAGATCCTGAAAGAGCAAAGCAGTACCACGATGAAACACTTCCTGAAGAAATCTTTAAAAAGGCTGAGTTTTGTTCAATGTGTGGTCCTAAACATTGTCCAATGAATTCAAAGATATCTGATGATTCTCTTGATCAGTTAAAAGATAAGCTTGAAGAATGTAATACTTCAGTATAGTTATCAACTATTAGTTATAAAATTTCCTTAGTCTTATTAACTACGTTTTCGACCGTAAATCCAAAATTTTTCATACATTCTCCACCTGGCGCTGATGCACCAAATCTGTCCATAGTTATACAAAGTCCATCAAAACCTGTATATTTATGCCAACCAAATGAATGGGCAGCTTCTACTACAACTCTCTTTTTCACATTACTTGGTAAAACACTTTCTCTGTAAGATTCTTCTTGCTCTTCAAAAAGTTCTACACAAGGCATAGAAACAACTCTAATTTTTTTACCTAAGCTTGAAATTTCTTTACTTGCTTCAATGCAAAGATTCAGTTCGCTTCCAGTACCAATAAATATTAGATCTGGTGTTCCTTCGCAATCGGAAACTACATATCCTCCTAAAGCAACTTTGTCGATCGAAGTATTTTCTTGATTCGGCATACCTTGTCTACTTAAACAAAGTGCAGAAGGTCTTTTTCGATTTTGAATAGCGAGTTTATAAGCTCCACTTGTCTCATTTCCGTCTCCGGGTCTGAAAACTAGCATGTTAGGCATAGCACGAAGAGAAGGAATAGTTTCAATAGGTTGATGTGTTGGACCGTCTTCTCCTACCCCAATTGAATCATGAGTTAAAACATAGATCACTCCTAATTCGCTGAGTGCTGAAAGCCTCATTGAACCTCTCATATAATCAGCGAAAACAAGAAAAGTTCCACCATAAGGAATAAGACCACTATTGTGATAAGCAATACCATTAAGTACAGCTGCCATAGCATGCTCTCGAACACCAAAATGTAAATATCTTTTTTCAGGACTATGGGGCTGGAATGATCCAGTTTCTCCCTTGATATCCGTGTAATTAGAGTGAGTTAAATCTGCAGATCCTCCAATTAATTCAGGAAGGTTAGGTCCTAAAGCACCTAAACATATTTGTGAATGCTTTCTGGTGGCTAAACCTTTATCATCAGGTGTATAAGAGGGGAGATCTGAGTCCCAATTCTCAGGTAATTGGCCTTTTAACATTCTCTTTAACTCTTTTCCTTCAGAGGGATATTTTTTTTGATATTCTTCAAATTTAGAATCCCATTCTTTCTCTAAATTTTCACCTTTGTTTATTGATTTTCTAAAATGCGCATATACTTCTTTTGGTATTTCAAATGGAGGATATTCCCAATTTAGAAACTCTCTAGTTAGTGCAGCTTCTTCTTCTCCAACAGCTGCTCCATGAATTCCAGCAGTATCTGATTTATTGGGCGAACCGTAACCTATGGTTGTAGATATTTTTATAATTGAAGGTCTGTCTGTAATTAATTTTGCTTTTTCGATAGCTTCAGTGATTCCTTTAACATCATGATTACCATCTTCAACATGTTGTACATGCCATCCATAAGCTTCGTATCTTTTTAAAACATCTTCGGTAAAAGAAACATCGGTTCGCCCATCAATTGTAATTTGATTATCGTCATATAGTGCAATTAATTTTCCAAGCTTAAGATGACCAGCTAATGAGCAGGCCTCTGATGCAATACCTTCTTGATTACAGCCGTCACCCATTATTACGTAAGTGTAGTGATCAACTATATTGCAATCAGGCTTATTAAATTTAGCTGCTAAGTGCTTTTCTGCTATTGCTAAACCAACTGCATTTGAAATCCCGGCTCCAAGAGGACCAGCTGTAACTTCAACACCTTCAGTTTCGAATGTTTCTGGATGTCCAGGAGTTTTTGATCCCCATTGTCTAAATTCTTTAATATCTTCTATGGAAACTGATTTATATCCTGTTAAATGAAGCAAAGAATATAACAGCATACAGCCATGACCAGCTGATAATACAAAACGGTCTCTATTGAACCATTTTGGGTTGTTCGGGTTGTGATTAAGTATGTTTTGCCATAATGCATAACCCATAGGAGCACATCCCATTGGCAATCCAGGATGTCCACTATTAGATTTATTTACTGCATCTACAGCGAGCATTCTTATACTATTTACACATTGTGATTCTAAGGAAACAGATGCAGCGACCATTGTTTTAAAATAAGTTAAGTTGGAAATACAGAATTAGTTGTCTTAATGCAATTTGCTGAAAGCAAGGCAAACATTGTGACCACCAAAGCCGAAAGAATTAGAAAGAGTAACTCTTACTTGAGCTTCTCTTGCATTATTAGGTACATAATCAAGATCACATTCAGGATCTGGATTGACGTAGTTAATTGTAGGAGGGATAAAATTATGTGTCAAAGAAAGTATACAAGCTACAGCTTCTATACCTCCTGAGCCTCCTAGGAGATGACCAGTCATCGACTTAGTAGAGCTTACAGGAATGAGGTAAGATCTGTCTCTAAATATAGATTTAATTGCAGAAGTTTCATTTTTATCATTAGCTGATGTACTTGTTCCATGGGCATTTATGTAATCAACTTTTTCAAGACTAAGAGAAGCGTCCTCAATTGCTAATTTTATAGCTTCGGCTCCTCCAACCCCGCCGGGAGATGGAGCAGTAATATGATGGGCATCACATGTTGTTCCATATCCAACTATTTCTGCATAAATTCTTGCATTCCTTTTTTGTGCATTTTCTAAAGTTTCTAAAACAAGAATTCCAGATCCCTCTCCAATAACAAATCCATCTCTTTCTGCATCAAAAGGTCTGCTAGCGGTTTGAGGGCTTTCATTTCTTGAAGAAAGAGCTTTGGCACTGGCAAAACCAGCTACTCCGAGAGGCGTAATACTTGCTTCTGCTCCCCCACAGATCATTGCATCTGCTTTTCCAAGTTGGAGTAATCTAAATGAATCACCAATTGCATTTGAACCTGCAGCGCAAGCAGTGGAAACAGAAGAACTTGGTCCTTTCGCACCCAAAGCGATTGCAGCCAATCCAGTTGCCATGTTTGGAATCATCATTGGGACTGTAAATGGACTTACTCTTTTAGGTCCTTTATGACTCAATATTTGAGCTTGACTTTCCATAGTTAATAAGCCTCCAACACCAGAACCAATAATCACTCCAATTCTTGATGCATTAGCTTCAGTAATTTCAAGTCCAGAATCATTAAAAGCTTGCTTTGCAGCAATAACTCCAAACTGGGAAAAACGATCCCATCTTTTGGATTCTTTAGCTTCAATAAAATTTTCAGATTGAAGATTTTTTACTTCTGCAGCAAATTTGCATGGATGTTCTTCAGGATCAAAGAGAGTAATATCTGAGACCCCATTAGTACCTGTTTGAAGACCGACTAAATATTCATCAATGTTATTACCAATTGGAGTTACTGCTCCGATACCAGTAATAACTACTCGATGGAAATTTGGCATTCTTTAATTAACCTTTTTTTTCTTCGATAAATTTTACTGCATCGCCAACTGTAGCGATTCCTTCAGCTGCTTCATCAGGAATTTCAATATCAAATGCTTCTTCTAAAGCCATCACGAGTTCAACAGTATCTAGGGAATCTGCACCTAAATCATTTTGGAAATTTGAATCCGATTTTACTTCTCCTGCTTCAACACTTAATTGTTCTGAAACAATAGAACAGACTTTTTCGAGGATTTCTTGTGACATAGTTTATGAAAATTACTAATTATCTATATGATTTTATGCCCTAGAGTTAACAAGAGTGAAGCATATCTTAATTTTTTTAATTTCTTTGTAAGACAATAGTATTATAAAACGAGGTTCAAAAGACAATTTTTACATGTCACACGCAGTTAAAATTTATGACACTTGCATTGGTTGTACCCAATGTGTAAGGGCTTGCCCACTTGATGTTTTAGAGATGGTTCCTTGGGACGGCTGTAAAGCAGGTCAAATAGCTTCATCACCTAGAACAGAAGATTGTGTAGGTTGCAAAAGATGTGAAACGGCATGCCCAACAGATTTCTTAAGTATTCGTGTTTATTTAGGAGATGAGACATCTAGGAGTATGGGCTTAGCATATTAATTTTTATAGTGCAGTTTTAAGAGAGTCCATGTTTTAGTAAATACGCATTTTAATTCAATATAATTGAAAAAAAAATCCGTATGTGTGGAATTGTTGCAGTAACTGGATATAAAAAAGCTTTACCATTATTAATTAATGGTTTAGAAAAACTTGAATACAGAGGTTACGATTCTGCAGGTATTGCAATAATAAATTCCGAAACAAATTGTATTTCTTGTAATAAAGCAAAAGGAAAACTCAAAAATTTAAAAAGTAATCTTAATGATCTTAATATTCCTGGAACTGTTGGTATAGGTCATACCAGATGGGCAACTCATGGAAAGCCTGAGGTAAAAAATGCACATCCTCATACCGATAGTTCAGGAAATATAGCAGTTGTTCAGAATGGTATTATTGAAAATTTCCAAGATTTAAAAAATAAATTAGAGAAAGAGGGTATTAGTTTTAATTCTGATACAGATACCGAGGTAATTCCCCATCTGATTCAAAGAGAGTTAAATACACTAAGTAAACTTAATCTTGAGAATAATGGCTCAACATTATTAGTTGCTGTGAGAAATGTAATATCTGATTTAGAAGGATCTTATGCTTTAGCAGTTTTATGGTCTGGAGCTCCAACCTCTTTGGTAGTTGCAAGAAGACAAGCGCCTTTGATTATTGGTTTAGGTGAAGGAGAATTTATTTGTGCAAGTGATACTCCTGCCATTGCAAACTTTACGAATATTATTTTGCCAATGGAGGATGAAGAAATAGCTTTGTTGACTCCCCTTGGAATTGAAATATATGACTCAAGCAACGAGAGACAATATCGAAATCCAGTTTCTTTAAAAGTTTCAGAGCAGATAATGGATAAGATGAATTTTAAACACTATATGCTTAAAGAGATATATGATCAGCCACAAACTGCAAAAAACTGGTTGGAAAATTATTTAATTAAGAACTTAGATAATGGTCAATATCAAATCAACTATCCATTTGATACAGATTTTTTTGAATCAATAGAAAGAATTGAAATTATTGCTTGTGGTACAAGCAAACATGCTGCAATGGTAGGCAGCTTTTTATTAGAACAATTTTCAGGCATCCCTACAAATGTCTTTTATGCAAGCGAATTTAGATATTCACCACCTCCACTTTTGCCAAATACATTAACTATTGGAGTTACTCAATCAGGGGAAACTGCTGACACAATTGCGGCTATCGACATGGAAATTAAAAGACGTTCTTCAATTGAAGATGAAAAATTTAAACCCAATCTTATTGCAATAACAAATAGAAAAGAGAGTTCTATAGGAAGGCAGGTTTCAAATTTAATTGATATCTGTGCAGGAATAGAAGTTGGAGTTGCAGCAACGAAAACTTTTTTTGCTCAACTACTTTCTTTTTATGGATTAGCTATAAAATTTGCTCAAATTAAAGGGAATCAAAGTTCTGATGAAATAGGTAAATTAATAAACGAACTGATTAAACTGCCACCATTGCTAGAAGATCTCTTGGAGGAACATAATAAATCTTCAGAAAAGCTAGCACATGACTTTTTTAATATTAAAGATGTTATTTTTTTAGGAAGAGGAATAAATTATCCAATTGCCCTTGAAGGCGCGTTAAAACTTAAAGAAATTAGTTACATTCATGCAGCTGGATATCCAGCTGGGGAAATGAAACATGGGCCAATAGCTTTATTAGATAAAAAAGTACCTGTAATTTCTATTGCCTCTCTTGGTGAGGTTTTTGATAAAGTTATTAGTAATGCTCAAGAAGCAAAAGCTAGAGATTCATATTTGATTGGGATTGCTCCTGAATGTAATGGGACTGAAATCTTTGATTATTTAATGAAAGTTCCTGCCTCTAATGAATGGATTTCACCTTTACTAAATATATTGCCTTTACAGTTATTGAGTTACCATATCGCAGCTCATAGGGGACTTGACGTGGATCAGCCAAGAAATTTAGCTAAAAGTGTAACTGTGGAATGATGAGTCTTACAAATTTTGATTCTTTTTAATTTATAGATCTAAAAGTCCATTTGGAGGGTTGATGATTAGAAAATTATTTTTTATATCAACTATTGGGACTATCTCCTTAACAAATGGTATGAAAACTTTTTTTTGATTTTTAAATAGTTCAATAATAAGTAAATTATTTTTCTCATTTTCTAAATCGATAACTCTGCCAATTGTTCTTAATTCATCATTTTCTAAAGCTTTTACTTCGAGATTGATAAGTTCTAACAAGTGGAATTCTTCCTTTTTTAATTTGGGTAGTGTATCGGTTTTTACAAGAATTTTAAATTGTTTTAGTTGCTCCGCATGAGTTCTTGTATTAATTCCTTGGAACTTAACTATGAAGGTTTCTTTACCAGGCTGTTTGAAGCCAGATATAAGTTCTATTTTTGTAGGAGGTTCATTTTCTTTTTGCAACCATCTCAATCCAGGTTTTAAAAATCTTTCTTCAAAATCACTTAAAGATTTAACCTTTACCTGTCCATTAATTCCATGACATGATGTTATAAATCCAACAGTCAACCATTCATTTTTATTTATCATATATTGTATTAGTAAGAGTATTTTATGGAATTATCTACAAAACCCATACTCCCAGGTTCTTTTGTTGTTGTAAAAGACACTAATTCTATATACAGAGGATATAAAGGATTTGTACAAAGAGTTACAAAAAAAAGAGCAGCAGTTTTGTTTGAAGGGGGTAATTGGGATAAACTCATAACTTTTCAGCTAAAAAATTTAGAAATAGTTTAAAAATTAGATTTTACCTATAGTTATAAATTTTTCTATCAAAACCCTAGCGGCATTGGTTTCTGCTTGTTTATGGGACTTACCGAATGCAGTTGATTCTCTTAATCCTTCTATAAATATATCGCAAGAAAATCTTTTAGGGTCACCATTTTTCTTTGAGACTTCAACTATTTTATAAAGTGGCAAATCAAAACCTTTACTTTGACACCACTCTTGCAATACTGTCTTAGATTTGAACTTATATGGAGTTTTTAAAAATTGTTCTGAATCTTCCTCCCAAATATCATCTAACCAAAGGTTTATTTCCTGAATAGAATTAAAACACTTGTAAACAGCACCTATTAAAGCTTCTGTAGCCTCACCAATAATAGTATTTTTTGAATTTTCATCTCCAAGAGCTTTAGGTCCTTTAATTATTAATTTTTCTATATTAATTTTCCTCCCTAATTTAGTAAGCCATTCATCACTTACAATTTGTGCTCTTAGCTCTGATCTTTCTCCAACACTCATTTGAGGATATTTTTTTTCAATAAAATTAGAAGCAGCTAACCTGAGTACTGCATCTCCGAAAAATTCTAGTTTTTCATAATTTGTTATGTTGTTCTCTGAGGAATGGATAAATGCTTGATTAAAATCTTGAATAACTGAAATGTTTTGAGTTTTAATTATTTCAGAAAATCTTTTTGATTTAATATTTAAAGAAATTAAAAAAGTAGTTATTTCGTTAATTCTCTTTGTGGTAATTATATTTGTCATCTGATTTGAATAATCAAAACAATTAGAAAGCAGGTCATAAGCCGGGTTCTGTTCATCTTAATTAAGATGGGCAATCATCTATCTAGGACTGGAATTACTTCACAGTCTCAAGCGGCGCTTAAAAGTAGATTGTGTAATGGTCATAAATCTACTTAGCCTTGCTCCCAGCCGGGGTTTACCTAGCCAACACTTCTCAATGTTGCTGGTGCGCTCTTACCACACCCTTGCACCCTTGCCATACAAAAAGTATTAGGCGGTATGTTTCTGTGGCACTATCCTCACGGTTGCCCGTACTGGGAATTACCCAGCAAGCCTGACCATTTGGGAGCCCGGACTTTCCTCAAGAAAGTTTTATTTTGGAAACAAAATAAAACTTTCTTGCGATTGCCTCTCCTGCTTTCATTTAGCATAGTCCTTAATACTTCAAAAATCATCTATTGGGGCTGTAGCTCAGCAGGATAGAGCAACGGTTTCCTAAACCGTAGGTCGTGGGTTCGACTCCCTCCAGTCCCGTAAAAATAAAAAACTATATGTAGTATGTGTGCAAACTTGCTACTCTCTAGCTAGCGTATAGTTAGTAATAAATCTTTTATGGCTAAGTTGCATGATATGCGTTTAAAGCTCTTAATTCAACAAGAGCATGAGCGCATTTCTAAATCCCAACCTAATGATTTAGATCTTTCAATAATTCAAGCAAGATGTCTGTGCTGGCTTGCTCTATTGGCTGAAGCTCACGAAGATCAAGCAAATGATGCTGAAAAAAGAGGCGATGCCGAGCAAGCAATGGGATGGTTTGCGGATTCTATGAGATTAAGAGATGTCATTAATTTGGTTACTAGTATTGAGATACCTTTGCCAGATAGTCCAGATTCACTCGATGAAAATGACGAATTATTGGATGGTCCTACAATTTTGCCCAAATAGTGAGATGATATAAAAAGAGTTATTTTTCCTTTTGGCTGAAGAACCATGTCAGTGCTCTGATTGTCAGAGATTTTATAAAGAGCATGATCGTCTAATTAGAGAATTTCCTACTTTTAAGCAGCAACAAGAATTGAATTGGGCATCTATTCAATCGTTTAGAACTCTTTGTACTAAGATTACTGATGAATTGCAGAGAGAATTATCTGAAAGAGAATCAAATGATGATGTAAGTGTAGAAGAAAAAAAACATATTTCAGATATAGAAATAACTGATGCTTTGAATGAACTTGAAAGTGTTAATGCCTATTTATTTTCAATTGAAGCATTAATGGAAAGAATATTTGATACAAAAATTCCAAATAAAATTGAATCAAAATTTAAAGAAATTGCAAATGAATTAGCCCCAGACCCATTAAATATGGATCGATTAATTTTGAATAGATTATTTCATCAAACCCCAGATTCACCAGATAAGAAAAATATTAATTAGTTAATTCTTCGACATCACAAGTAATTTCAACTGGCATTGGAGAGACTTTCCAAATGGATTTACAATACTCTCTAATAGACCTATCTGAAGAAAAATATCCTGATCTAGCAGTATTTAATAATGCCATTTTATTCCAAGATTTTTTGTTATTCCAGCATTCACTTACCACATCCTGTTTATTTAAATAGTCCTCAAAGTCAGCCATAACAAAAAATGGGTCATGTCCAGTCAAGCTATTTAGTAAAGGTTTAAATAATTCTTTATCCCCATTGCTAAAGTGGCCAATTTCAATAAGGCGTATAACTTCTTTAAGCTCTGGACATTGATCAATAAAGGTTTTGGGGGAGTAATTATTATTTTTTAAATCCATAATTTCGCTTTCAGTTTTACCAAAAAGAAAGAAATTCTCTTTTTTCACAAGATCTCTTAATTCCACATTAGCTCCATCTAAGGTTCCAATCGTTAACGCCCCATTCATAGCAAACTTCATATTTCCAGTTCCAGACGCTTCTTTCCCAGCAGTTGAAATTTGTTCTGAAAGATCAGTTGCGGGATAAACTATTTCACCAAGTTTCACATTATAGTCTGGTAGAAAAACAACTCTTAATAAACCATCCATATCTGGGTCAGAATTAACTACATCAGCAATACCATTAATAAATCTAATCATCAGCTTTGCCATAAAGTAACCTGGTGCAGCTTTACCCCCAAATATTATCGTTCTTGGAACTTCATATTTGTTCGTACCATTTTTGATTCTTAAATATTGAGCAATAATTTGTAGCGCGTTTAAATGTTGTCTTTTATATTGATGAATTCTTTTTACCTGAACATCAAATAAACTTGATGGATCTACAAGTATTCCAGTTTTTGAATGGATAAAACTAGCTAATTTTCTTTTGCCATTAAGTTTAGTTTCTTCAAATTTTTTTAAAAAATCGTTGTCATCTTTTTTCCCTTCTAACTTGGTAAGAAGTTCCATATTTGTTATCCAATTTGGACCAACCTCCTGCTCGAGAAGGTTGGATAACGATGGATTTGATAGGGCAACCCATCTCCTTGGAGTAACTCCATTAGTTACATTTGTAAATTTATCAGGCCAAAGAGCCGCAAATTCAGGAAGAAGTTGTCTTTTTATTAGATCTGAATGAAGAGCGGCTACGCCATTTATGTGATGTGCGCCAATTGTCGCCAGATGTGCCATCCTAACTGATTTAGAGCCTTCTTCATCAATTATTGAGAGTTTTTGAAGGATTTTGTCATCGCCAGGATAACGTAGCCTTAATTGTTGTAGGAATCTCCAATTAATTTCATAAATGATTTCTAGATGACGAGGAAGAAGATCACTAAATAAACCTAGATCCCATTTCTCTAAAGCTTCTGGTAGTAATGTATGGTTTGTATAAGCAACTGAGGAGGTTGTTATGTTCCAAGCTTTATCCCAACTTATTTGATACTGGTCAATAAGAAGCCGCATTAATTCTGCAACTGCAATAGCAGGATGAGTATCGTTCAACTGAACTGTCCAATGCTTTGGAAATTCTGTTATCGGTATTGATCTTTTTTCAAGGCTTCTCAACATATCCTGAAGAGAACAACTTACAAAAAAGTGTTGTTGTTTAAGTCTTAATCTTCTACCTTCATCAGTTCCATCATTTGGATATAGAACTTTTGAAAGAGTTTCAGATGCAACTTTTTCTTCTACTGCACCATAATAATCACCAATATTGAATGCATAAAAGTCAAAACTCTCAGTTGCATCAGCTCTCCATAATCTTAATCTGTCACATGTATTTACTCTGTATCCTAAAACTGGAACATCATGAGGTACTCCAATAGCATGTTCAGAGGGAATCCATCTTGATCTGTAGTTTCCTTTATCATCTCTATAACTTTCAGTTCTACCTCCAAAACCAACGAAACATGATTCGTCTGGTTGTGGAAGTTCCCATGGCCATCCACCTTTTAACCATTTGTCAGTTACTTCAACTTGCCATCCATCCCTTATTAACTGATTGAATATTCCAAATTCATATCTAATACCATAACCAACTGCTGGAACTTGTAGAGATGCTAATGATTCCATATAACAAGCTGCAAGTCTGCCAAGTCCACCATTTCCTAATCCAGGCTCCTCTTCAACTTCAAGAATTGTTGACAATGATTCAATGCCAAATCTTTTTAAAGCATCTTCTGCCTCTTGAGTTATTCCAAGATTTAGAAGATTATTACTTAATTGAGGGCCTATTAAAAATTCTGCTGATAAGTAGGCAACTGTTTTTTGTGGTTTTTTTCTTATGACTTCTTGGCTGGCTAAATATCTTGTCATTAGCCTATCTTTAACTGCATAACTTAAAGCCATGTACAAGTCGTGGGGACTTGCAGAAGTAGCTAACTTTCCAAGTGTATAAAATAGATGGGCTGTCATTCCTTGAAAAACAGCATCAGAATCCATGCCAGCTTTCTCAGGATCTAAGTAGCAGCCTGGAGTAGGCAAGCGTAGATCGAAGGGTTCGTTGGAATTCATTGGATTAGCCATATAACAGACAATAGCCATTTTTTTTAAAATTTCTTTGTTGTACCTTCAGATCCACACTTGTTGAGTATTTTTGCTTTTTTCTTACATATTTCTTAAAGTGGGCCCTCAATAAACTATCTTCCAATTAGGTAGTTTATTTTTTACACTTAAATGTACTCTTTACTTGCTGAATTAAGTGCACATGATTTAGAAGTTGCTGAAACCTTGATCGGAGTTATAAGATTTTTATTGATCTTTTTAGCGGCAAGAGCATTAGCAGAAGTATTAGTAAGACTAAGTTTGCCAACGATTGTAGGAGAGCTTCTTGCAGGGGTTGTAATAGGAGCATCAGGATTCCATTTATTGATACCGCCCTCAGCTGGAACTGAACTAAATGAGGGACTTGTAAATGTTATTAGTTCATTAGCGTCAATCCCCCCAGAAGCAGTACCTGATGTTTATTTCGAAAGCTTTCCCTCGCTCCAAGCAGTAGCAACACTTGGTTTATATGCACTTTTATTTTTAACAGGTTTAGAAAGTGAGTTAGAGGAATTGGTAGCTGTCGGTGCTCAGGCCTTTACTGTTGCTATGGCTGGCGTAATTTTACCGTTTGCGTTTGGAACTCTTGGATTAATGTTTATTTTTCAAGTAGATCTAATTCCAGCAGTTTTTGCTGGAGCATCTATGACAGCCACAAGTATAGGAATTACTGCAAGTGTTTTCGGTGAATTGGGATATTTGAAAACTAGAGAAGGACAAATTGTTATTGGTGCAGCAGTTTTAGACGATATTTTGGGAATTGTTATTTTGGCAGTTGTAGTTGCCCTTGCAGCCGGAGGTACTTTAGAAATTGCACCTATTGTTAAATTAGTTGCAGCAGCTGTAGTGTTTGTTATTGCTGCTATTGCATTAAGTAGAACAGCTGCTCCAGGTTTTGATTGGTTATTAGACAGATTAAAGGCTCCTGGAGCCGTGGTGGTAGCTTCTTTTGTGATACTTGTATTGTGTTGTTTCGTGGCAACAGCCATTGGATTGGAAGCAGCTTTAGGGGCTTTTGCAGCTGGATTGATTCTTAGTAGTTCTAAAAATAATCATGCAATACAACAATCTGTTTTACCTTTAGTTTCCTTATTCGCAACTATTTTCTTTGTATTAGTTGGAGCTGGAATGGATTTATCTGTTATCAATCCACTTGATCCAACAAGTAGATCAGCTCTTGTAGTTGCAGGATTTTTATTAGTTGTTGCGATTATTGGAAAAATTGCAGCCGGATGGGTATTTTCAAGTGATAAACCTACAAATAGATTAGTTGTAGGCTTGGGTATGATGCCTAGAGGAGAGGTTGGTTTAATTTTTCTTGGGCTAGGAACAAGCGCTAAGTTATTAACTCCTTCTCTTGAAGCAGCTATTTTATTAATGGTTATAGGAACTACATTCCTTGCACCTGTACTCTTAAGAATTGTTCTAAAAGATAAGCCCCCAAATGATGGCAATAAAATTTCAGATGATGTTGCAGCTGATCCTGTTGGTCTTCTTTAGGAAATAAGTTTATTAGAATTAATCAAGTTAGAATTTTCAATGAATGGAAAAGTCAGCTCTTATAGATAGTGAAGTTAATTATAACTGGAATTGTTTAAATTACCCAATTCATACAGTTTCCGCTAATCCCGAGCAAACATCAAAAGAATGTGCAATTTTATTAATTCATGGTTTCGGTGCTTCTACCGATCATTGGAGATTTAATATTCCTGTTTTGAGTACAAAATACGAAGTTCATGCTATGGATTTACTCGGTTTTGGAAAAAGTCCCAAGCCTCAAGCCGTCGAGTACTCAGGATCTTTATGGAAAGATCAGGTTGTCGCTTATGTAAAAGAGAAAATAAAAAAACCT
>QCBH01000005.1 GCA_003281685.1 Prochlorococcus sp. AG-347-E23 | reverse complement strand
GAAGCAAAATTACCTCTGAATGGATGGGAAAACGAAGTTGCCCGAGCAAAGGAATATGGTTTAGAAGGAGCAAAAAGTATTGTCGATAGGAATATATCTACATTTTCAAGAGGAGAATTACCCCATTTTGCAGGAATCAATACTTTCATGAAAGCTCCATATGTTGAAAATGTAAATGAAGTGGGAAATTATGATGTTGCGATCGTTGGTGTTCCTCATGATTCTGGAACTACTTATAGACCAGGGACAAGATTTGGACCTCAAGGAATAAGAAAAATTTCTGCTCTTTATACTCCTTACAATTACGAAATGGGAGTGGATCTGAGAGAGCAGATTTCTATTTGTGATTTGGGAGATATTTTTACAATTCCAGCTAATAATGAAAAAAGTTTTGATCAAATTTCAAAGGGGGTGGCTCATATTTTTGCTAGTGGTGCATTCCCAATTATTTTAGGTGGAGATCATTCAATAGGTTTTCCTACAGTTAGAGGAGTTTGTCGCCACTTAGGAGATAAAAAAGTAGGGATCATTCACTTTGATAGACATGTAGATACTCAAGAAACAGATCTAGATGAAAGAATGCATACCTGTCCATGGTTTCATGCAACTAATATGAAAAATGCTCCTGCCAAAAATCTTGTTCAATTAGGAATTGGAGGTTGGCAAGTACCAAGAGAGGGAGTAAAAATTTGCAGGGAACGAAGTACAAATGTTTTAACAGTTACTGATATCTGTGAAATGGGGTTGAAAGAGGCTGCTGATTTTGCGATTGAAAAAGCTACTGATGGAACTGACTGTGTATATATTTCTTTTGATATTGATTGTATTGATGCTGGATTTGTCCCTGGAACTGGTTGGCCTGAACCTGGGGGTTTATTACCTCGAGAGGCATTAAAACTTTTGGAGTACATTATAAGAAAAGTAAATGTATGTGGAATTGAGCTTGTTGAGGTTTCGCCTCCATATGATGTAAGTGATATGACAGCCTTATTAGCTACTAGAGTTATTTGTGATTCAATTGCACATCTTGTAGTAAGTGGTCAGATCCCAAGAAAATCTAAACCAGAATGGATTTCAGATAAATGCAATATGTCAGTTGATCAAAAATGGAGATAGATTATTGTGCATGAGGTAGATATGACAAAATGCCTTATACTCTCTATGGAAGAGTGGGCAGAGAAAAAAAATAAAGAAACAATAATTGTTGAAAAGATTAATCTTAAAATTGGTGAATTTACTTGCGTAGAGCCAATATCATTAATAAATACTTTTAATGCTGCAGTCTTGGGTTCTTGGTTAGATTCCTCTGAGATTACTATTGAGACAATACCTTTTGAAGGAAAATGCTCTAAATGTAATAGATCATATTTTCCAAAGAAAGAGAATGGATATAAATCTCCATGTTGCAATTTTAATTTAGAGGAAATTATTAGCGGGAGGGAATTAAAAATCGCATCCATTGACTTTAAAGAAAAGTAGAAATTTAGTATCTAGAATAAAAATGTATTTTCAAATATAAATGCATTTACCAATTTCAGACAAAATTGAATTAAATATTCTTCATCAAAATAGTCATCAAGCTGAGAAAAATAAAGTTAAGTTTAATAATTATAATTTGCTTTGCTTGAACATAATGAGTAGTCCTGGTGCAGGAAAAACGAGATTACTTGAAATAACTTTAGAAGATCTTTCAACAGAATTTCAAAGTGCTGTTTTAGAGGGTGATATGACTACTAATCTTGATGCTGCAAGATTAGAAAAATTAAATATACCAGTAGTACCAATTACAACTGGAAGAGCGTGCCATCTAGATGCAAATATGGTGAGTGGAGGTTTAAAATTACTAGAAAAAAAAATCAATCCTCATATACTAGATATTTTGTTAGTGGAAAATGTAGGAAATTTAGTTTGTCCTGCAGAATTTGAGATTGGGGAACATTTTAAAGTTGCACTTTTAAGTATTACTGAAGGTGAGGATAAACCTTTAAAATATCCAATAATGTTTAGAGAAGCAGATTTAATTTTGATTACTAAAGTTGATTTATTACCCCATTTAAATTTTGATATTAACGAATTAAAATCGAATATATCATCAACTAATCCCAAGGCAGATGTTATAGAAATTTCTTCGATAACCAAGTCTGGATTCGATTTATGGCAAAAATGGATTAGTAAAAAGATTATGAAATTTAAAAAATAAGTAATATTGATTAATTAAAAGTAATCTCTTAAAAGTATCAGTCATTACAACTTTAGATTTACTTTTTCTTAAGTATTGATAGTACGTAAAATTTTTTTTTCAAATATGTTCAAAAAATTGAGAGTTTTTGCGGCCTCTTTGCTTGCTCTGATATTAGCGATTTCATTAAGTACATTATCAAGTCCTGCCGCTCCAAAAGGAGAACCTATCACTTTGGGATACAGTAACTGGGCTGGATGGTGGCCTTGGGCGATAGCTGTTGATCAAAAAATGTTTGAAAAAAATGGAGTTAATGTTCAGATGAAATGGTTTGATGGATATGTTCAATCCATGGAAACTTTTGCTGCTGGAAAAATCGATGGAAATTCGCAAACTCTTAATGACACTATTTCTTTCTTGCCCGGAGAGAATGGAGGGGAAGTAGTTGTTTTAGTTAATGATAATTCTGCAGGGAATGATCAAATAATTGCAGATAAATCAATAAAAAGTGTTGCTGATTTAAAAGGTAAAACAGTAGCAGTAGAAGAAGGTGTTGTGGATGATTTTTTACTTGTTTTAGCTCTGAATGATGTTGGATTAACTAGAGATGATGTAATTATTAAAGGTCTGCCAACTGATCAGGCTGCAACTGCATTCGCAGCAGGAAAAGTAGATGCTGTTGGTGCATTCCCTCCATTTACCGGAACTGCAATGAAGAGGCCTGGAGCAAAAGTTATTGCTAGTTCAAAAGAATATCCAGGTGCAATCCCTGATTTATTAGCTGTAAGCGGAGATTTGATTTCTGAAAGACCAGATGATGTTCAAAAAATTGTTAAAACATGGTGGGATGTAAGAGAATTCATGGAAAAAAATCCAAGAAAATCTGAAAAGATTATGGCAAAGCGAGCTGGGATCCCAACACGTGAATACAAACAATATAAGGGTGGAACTAGGTTCTTTTCTTTGGAAGAAAATTTAGAAGCTTTTCGTGATGGGTTCGGTATGAAACATATGCCTTATGCAGCGAAACAAATGGCAGACTTTATGGTAAAGGTAGGATTTATTCCTGAAAAACCAGATATGAGTAAATTATTTAACTCTTCGTTTGTTAAAAATATTAGTTAATTAATAAAAAAATAAAATGGTTAGTTCGAAATTAATCAAGAGGGATAAATATTTTTTATCCCTCTTTTCATTTGGTAGTGAACCAAAAAAATTAAATAAAATATTTCTTCAGATATCCTCACTTTTGCTACCACTTTTAATTTGGACAGTAGTGTGTCAATTAAAACTCGTGAGTGAAATGTTTTTACCATCGCCTCTAGCGGTCTTTTATTCTCTTTTAGATATGGCTGAAAGTGGAATATTATTTGAAGATATTTTTGCAAGTACTGGTAGGGTATTTGCTGGTTTTATAATTGCAACAATTTTTTCAGTTCCTTTAGGAATTTTAATGGGTTCTTTCCCTTCTTTTTGTGCGTTATGTGAACCATTAATTGCGATGCTTAGGTATATGCCCGCCGCTGCTTTTTCTCCTTTGCTTATTATTTATTTAGGAATTGAAGAGGCTCCAAAAATCGCATTAATTTTTATTGGGACCGTTTACTTTAATGTTTTGATGGTTATGGATTCAGTAAAATTTGTACCCAAAGAACTCATTGAAACAACGCTTACTTTAGGAGGTAATACAAAAGATTTATTGATCAGAGTAATAGCCAGATATTCATTGCCAAGTATTATTGATACTTTAAGAATTAATATTGCAACCTCATGGAATTTAGTAATTGTCGCAGAGTTAATTGCAGCAGAAGTTGGTTTAGGTAAAAGGATTCAATTGGCTCAAAGATTTTTTCGCACAGATCAAATTTTTGCAGAATTAATAGTTCTTGGATTAATAGGATTTGCTTTGGATATGAGTTTTAGATTGCTACTTAGACGTACATGTAAATGGGCTGTTTGAATGAAATTAGATGTTAATAATATTTCAAAATATTTTGGGGAAGGTTCTAATAGAAAAAAGGTAATTGATGGAATAAGCTTTTCAATAAGTTCTGGTGAATTTAAAACTCTTGTTGGGAGCTCTGGATCAGGTAAAAGTACTATATTGAGGATTATTGCTGGGCTTGAAAGTCCATCTAAAGGTAACGTTAAAGTAGATGGAAAAATAGTTAGTGGACCGGGATTGGATAGAGGAATGGTTTTTCAGAAATATAGTCTTTTCCCTTGGCTCACTGCATCTGAGAATATTGCATTTGGTATGAATTTAAATTCTTACAAGTTGAAAGAAATAAAATATAGGACATCTTATTTATTAGAAGTAGTAGGTCTTCAGGATTCGGGAAATAAGTATCCAAAAGAATTATCTGGAGGAATGCAACAAAGGATTGCAATTGCAAGAGCTCTAGCGACTAACCCTAAAATTCTACTTTTAGATGAACCTTTTGGAGCCTTGGACTTACAGATAAGAGAATCTATGCAGAAATTTCTCTATGAATTATGGAAAAAAACTTCATTGACAGTTTTACTTATAACCCATGATATTGAAGAAGCATTAGCCCTCTCTCAGGAAATATGTATTTTGGCTCCTAATCCTGGAAGAATCATAAAAGAAGTTAGGGTAGATCTACAAAAAGGAGATTTAGATAAATTGAAACTTGATTCGGATTTTGCAAAATTTAGATATGAGTTATCTGATTTTTTAAGAGGGCTACAAAAAAATAAATAATGTCAACTAGTTTTTTGCCTACTTGGCTTTATAACGACCAAAAAATTTTTGAACTTGAATTAGATAACTATTCAAAAAATTTTTGGCACCCATTGATTTTCATTGGAGAAATCAAACCTGGCGAAATATTGGAAAAAAAATTCTTTAATCAATTATTATTAATCTCGCGTTCAGAAAATAATTTAATAACTGTTTTTAAAAATAGATGCCCTCATCGTGGGTCAAAATTGTGTTTGCCAAAAACAAAATTAAATCCTTCAAAAAGTATTTTTTGTCCTTACCATGGCTGGACTTTTGATAGTTTTGGCAAACTTAAAACCTTGCCATTAAAGTACGATTTTGAAACAAAAATCGAAACAGAGGATTATTTATTAGAGAAAGTTAACTCTTTAATAAATGGACCTTTAATTTGGATTAATTTCAGCAAAAAACCAATATCTATAGATGATCAAATTGAGCTTGTTGGAAAAAAATGTAATGATGAATGGGATATAAATTACAGCATTTTTTCTGAATTTTCTGATACTTTAAATTGCAATTGGAAAATTGCTCATGACAATACACTAGATGATTATCATGTGGCAATAGCTCATAAAGATACCCTACATAAAGAACAAGGTCCAATTAAAAACTATAGGTATTTCTTCAGTGAATTTTGTAATGTACTTGTTACCCCTCTAAGGAGTAAAGGAAATCTATATACCTTTGGATTACTCCCATGGACCCATCTAATAATATGGCCTGGTAAAGGGATTGTTTTAATAAATTATCTTCCTAAAAATATTAATCAGTGTATTATTGAAATTAAATTAGCTTCTGCTTCTTTATGTGAAAATGATTTAGAAAATTGGAAAAAAAGTATATTAGAATTTCTTGGGGAAGATAAAGTTATTGTTGAATCAGTTCATAAGTCTTATCTGGGAAATTTTAAACTTGGTCCGCCTAATAGACTTGAACAAAGAATTATACACTGGCAAAATATTTATAAAGATTTTCTAAATGCATCGGGTATTTCTTTCTAATATAATTCCTATTTATTGCAGTGATATTATTAATTTAATTAAATTTTAATTTGGTAGGTATTTAACTATATATTTAATAGGCTTTATTGATAATGTAGTAAAGTCAAAAAGTTGATTATGAAAAATTTTATTCTTATAATTGTCTCTTTATCTTTCATATCTTCTTGCAGTAATGACAAAGATTTTTTTCTCACTGAGGAGAACGCTTTATTAAGTTGCGGAGGTAAATCTCTTATCATCGAAAATGATAAAGAAGAGATAATAAATACTGAAGTCAAGGATTTAAGAGATGGAATTGGTAAATACGTTGAATTTACAGTTGTTGAGACTGATAAAAAAGGAGGCAAATATAGAATTATTAATTGTTTCCCAAGTGAAGAACCACAAGATTCAATAATAAAAACTGTGAAAACAAATTATAAATTAAGTAATTAAAAGTTATTTAAAAATAATTAGCTTTATTTCAATCTGAGATTTTTGATGATTTGATTATTTCCCATGCTTCTGATGCGGTGTCTGCATATTTGAAAAGATTTAGGTGATCATCTTCAATTAATCCAAGATCAGCTAAATATTCAAAGTTAATTATCTTATTCCAATACTCTCTACCAAAAAGAATGATTGGGATTTTTGTTTTCATTCCTGTTTGACAAAGTGTCAATAGTTCAAATAATTCATCTAGTGTTCCAAAACCTCCAGGGAAAAATACAGCAGCTACTGATCGCATGACAAAATGGATCTTTCTTAATGCAAAATAATTAAACTTAAAGCAAAGACCTGGAGTTATAAAAGCATTTGGGATTTGTTCATAAGGGAGACTGATATTTAACCCTATAGATTTACAATTTGCTTCAAATGCACCTCTATTAGCAGCTTCCATAATTCCAGGCCCCCCACCTGTCACAATCACGTGAGAATTACAGTTTTTATTTTGATTACTAATTGAAGCAAGTTTAGAAAACTCCCTTGCGGATTGATAGTAATGACTCATTTGAAGCAAATTTTCTAATCTATTTAAATTTCGTTTTAAAAGTATCGATTTAGGATTTTTTTTAATTAACTCTTCTATATTTTCAAGTCTCTTTTTTATATTTGATTCTTCTGTAATGCTTGCGCCTCCAAAAATAATTATTGTTGAAAGAATTTTATTTTCTTCAAGGATTAAATCTGGTTTAGTAATTTCAAGAAGCATTCTGACTCCGCGCATTTCATTTCGGCTAAGTAAACCAATATCTTCATGAGCCAATTTATAAGTATCAGAATTAATAATTAAATTCAGGTTTTTTAAATTATTACTATGGGATATATTTTTTTTCATTTCAAACAAGAGTTTTAACTTTTCTCTCTAGAGGATTAAAATAGAGTCTTTTGATTTTGTTATTTTCGTAAATCCAATAAACAGGCGGACTTTTTCTTGCCTTAATTAAATTAATTTTGTCTAATTTTTGAGGGGTAAATTCTTTAGAAGGATTAAAAAATTTATCTCTTTTGGGTTGGTTTAAAACAATACTAACTTCTTTCCCTGAGATAGATCTGTGATAAGTTCCTACAGGAATTTCTAATGCTCCCATAGATCTATTTAAATAAATCACATGATGAGGTTCATCCCAGGAAGGATTTATTAAAACAAATGTCCTTTCTCCAGTGATAACTAAATTGTGGTCAATTTGATGATTGTGAACGTAATATTGCTCATCTTTTAAATCATCTGGAGGAGATATAGCTTCCCCAGAATGGATCACAACATCAGAACCATTAGAACTATCTATGCCTGCATCGAAGAATGTGACTTTTGGAGTCTCTCTAAAAATATTTATTGGGAAGAATCTCAATTCCATAGTGCTAACTCCCTTTTAGAAAATTTATAAATAATAATAAAAATTTATTTACTTTTTTAAAAGCTATTTTTTGATTTTTAATTGCAACAAACCAGGCAATCTTCTTGATTTGGATAATCTATACATTCTTTATTTAAAATTTCTTTTAAAAAATCTACTTTTTTAACATAATCAAGATCTTTTAATTTTTTGTTTGGAACTGTGAACTGAGTTTGTAGTTTCATTTTCTATTCTCCTAATTAATACTGTTTTTTGAATCCATTCCAAGTTTGAGAAAACCTTAATCCCAGATAAGAAATTAAAATTGTCCAAAATAAAATTTCTATACCTAAATTAGTCATTTGCTTGACCTCCTTTCTATCTAATTATTCTTTAGTACGGGGATTATGTAAAAATCAAGCGTAAGAATACCTAAAAGTTAAAGTTTTTAATCACAAAAAATCTTGCAATTGTTGTTACTCGGATGTTCTTTACATTCATTATTCCAATAAGCTTCAATTTTTTTGAGCTTATTATCAAATGAAAGGTCTTTTTTATCCAAATTAATTTCTTGGATAGTAAATTTGTCATTTAGTGCCATAAGACTTTCCCCTTGTCTATAACTATGTTCTAATTCATTTGAATAGTAAATTTCAAGTTTTATGTGTGCGGTTAGAGGAACAAAATTGTACGGATTAAGGATCAAAAAAAAATCTCAAATTATGAATAATTGCAAGGAAAATATCTTCAAAAAATTTATTCTAACTTTAGAAAAATTTGCTTAAATTTTGCTAGAAATTTTATTCTCTTAGTACCTTCTTAAGTCTGCTATTGTCTATCATTCATCTAATCTATCTGAATATTCTCTTAAAATCTCAGCCATCTTCTGAGGTGGAATTTCTTGTTGATATTCTCTACAAAAATCAAAAAATTTATCTAAGAAATCTTTATTGAAGAAGATATAAAAATTAGCGTTTTATTTTTAAAGTAAAGTATGCAAACCCACCAAGCAATAAAAGACTCACAACTCCATAAGTAATCGCTATGCCGTACATGTAAATCATTTATTTATAAAGACATAAGCAGAATATAAATAAACTAAGAAAACTCCAATAGCTATGGAACTTCCATAAATAAGAAAGTTCCAAAATCTATATAATTTAGGTTTTTTAAATTCTTTTTCTTCTTCTTTAGTAATCATTTATTTTCTTTTTCTTTCCTGGCAGCATTACCTTTTGATCTTAATACCAAAGTTATCGTAAGGGCAGCGCTTAATATCACAGCATCAATTAATAGGTGCGGGGAAATATGCATCAGCTAAAAAGAGAAATAAGAAGAGTCATTATCTTTTCAGCAATAAATCTATTAAACATTAAAAAAGAGGGGATTATCCCTCTAAGTTTAGATCGACTGTCAATCACAGTCTATTTTAGCTTTTTAGCTTCTCTAAAAAAACAGTATTTTATTTAGCCAGAGCAAGAGAAGGCACCTGCAAGAATATTTTTTAAAATTGGTGCTTGACCCAAGGCATACAAAAAGAAAGTTGATGATGCGAGAGTAATAGCTATTTTAGAAGCCCTGTTAACTTTCAATTTTGAGACTTTTGCAAATGCAGAGTTCATTTGTTCCTTAATTTATTGATTTTATAATAGCTACAAAAATTAAATATTCAGCATCAATATTTACCAAAGAATAATTTTATTGTTCCTTTTTCTCAGCTTCCATTTTTACAAGCTCAAATTCTTTTTTAGAAACTATTCTGATTTTGTATGCTGGATATCTTGTCTTCCACCATTTATTGATCGAAGTAGCTACTCCTTCTAAATTTTGGGTACAAATATTGACCCATAGAATTTTATTTTCAACTTCTTTGTAGAATTCCCAACTTGTAGGTGAAGCCATTAAAAATCGTAAATGAAAAAATTCAATAAATTATGGGAAATGATCCATAAGCTAAAACTTTTGTTTTTTTAGTAAGAGGATTTAGTTGAAGATATAGAGTTTTCATTAAGTGTTAATAAAAAACTTTAAACAAAAGATTTACATCACTTTCGCCTTCTAGGAAAGTATTACTTTAATTTTATAACGAGTTTTAATTAAAAAATATCTCCGCAAAGAAGGGGCCAAAAATTGACCCCTCTTGGTGAAACTCTTCCAAAGAAACACCATTAAAATCTTACTCTGAAAGTTGCAAAGTTAAACAAATTAACAAAATTAAAATTAACAATTTATGCGGCCTTTTTAAAAGGGTTCATATTCCTTAAAAAGTTATTACTTTTGCGGGTACTCATTTTTCTATATCTTTGATTTATATCCAGGATATACTTTCGAGCTTTCTTATCACTTTCAATTTTCTTTTTTCGAAGACGTAAAGCCCTTAAATCTTCTATTGACATGAGGCCATCATCTTCATTGAAATTTAAATGATCAAATTGCATCAGTTTAAGAAATTAAGTTTCTTCTTTAAGTGCAAGATTAACAACCATATCTTTATTTGCAATAGAGATAATTAACCAACTTAACTCAAATTAGTTATTCAATTTTCAGAAAGCTATGAATTTAAGTATTAAAAACTTTCTAAAATCAAGAAAAACTTTTGATTGATTTAGATGGAACTTCTACAGATACAAATGATTCTCCATAATGAGATTCAGCTGATCTTATCAGTAACCAGTAAAAGAAATTTACTAAAGCTTTCTCCACGAGGATTTAGTAACTAATTTAAATAAACTCATCATTTTTGTAATAGCAATATACAAAATAAATTTATGTCGCTATCAAGATATTTATCTCATGTAGCATAGTTGAATATTAATTTAATTAAGAAAAATTTGCACTCTCAGGCTTTAGGCAGCGGACTAAATCCTCGTGGAGTATTGGACTTTAGTCCGCTCTATTTTTTTAGCAAAAGAAAAATAACACTGCAAGGTAAATAGATCACCAATTTTTATATTTGACTCTGAATAAACTAATTGAGCAAGAGTACCTGAGCATAAGTTGGTGTTTTTTATTGTATAAATTTGCTACGAAACTTTTGTTATATCAATGGCTTCAGTATTTTTGCTCATTGATATATTCATTCTTAAATAATATTATTATTGATGCCTAAAGAAGGTTTGATTTTGAAAAAAATAATTAAATTTTTTAAATTGCTCAAGAGAAGAATCGATATTCTTAATGCAGAGACTGAATTTAAATTTATATTGGAAAATAAATAATGGGATTCCCACATTGCCCTATTTGTGTAGTTCTAGCATTAGTTTCAGTTTTTATGGGAGTTACTCGTATTTATATGTTCTATATTCTTGTTCGGGAGTTTATGAGAGCTGAATCTACTTTTAAATTGAAGTTTAGTTTCTATTAATTGTTGACATCTAAGTATAAATACTTTATAAATAGATTGTAGTGAATACTACAAAATCGTCCGATCTACCATCTGATAGACCGCAGTACGACTCAAGCCATAGGACGGGGACTTGAGCAAGTTCAGGAGCTGCATCATGGTAAACATGTATTTCAATGGAAAGTCATTCGTATATTGTAGAAAACAAGAAGAAAAGATTATAAAGCTTACTTATAGAGGATCTATTTACTTGAAATAAGATTTCTAATTTTTTTAAATAAATAATTTGGACATTTATTGACGTTTTTGGATTAAGTATTTATTAATACTTTATAAGAAGAACTTATAGTTAATATATTTTTTGTCTATTTAAAAATTCATATATTCGTATATTTTGTAACGAGAAATTAATTTTAAAATAATTAATTTGTAACTAGATTTTTAAAAGGTTATGCAACCTATTTCTGAGGAACTTTACAAAAAAATAGTTGAGAGTTCTAAAAAATGAGTAAGTTACTAATTGCTTTATTGGCTTTAGATATAGGCGTTAGTCTGTCTAAAGTTTTTATTTTTACCTGAAAATCAAATTACTTAGCATAAAAAAAGCAATTGTTTTCTAAAAAAAGAAATAGTTACTGAGTATTGTTTAATTGATGTATTTATTTTGCAAAATAAAAAATTAAACCAATAAAAGAGCTACCTACAAGTAGTAGCACCATTAAAAGAGCTATTAACTTTGCTAATCCCATAAAGATAAATCCGAATTTCCTGTAGATCTTTGCATCCAGTGAATTTTCCAAACATTATTTACTTTTTTAAAAATCGACGTAACTGTTGGTAAGTCATCATTAGGTGTCCCTTTATAAGTAAATTTTGAACCTAGTGTAAAAATGCACATTACTATGTTGTCGCTTAAAAATTCGAATCGGTGAATTTTGGTTATTTCTGCCTTTTCTTGAACTATATCACCAGTAATCATTTGTTCGAACCCATTTGCATCTATAGGATTACCACTAGGTCTTATGAATAAAAAATCTGGAGTCGCATTGTCAACAAAAAATAAAGCCATTTTTTTTGGATTAGCAAATTCATTTAATAATGAAATTATTGTTTCTTTATCATTCATAAAAACAAGGGACGTATCCCTTCTAGTTTAGATCTATTATTTTGTATATACAAATCGAAATAAGATAAATATAAAAAAATTCGTTAGGATCTTATAAATAATAAGATTTCTAATGTAAATCATGATCAATTCACTAAACAAATTGTTGCCAGTTGGCAAAAAGGTCAAAAAATATTTGCCTTTCTTTATTGGATTTAAATTACTTACATTTACTGGTTTTGTTACTTATCTAATGAATCGCTAATTGATATAATCTTAAAAATAAAGTTTAACTAAATTAATATCTAGTGAATAAAGAAGAACGAACTAAAAGATTTAAGTCTATGTCAAGTATGGAAAGACAAGAATTGATATTAAAGAAAATGAAAGAGAAAGACATAGAGGTGGGAAGTGGAATTCCTCATAAAAAATACGATAGCAAAGAGGTTTATGAATTAATTCATATTGCGTCTTGCTTCCCAGAATTAAGAGAGGGAAAAAAAAATATTTAGGTTTCTTTAATTAAGTTATTTATTTTGTTTTCCTTATTGCAGAAATAATCAATCCACCTATTATAATTCGAGATTAATAAATACTGCTCTTTGATAGAAAGGGAATAAATGAAAAATTATTGTTGTTGGAATAAGAAATAGTAATAAAAAGACTGAACCTATTTTTTTTCTCCAAATATAAAAAATCCATAACCTAAAATAAGACATATAATGGCTCCCACTAGAAGAATAGATGAAATTGGTTCAGGAATGCCTTTTGTAGAAATATACTAAACTGTTCTTTCAAAATTATTTATTTTGCATGATATGGCTGAGATAAATATTGCTGAAATTGATACTCTTGAAAAAAAATCTAGAAAAGATTTGATCCTTTTATTTTTCAAAAAAGAATTTTTCATAACCTCATTATAAGAAAAAGGTTTTATGCGTTTGATAAATACTTAATTAGTCTGAAATACTTTTAAATTTTTCTCAAAGAAATTTAGCTAAATTAATAGTAATCTTTAAATTAATTTGAATCTTGTTAAGGTAATTAATAGTAATTTATGAATTGTCTTTTTATATTTATGAAATAGTAAATCTAATTAAAATAAATGTTTAAAAAATTTCTTTTAACTTCTTTTTTATTTTTAATTTCCCTCATAACTTTGTATCCTTCAAAAAAAGAAAATACTAATTTTTTGGATTATTGTTATTCTTTAGAAAAAATAATTTCTAGAAATACAGTAGAAAAAAATAAGCATCTATCTAAGAATTTTAGGCCTTTAGCAAAAGATATTGCTCTATTTGGGACTAAAAAAACTAAAGGCACTATCGCTAATAAGATAATTGATCAATATAAAAATTCCAAAAAATTATTTATTATCACTTTTGTTCCAAACAAAATTTATTGTTTAGCAGGATATTGGATAGAGGAGGTAAGTCCAGGAAAATTTGAATCAATTTTCTATCAGAAAACCAAACGAAAAATAAATGAATATAAGAATACTAAAAAAGAAGTAGATGAATTTATTAAAGGAATTAATTTAGAATATAAATCTATAAAAAAAGAAATTAATGATTTTTTTTAGAAAATTAAAATCCTTTTTCTAACACTAGTGCTTTATTAATTTAGCTTGATTCTTCTTTAATAGATTGCGAAATAACAAAAAATAGAAATCCTAAAATGAATAAAAGCCAAAAATTGATAAGGAATAAATAACATTTTTTGTAAGATTAAATTGAAGCTTGCTTTTTATCAGTTTTTCAAATTACCCCAATTTTTTAAATCATCTTTAATCTTCAACTTCTTATTTAAAGATATTTTATAAATTTCTATGGTTTTAATTATTTGATTGTTTTTTGCATTTATTTTGCTGGAAAATTAACTATTTTGACTTTCTTGTGCCTCCATAGGAATAATTTTTATGTTTAGAAATCAGCTTCCAACATTCTTTACAACAAAAAATCCATTCAGTATGATTTATTGATTTAACTCTGTAATGAATTTTATCTTGCTCATGACACAAATTACATTTTTTCATTATTAAGTAACTTTGGTAGATAAATTTTAGATAATAGTAAGTTTGATTTAAAAATATTCACGAAAATTTTTTTATCGTGTCATCATAAAAATGCACTCTAAACATTCTAAAGCAAAGCATTGGTCATGTTGAGTGGAAATATTATTAATTGATTGTCAATAAATTTATAATTTCTATAATTTATAATTTTGAATCTACAAAGCTTAGCTCTATAAATAATCTATTCAGCTTTAAAAAAAAAGTAAAATTATACATTTAAATTAGAAATTTAAAAAGAAATTCACAGTTCATATTTAATTGACCTTAGTATCAGTAAATTATTATTGGATGTTATGAACATTTATTTATTCTGGATATTATTTTTAGCTCTTTGGGCAATAGTTCCTTTAATGATTATTAAAGGAAGAAGAGATGAAACTCCAAAATTAAAGACAGTTCCCGAACTTAAATCGAAGAAGAAAGGCTGGTTTAGCTAAATCTTTTATTCGAGAATAATTTAATTCGTAGATGTCTAGATCAAATTTAAAATTCTAATAAACTTTTCTAAAATACAATATTTGATTCTACAGGAAAATTAAATTTATCTCTTCCACAAATATCTCTTAATTCAATCACCACTGATAAGCCACTAATTTCCTTACCAGAATCATTTAGCATTTCAGCAACACATTTAACAGTACCCCCTGTTGCTAGTAAATCATCAACTATAGCGAAGGATTTATATGGCTTTATTGCATCTCTTTGGATAGAAAGGGAATTGCTACCATACTCGAGGTCATAAGACCTATTTATGAGTTCCCCAGGAAGCTTGCCTGACTTTCTCGCTACCACCATAGGTTTAGATAAATAAAAAGAGATTGCAGTGCCAAAAATAAAACCTCTAGCATCTATAGATATAATCGCGTCTGCATTTTTAAAAATTGGACTCTCTGACATTTCTTCAATTAATTTTGAGAAAACATCAGGTTGTTGAAGCAAAGGCAGTATATCCTTGAAAATAATTCCTTTTTTAGGAAAATTTATGTGATCTTTAATTAAATATTTAAGATTTTCAGTCAAGTTTTTTTTAGATCTTAATATTTATTATATTTTTAAATTTATCGATGACAAAATTGCATATGGAAATATTTTGTGCGATGCCGTACGAAATAGGTTGGAAAATAAAAAACTTAAAAAAATATCTAAAAATTATATTGAAATTTAAAGATCTAAGAATCTTTTTCTCGAGAAAGAAATTTGTTAAATAATTATATTACTAATTATGCTATTAAAATATTAAAAAGAACTTGATTTTCTCAGTAAATAAATTCCACCTCCAAGCGAAATTAAGACAGGTAACCATGCAGCAAAAATTGGAGGTAAGATGCCTTTTACTCCAAACGAACTAAATAAAAATGACATAACATAATAAATTAATATAAGAATTACGCTCAATCCAAATCCCTGACTTTTTGAAGATCTTATATTAGATTTAGATCCAAGACTGCTTCCTATTAAGCCAAAGACCAAACATGCAAAAGGCAGTGTGAATTTTTCTTGAATGCGGACTTTAATTCTTCTAATCTCCTTCAAGTTTCCAGTTTTTTCATAAATCTTTTCTGCTTGTATAGCCTGCTTTAAAGTCATTTCATTTGCATCCTTAGGCACTTTCGCCAGCTCCAAAGGCCCTTCTACAAATGGATATGTATATTCTTTAAATTGAATATTGGTGGTTTGTCCGCTTGGATCAATCGATATAATACTCCCATTAGAAAATATCCAAGAGGAACTTTTTTTGTCAAATGTTCCGTTCTTTGCTTTTAGGATTTGTTGAAAATCTTCTCTGGAAAAATCTAAAACTGTAACTCCCTCCATAATATTGTTTTCAAACCATGAAGCATAAAATATATGAGTAAGGTAAGTATTTATTTTTGTTGGTTTTTTATTTGATGCATTTATCCTAGAGCCATATCTTGAAAACATAATATTACCTTTTCCTTGTTCGGCGCTAAAAGAACTTCCTATTCCTGTTCTTAATGTCGTTTCAGCTAATTTATTACTCGCAGGTACTAAATTATCGTTGAAGTAAAAAGTTAATCCTGTCATAAATATCGAAAGAGCAATAGCTGGAGAAATAATTCTTGAAGTTTTTATACCTAAAGATTTCAATGCCAACAATTCAGAATTGCTTGATAATTTTCCATAGGCTAATAATGTTGAAAGTAAAACTGCCATTGGGAATGATAAGACTAAAAAACTGGGTAAACTAAAAAAAAGAATTTTTAAAGCTAAAAATAAAGGTAAACCAAATTCAACAATTTTTCTTATAAGATCAAACATTACCCCAACAGATAATGAAATAACAGTAAAAGCAGAAATTGCGAATATCATGGGGGGTATTATTTGCCCTAATACCCATCTATCTATTAAAGGAAGTAAATACCAAGGGGAAATTATTTTATTAATAGTTTTTTTTATTAGTGACTGATTTGAAAGTTTCAAAAGTAATTTATTTGTTTTTTCTGTCTTTCTCTACATTATAAAATAACAATGATTTAGAAACCAATCAAAAATTGATAGTTAAAAAAATATTGGTATTCTTTAAATTTCAATAATTAATTAGAAAAATAATTTATTAACACTTGCAATAAAGCAATAATTTTGGTTTCTTTAAAAAAAAGAGTTAAAGCATGAAAAATAAAACTTTTATATACGAATGCAATTGTATGCACTGCCAACAAAAACTAAATCAAATTAATAATTCAAAACTATATTGGGATAAATTAATTTTAAGAAAAAAGTTGGTTTAGTTTTTTACTAAATCTTCTAAAGTTTTGAAACTTTTTAAAGTAGTTGTTATAAAGCTTTTATTTTTAGGAAAAAATAAATTTATAAGAAATTTAGGATTAAGCTTTTTTTAGGAAAATGATATTACTTAGCCTTTTGATTTTTTTTGTAAATCATATTTTCTCGATTTAAAAGAAAAAGGATCATTAAAATACAAGATGGAATAAGAATAAAATCTAAAGACATACATTTTGTTAAGTCTATTTTCTATTTAGCAAATAAAAAAATCTTTGACATTAGTTCATCTTCTTTAAAATTTATTTTATAAGTCAAAAATTACCTAAATGCTTTCTACATTTACTTGCTTTTAAAAATTAAAGAGCTTGCAAGTATCCCACCGGCAAGCTCATGACGACTTAGTTAATTCAGGGTTTCTGATTTAACCAGCTAAGCACTTCCTAAATGCTATAAACATCTTACTAAGTAAAATTACTTACTGTGAGTATAAATGCTTATTTTCAAAGATTAATCTTCGAATTTGATAATAAAAAGTGATTTGATTAAAAATGTGGATTGTAATTTTTTTAAACAGAAATGACACATATTGACTAATAAAATAATTATTAAGAGGAGTATTATTAGTGAATTAGGTTTACATAAGTTAATATTCGTGTTACTTTAATTAACAATTATTATCTTTTTAATGACAAAATCAGGAGTTACTACAGAATCAGGTGGTAGACAGAATATGTTCCCATCAGAAACTAGACCTTATATTGATGAATCTGTTTCTTACGATGGATATCCTCAAAATGCAGAAAAGGTAAATGGTAGATGGGCTATGGTAGGTTTCGTTGCTCTAATAGGTGCATATGTATCAACAGGACAGATCATCCCAGGAATTTTTTAAAAAATACTATTTTTAAATTTTTAAAGCTTTAATATAAATGCCATTAAAATAAAATTTTTTGATTTTATTTTAAATTTGAAAATAAGAAATACCAAATAAAAGTTATTGCATTTAGGCTAAATATTATTGCTAGGAATATATAAGCTAACTTTTTGCCAATAAATGCTGTTTCCGGTTCAAGCTTAACTCTCATTAATTCTTAGAGTAATTTGGTTAAAGATAGCATCAATTAACGAATAAATTTAAGTCCTTAAGAAGAAAATGATCAAATAATATTTCTACCTGCATTAATTTAGTTAAAATTCAGTAATTATCATTTTTAAACATTCTGATGGTAATTTTATTTTTAATGCTGTTACTTACAATATTTACTTTTTTGGATAATTTTACGTCAATGTTGATTAGTAAAATTGACTTGGTATTTCTTTAAGGCTAAATTTTTAGTTCTATAATCCAAAGAATTCAAGATCACTTAAGTCTAGATTTTAGAATTGCGGTCAATTAATATAAACTTTTATCATATTGTTTAGTTTTTAATCGAGTGATTAAACTTGTACTAATGCAGTAAGTTTAGTATCAACTATAAAAATAATCAAAAAAAAGAACCAAATTTTAATTTAAATCTGGTCCTTTCGTAGATTAAGGAAATTTGATTAGATAAATCCTGGAATAATCTGTCCAGTTGTTAAATATGCTCCAACAAGAGCCACAAAACCTAACATTGCAAATCTTCCGTTCAGCTTTTCAGCAATAATTTTTTCTTTTTCAACTGAATTTGGTTCCTTGTTTTTCATTAAAACCAACCTGGTATGATTTGACCTGTTGTTACATAGGCACCGACTGCTGCAACAAAACCTAACATTGCTGCCCAACCGTTAAAACGTTCTGCTTCTGGAGTCATTTTTTTATTATGTAATTTGTAAATAAAAATAACATATTTATTTATAAATGTAAAGAAAAATAGGAATAATTGCTTTTTTTACTCAAATCACTTTAAAAATGCTACATTTATGTACCGAAATATACATTATTATTTTTGTTCTGATTTTTTTTTTTGGAAAAAATATATAAACTTTTCACCTTTTTTTTTTAGAAGTATATCCTCATTTAAAGGTAATTTAAATTAATATATTACCAGAGTCAGCTAGTAGGGATACAGGCTGACTCTTTATTTTGTAAATTTTTGGTTTTTTTTACTAAAAGTATTTTTTTGAATTCAAATAATTGCTATTAATAAATTAGATATATATGAATTCATGTCATTCGCGACTTATTACATGCATTTAATTTTTGGAAGGATTCCTTCTCTAATAAGCTCTGATTTAATACTTTATATCTTGCCTGCTCTTACAATTTCAATATTATTCTTTAGCCTTAAAATAATGTTTTTCAAGACTCCTAAATTGAGAAAGATTAAATAATCAAGGATTTTATAATTATTCTTTTTACTTAAGCGCCCAATTTTTGCAATTTTGGATAATAGACTTTTTTTTTCGGCAACTCAAAGAAATAGAGACTGCATTGGTGATGTACTATCCAGAATTATAAAAAAAGGTTCAGTATTGGAAATCGGGAGTGGCAGCGGTGAACATGGAGTGGTTTTTCAAAAACGTTTTCCTGGAATAATTTGGCAAACAAGTGACCCAAAGTTAGTTCATAGACAAAGTATAAGTTCTTGGATTGAGTATGAAGACCTAACTAAGAAAATGCCCGAGCCTCTTGAGATTGATGTAGAAAAAATTCCTTGGAAAATTCCATTGAGATTAGCTCGTTCTTTGCAAGGAATAGTATCTATAAATATGATTCATGTAGCACAGTGGTCTTGTACTGTAGCACTCTTTAGAGAGTCAGGAAAATTACTAAATAAGGGGCAATTTTTGATTTTGTATGGGCCATTTAAAATTTGCAATAAGCATACAAGCGAAAGTAATTATTTTTTCGATAATTCATTAAAAATGCAAAATGATCTTTGGGGTATTAAAAATCTTGAGGAAGTTTATAATGAGAGTAAAAAAAATGGTTTTTCTCAAGAGGATATTATTAGAATGCCTGCAAATAATTTTTCAATAATTTACAGAAAAGTTTCTTGATAAGGTAAATAAAATATCAATCAGCCATTTATATTCATCATGTTAGATGATCAACCTGAGAGTTTTTTGCTCCATTCTTTATGCTTTTGTTCTAAATCTGAAATTTTTTCGCCTAAACTTAACTGTCTTTCTAATAATTCAACTTTTGTAAGTGTTATTTTTTCCGAATAAAATTTAATAGGCTGCTTACCATGTAAATTGTCGCCACTCATAAAATTATTATAACTGGAATATTATCTAAGATGAAAAATTTGTTATGGCTAATTCTTTTATATTATTTTCAGATTTGCGTAAATTAATGTGATAAAGAGTTGATGATTATTGTGTTTTTAATCCACCATTTTGTATGAAGATTGCCATATATATCTTCCTCTCTTGATGTCTGACTTAACTGCAACGCAATTGCAAGCAATATTCCATATAGCTTTGTGTATCGGATCAGGATTAAAAAGATATGCTTTATTAAAGGCTTTTTTAATTAAGACAGTTGCCTTTTTTGCATGATAGTGAGGGATCTTTGGACATACATGATGAACGACATGGCTGGAACCTATATTATGGTGAAGAAAATTAAGGACACTACCGTAAGGCCTGTCAATAGATAGAAATGCGCCTCTCATAAAGGAAAATTCCGTATTTGAAAGATGAGGTACATCTGAATCTGTATGATGAAGCCATGTATAAACTACTAGCCAACAATTAACCACTAATAAAGGACCAAAATATATAGCAATCACTGGAAATAATCCATACTGGAAAACTAAATAAGTAATACCCAATAATGTCAAACCTACACCAATATCTGATATCCAAACTTTCTTGGCCCATATTGATGGCCATAATGCTTTAGAAAATGGTTTAATTGGCCAAAAATGATTTGAAGTTCCATATTTAACGCCTCCTGTACTTCCAGTAAGTAAATAAGCAGGCCAACCAAAGATTAGATGTAAAACAAGTTGAAGAATTCCATACTTTTTCTTACCTAAGGAATTTGAAAAATTTAATTCTTTTTCTCCGCCAACTTTTTCAGTAACTCCATTTCCTTTTATGACTAAAGGGACGTGAGTTTCTCCATTGGTTATGTTATTTGTGAATCGATGATGAACTGAATGAGAACGCTGCCAAGAAAAATAAGGCACTAGAAGTAATGAATGTAGTAAATAACCTGTTATGGATTCTAATGTTTTGTTTTTAGAGAATGCTCCATGCCCACATTCATGGGCAATTACCCAGAATCCCATTGCAGTGGTACCTGATATTAATGCGTATATGATCCAAATTGGGATCATTTTTGGGGTAAATGGAATAGATAACCCTATTGCAACTACTAATGATTGGATTAAAGCCGATTGTAAAAGATACTTCAAAGATGTTTTGGTATCGCTCTTAAAGTAGTGATCTGGGATGACATCCTGAAATTCTTTTATGCTTGGAATATCTTTATCCTCTATTACAAGCGCTTGGCCTTTAAGACCTGAAAATCTTATATTACTCAAATTTTTTTTGTTTAGAATTTTGTTAAATAAAAGTGAATTTATATATTCCATTATCCATCACAGGATCTCATAATAAGAATTTATAATTTTTTTTCGATAAAGTTTTTACAATTTTAATTTCATCTTCAAATAAAATTATTTTTGCCAAACATTTTTATTTTATTCTTTTATCAAAATCTTTTTATTTATCTATCTATTTAATTAATTTAAAGACCGCGTATATACCTTTTAGGTAAACCAGATTGTTTTCGTGGCTTTACTAGAATAGGTAAAACAATTACTCCTACAGTAAAAAGACAGATTGGAGCAACTACCATCAATATAGATTCTAGAGACATGAATAATTTTAAATTTATTAATAAATAGCAGGATTTTTTTTAAAAGTCATGCGTATTTATATCTATTTAGTGAGGATAGATGCAAAATTTTTATAAATTATTAAGTAAAAAAGAAAAAAAGATTAAAAAACGTCAATTTTTTCATAAATCGTCTTATTTACTTGTTATGTATTTTTAAAGATTACTTATGGATGAAGAAAAAAAGTGGATGCTTATGACTTATTATTGTCCAACTCATGGCGATTCAGGCTTTTTAAAACCGATTCAACTAACAAAAAAAGAAATTAGTAAAACATTCTTAAAAAAAGGAAGTAGTTCTAAAAATTAATTCTTAAATAAAATCTAAGATGTTATGAAATGTTCTAAATCTTGATTGAAAACTGATTAATTTAAAATTGATATATTCCAGAAATTCCATAAGTTCCTTTTTATCAACAGCAATAGTAAAAATATTGAAAAAGAAATTTTTGAATATAGCCTGACTTAAGATCATTAATAATGCAGTTTATTAGAAATATTTTTTTGATATTATTATAAAGGGTTTGCGTAATTAATAATTTAAAAAATCTAGAAATAATTAATTTTAAAATTGATCAGAATCATATGTTAATTCGCATTGATTAAGATCATTAGGTGATATCTTTTCCAAAATTCTTAACATATCAATTTCAGAAAGTTCTCCATTCGAGTTCCATTTTAAAGTTGTTTTCCTTTGAGGTGAATTTTTTTTATTCATTTTGTTCGCCTCCCTTTAAATGAATTTCTAAACAACGAGTAATACATTCTTGATGACCATCCACAATACTGCATTCAGTAATACACTCAAAATATGAACTAATAGAATCTATTTCTGTATTCTGGTTGGTAGAGACAAATGAATCATTCATAACAGTGTTAGATTTATTTGGAATAGAGATATAGCACGAAATTAAGTTCAATAATTTAATTTATTAAGTGAATTAGAAAAAATAAGTATTATTTACTAAATTCTTTTTTGCATCTGGGTTACCTTTGCAAAGTTAGTAATGTTTTTCTTTTAAAAGAGAAAAGGGAAAAAAATCTTGATTTTTTTATATTATTCTTACAAATTAATCTCCCAAAAAACCAGCATAAAGACTGATTTACTTTTAGGTAATTTAGTTAGATGATATAAATATACACTTTTAGATTTTCAGATGAAATCAGTAATTAATTGGCTTTCGAAAATGTTAGAGAGTATGGCAAATGCTTTTATGCATCCTTTAAAGAATGACTTGCCTCCATCTATTGGTACTCATGCGTATAGCAGTATTCCTCTAAAAAGAAAATTGAGAGGAAGGTTGAATTAGGTACTAACTTATGGGAATTAATTTTTCATTTTTATTATCCCAAATAATATATTTGAAGCAGTTTGAAAAATCTCTTAATTTTAAGAACTTTGATTGTTTGAGCAAATGAATGTTTGCTTTATGACAAGCTCTTAAGTTGTAATTTGGTATTCTCTCAGAGAGATGATGAATGCTATGGAAGGATATGTCCGCTAAAAACCAATTTAGCCAACTAGGGATATCTAAATTGCTACTACCTAAAATCGCTCCATCGATGAGATCCCAATTTTTTGTATTTTTAGCATATGCATTCTCATAGTTATGTTGTACGAAAAAAACACATATTAAAATTGCTGCTGATAAGGTTAATACAATGGAATAAAATGATAAGAAAAAAACTAACCCCAACCATTTACACATAAAAATCCAACCTATTATTACTACTAAATTATTGATTATTAATTCACACAGTTCACTGAAATTATCTCCATAATCAGAAAACGGTGGTTTAACTCTTGAATCAATGGATAAAAGTTGAGAGATTTCTCTGTTTTTTATTTTGATAAAAGTCTCTTCCAATAAATCTTTAGTGAAATTAAAAATAATAATAACAAGTCCTAATCTAGGTTTTAAAACTAAGTAATAAAAACCGCCAGGGAAAAGCATCATCCAGTTTCGACTTACTTTATAAAATAGTTGCTCTCTTTTTGTAAGGGAATTATATTCTTCAAGACTTAAAACATCTATCGGCCCTTTGTAAATTTCCCAATTTCCATTATTTCTATGATGAAATGCATGATCAATTGACCATGACTTCTGAGGAATACCATTAACTAAGCCAAGTAGAAATCCAAAAAAGCGGTTTAATTTCCGTTTTGTAAAAAGAGAATTATGACCGCAATCATGCATTAATGAGAATGTTCGAGAAGAGAACAGAGTTAGAAGAACTATTAAAGGTATCATTAGAAACCCTTTTATCAATGATGAAAAAGGTTGATTTGTTATTTGGTAGATGATTAACCAAATAGAAATTATTGGTAATATGGTAGAAATAATTTGATAGAAAGCTTTAATATTATTTCTTTTTAGAAATGGCTTTATTAAAAAATCACTTCTATTAACTTTAAGCATATTTTTTTTTTTAAAAAACAAATATTTACAACAGAAAACTAAAGAATAAATTCTTTAGACATAGTTCTCAATTGATCTAGATTTAATCTTTCTAAGTAATTTTTAAAGTCACTAAGATTCCTAGTAGAGTCAGAATTTTTACTCTCATAAAGAAGGCTATTAGAAATTAATTCAATAAGATGATCTTTATCCATAACTCCTTATAGTCCATAATTCCTGTTTAAAAAATTATGGTCTTGAATTCGAGATCATTGACTTGTCTCTATTAAGAGTAATTTTTTATAAATTTTTTAAATCTTGATCTATTTTTTCTAATCTTTCATTTAATTCTTTTTGTTCCTTAATTAAGGCTTTTTTCTTTTCTGAAAGTTCTGTATTCAAAGGAGAATTGAAATATTGTTGGTAAGAAACAAAAAAGATGGCTATTGCTACTGCAATACCAAAAGCACCTATTATTAAAATTTAAGATGAAGGAAAGTCATAAAATGGAATTTACAATGTATTTTGAGTAAAGACAAATTCTAGCTATCTTATAAATAAAAAAATGAGTCATAAATACTTATTATTTAGGAAGTTTTTTAGGTAATTATTCTAGTTATTTTTAAAAATAAACAAGGTTTATCTTTAATAAAATTCTAAAAATAAGTAATTGTACAGCTGTCAAAGAAAGAATAACTAATAATGATTAAACTAGTAAAAAATTTTTTCATGAAGAAAATCATAAGTAAAAAACAAAATAAAAATGAACCATGGTTTAAATGGTTGACTAGAGAACTTAATTCTTATGAAGCTTTTAAGGATTTCGAATTAGGCAAGAATCCACAAGATGTTGCTGAGGATTTTATTTCTAGAAATAGTATTACTATTTCAGAAGTTTTCGAGGATTTTGATGAAGAAGATAAAGATACACTTGATCAGTTTCTTAAATTAACCGAATGCGAGATGCATGTGTTTAGAATTCTTGAAAAACATATAGAATTACGAAATAAGATAAGATTTGTAGATTTTAAAAAAAAGAAAAAAATAAAGACTTAATCTCTATATAAATTTATTTTTCCCATTACCGGTCTTACCAAAGCCTAACCAGATAAACCACAAAATCCATCCGAAGAAAGGTATTAAATTAATAAAGATCCATTTCCAATCTTTTCCAAAATCTCTGATTCTTCTTATATCAATAGCTATTTGAGGAACTATACAAACTAGTCCATAAGCATTGAAACCAAAGGTTTTTAAAAATATTGGGATAGTTAGGAAAGAAATTATAAGGTTAGCTAATTGAACTAACCACCAGTCCGATCGAGATGTGAATCCTTTGAATTCTGTAGCTTTAATCCAAAACTCCTTATATGCATTTAAAAAGTCATTAAGCATAAATTAAAAAATCAAAGAATTTATCACTATCAATTTAATCTTCAATTTATCAAAATGTTTTTTATTTACTAAATAGGATCAAATAAATTCATATCATTTGAATCTTGTTTTGGGATCTCATCTCGATTTGGTAATGAACAGAATCCGTCTTTGCAAATCATCTTTTCTTTTGCAATACTTCTAGTCTCCGAGAATATATTTTTGTTATTGTTATTTGAAGATTCTTTCAGCATTTATATAAAAAAATTAAATCCAATATTAAATTAATAACTCAATTTATTTTGATAGGCAATAAATTTAATATTAATTATTTATTTACTTTTTTTGATTTGGTAAGTCTCTCCAAAATAGCGCCATAATATAAATGAGAAAAGATATGGAACAAATATAAAGTAAAGAATTTAGATGCATGTTTTTTTATAAAAGTAATTACCAATAGAATTCCTTTCAAAAAAAGGGAAATAAATGGATTGGTATTTTTAACTCAGCAATCATATGAATTCTAATATTTATTTAGGTTTTTTATGATTTTCCCAAACTTTCATATTGAAAATTTTTAAATATTACGAATATATCTTTTAGTTAGTAAAGCTTATAAATCTAAGAATTTAATAAATCCCATGAAAATTATCTATTTTTTTAAATATCTTTTGTGTTATTTAAGATTTGTCCTTATTCATTTCTGTTAGAGCTTTTCCACCTTCTTTAAGAGTTCTCAAGACAAGCCAAGATAGAGAAGAGGCAATAAAAATGGAAAGGGTTATTAGGGAAATATGAGTTGTATCAATGTTGTTAGTCAATTTACTGAAATTTTTCAGAGATTATAGTTTTAATTCAAAAAATTTCAAACTTCAGATCTAGAGTAAGCAGGTATAAGCATTCCGCCATCTTGGTCATCGTTATCATCATCAAACCCTCCCCCTAGAAGTAACTCAATTATTACAAGTATAGCTATTGGATAAAGACACCATAATATCGCTGTAAAGGGACTTATTGAGGAAGAGGCTGCGTAAAATTCTGTCATAATCTGATATTAATCTAAAGAAACATCAATTGTGGATCCTCCTTGTAGTGTTATTCAATATTTCTATAATTATTTTTTAAACTTTTCTCTGTCGCACTAATAAATCTTTGGTATTTATTGATATTTTTATTCTTCAATATGAATTTGAATAATAATTTTGTTGAACCTAATGAGAAACTAACAATGACATAATGAATCACGTAATTGTTATTTTTTATACTTAACAATAATTGTACAATTTTGATTCAAAAACTATTATTTATCTTGATTTTATAAATTCTATGTTTTCTTTCACTTTTGATCCTTTGGCTGCGATATTTGGTATATCAGGAATTGTAGGCTTCTTTTTCTTTGTTACTGCTGCTAAGGGAACTTCCAGTATCAATACAAAACCAAAAAAGGAATTAGATTAGAACTATTTCTGTGAAAAAACTAAATTGAGATTTTAAATCTAGTATCCTTTAAAGGCTTATTAACTATTACTTTTATTACTTATTCCATTGTTTAGAGATAAACTCAAGAAAATCTTTTAGGTCCTCTTCAGGACAATTTGTTTGTTTTTGCAAATCAATGCAAATTTGCTTAATATTCTCGAAAGCTTTTTTTACTATTTCATTTTTTTCGATAACTTCAAAGTATTCTTGATCAGTAAAAGGCATAATATTAGCTTTCCTTTTAAAAATTATTGATTAACCATATTTTATCTGCATTGACTTAACAGTAAAGAAAGAAAAAATCTTTTTTTTTAAATCTAGCTGCCCAATCGATAATGTTTTTTAATACTTTTGGTTACTTCCCATTCGCAGTAAAGTCCAGCAGGGAACTCAACTAGATCTCCAGATTTAATAAAATAAATGTCACCGTTTTTCGTCTTTATTTTCGCTTGGCCTTCAATAATTAAGCAAATTTCTTTATCATCGTAATTCCATTGAAATTTACTTGGCTCACATTCCCAAATAGGCCAACTTTTTATTCCATACTGTATTATGGTGCTTGCACTACAAGGGGAAGTGATTACAACTTTCACGAAATAGTTTGGGTATTTTTTTTATTTTACAAATAAAGGAAATTGATATTTGCGAGAATGTGTATTTGTTTACTGTCTTTTATTTTTTTTGTTTTATCATATAAAAAATTAAAATTTATGGAAGAGCTTTCTGTATTGTCAATTTCATTATCTATAGCTTCTCTAGGGATTTTTTTTCTTTTTTTTGCGTCAAATGATGATGATGATCAAGATGGAGGTAAGTTGATTAAATCATTCCAAAGGAATAATTAATTTCAAGTAAATAAAACATTTAATAGAGATTTATAACCTATAAAGCCTGCATAAATACAGCTTAAAAAAATAAAATAAACCTCCAATGTTCCAAGTCTTTTTTTCTTTAAAATTTTCATTTTTCTGAGTGTTTACAGAATAATTTTATTTAATCTGATTTCTATTAACATGAGTATTTATTACATTAACTCTTAGATTAAATAATTATTAATGTTAAGCCAAAAAATAAAAAACAAGTAAAAAATATTATTTTTTTGGAAATTTCTCTCTCCTCATTCTTTGCGAAAAGTAAAGATATTACTGGAGATGTGCTTAATAATGCCCAACCTATTCCTATAGGGAGAGTTTTAAATACAATTTGTTGCAGCAATATTCCTATATTCGTTCCAAGAAGTATTGAAAGCAAGAATCTTTTTTGTTCTTTTTTTTCTATTTTTTTTAAGAAAAAATTGATCTTAAATCCTTTTAAAGTTATCAAAAAAATTATTGCACCTAATAATCTTATCTCAGTTGTAATGAAAGGAGATAAACTGCTTTGTAGAAAAACCATCCTTGAAAAAAGACCTCCAATAACAGCACATAAAACTGATAAAAAAGGAAAAGCAAAAATCTTAAAATTATTTTTTTCTGAGAAAGGTGGTTTTTCAGCTTTAAAATCATTCCCTTTTTTGAGAATTATAAATAGTGAAATAGATACTATGATTATCCCAACCCATGATTTAATTGTTAAATCTTCATTAATAAAAATTTCACCTGACAAAGCAGCCATTAACGGAGAAAGAGTTTCTACAGATAAAGTTTTTCTTGTGCCGATTGTTTGTAATGACTTTAGGTAGAAAGTATCACCTAAACCAATACCTATTATTCCACTAACTAAAAGGATAAATATGTTTTTGAATTCAGTTGTAGAACTAATACTGATAAAGGCAGGTGTAAAAAATAAAAAAGCTATTATATTTTTTATCAAATTTATATCTATTGTTTTATGTTTTTGAGTTTGCGAACGCCAAATAAAGCATGCATAAGTCCAAGATGCAGCAGCTCCAAAAGCAGATAGGATTCCAATCAAAACAAGTAATTTTTAGAAATTTTATTTTATAAATTGAGTAAATGCTAAAAAGAATACATAAATAAGAATCAAAATCCCGGGTAGGTACTGAATTAATGATTTGAAGTTATTTTTTTCCATATTTAATTAGAAACAATTTACTTTAAATAGTTTTTTTATTACTAGGGTATAAACTTTCTAACTTCTTTCTTCTTTGAACTTTCGCATTAATTCTTTCTTCTTTTTCTTTTTTCTTTATCTCATCATTTATCTTATTTTGCCTATATCCAAACCAAAGTAGAACCCAAATAACTGAAGTTATTAAAAGAAGAGCCGTATATTGACCAGTCATAGGAAAGCTGGCCTCAGAATATTTAACGTAAGAAAATATTAGACTCATTTAATTAAGTTAAAGCATAAAAATAACGACTGCGTTAATTTCTTTTAGAAATTTTAAAATTAGTGAATTGTAGCTATTTATTATGTAGTTTTAAAGTTTTTTATTTATTTTTTTATGGTTTTTGGAGTAATTTTTCTTTGTAACTCCCTGCTATTATCAGATTGACGCATATTAAATAATAAGTTTTTGGAACCTTTTGATTTAGCAGTTGTAGGGGGCGGTGCAGCTGGTTTTATGACAGCAATAACTGCTGCTGAAAATGGAGTAAAAAGAATAATAATTCTTGAAGGCACTTCAAAACTTATGGAGAAAGTAAGGATTAGTGGAGGTGGAAGATGTAACGTTACTAATGCGACATGGATACCGAAAGAACTAGTTGAGAATTACCCCAGAGGTGGGATTCAGCTCTTGGAATCATTTAATCGTTTTGCTGCTGGAGATGTATATGATTGGTTTGAGAAAAAAGGGTTAAAATTAAAAATTGAGGAAGATCTAAGAGTATTCCCAGTGTCTAATTCTTCTTCAGATGTTATTGATTGTTTGAGAAAAAGTGCTTTATCTAAAAACGTAGAGATATTAACAAAATTTTTTGTAAAAGAAATTTCAAAAACTCCCGATAATATATTCAATATTTCTAGTCTTAAAAAAAAGGTAACTTCAAAAAATATTATTCTTTCAACTGGAGGTAATCCAAGCGGATATAAATTAGCTCAAAATCTTGGACACAACATTGTTAAACCTCTACCATCGCTTTTTACTTTTTCTACAAAAGAACCAAATTTGGATGAATGTAGTGGGGTATCGATAAAGGGCATAGATATAGAAATTAAATTAAACACTAAGACTTTTCAAAATAGAGGTGATTTACTAATAACCCATTGGGGTTTTAGTGGGCCAGCAGTATTAAAACTTTCATCAATTGCTGCAAGGGAACTTTACAACCAAAAATATAAATTTAATCTAATCATTAAATGGTCTGCTTTAAGTTATGAGGAGTTAAAAGAAAAAGTTAACTATTTAAGATTAAATAAAGGCAAGGTGAATCTAATTAACAGTAGACCTCTTCCAAAATTAACAAAAAGATTATGGATTTTTTTATTAAATAAAATAGGTCTTGATAAAGAGAAAAAGTGGGCCGATTTACTGGTGGATGAAAGAGAGAAAATGATAAATATTCTAAAAAGAGACAAATATATAATTTCGGGCAAAGGACCATTTGGAGAGGAATTTGTTACTTCTGGAGGCGTAAAAATTAATGAAGTTAATTTTAAAAGTATGGAGAGCTTAATTTGCCCAGGTTTATTTTTTTCTGGAGAAGTTTTAGATGTTGATGGGATCACAGGTGGATTTAATTTTCAACATTGTTGGACTAGTGGATGGATCGCAGGGATGGCAGTCTCAAAGTTAAATCATTAAGTAACAAATCAATAAGTTTATCTTTTTTTTATTAAGTATTAGAAGGAAAAAGTTTTTTGAAGAAACTTTAATTTTAAAGTTTTAATTATTGGTGAAGATTAATGCAGAATCTTGTATCAAAAAAAGAAGAAGAGGAAAGAAGATTAAAAGCTTTAGCAGAATATAGGATTTTGGGAACTAAGCCAGAATCATGTTATGACGATATTATCAAAATTGCGGCTACTACTTGTAATGTGCCTATTTCTTTAATGACTTTGGTAGACAAAGATAAACAGTGGTTTAAATCCAAAATAGGACTTCAAATATCAGAAACTAAAAGAGATTGGTCTTTTTGTACCCATGCAATAAATGAAAACAGTCCATTAATTATTCATGATGCTTTCCAAGATGAAAGATTTATTAATAATCCATTGGTAACGGGAGATCCAAAGATTCGTTTTTATGCAGGTTTTCCCCTTAGAAATAGTGATGGTAATAAGCTTGGAACTCTTTGTGTAATAGACAGAAAGCCAGGAAATCTAACTACACAACAATTTAATATTATGGAATTATTGTCCAAGCAAATAGTTTCATTTTTAGAGCTTAGAAAAAAGTCATTAAATTTGCTAGATGCATTGTCTAATTTACATAAACAGGAAGGGATTTTATCTGTATGTTCATATTGCAGAGAAGTAAAAAATAAGGAGGGTGATTGGATGCATTTAGAAAAATATCTTTCAAAAATTAGTGATATTAGATTCAGTCATGGGGTTTGTGATCATTGTATGGAAAAACATTTCCCAGATGTAATCGAAGTATGGAATAAAAAGGATCTTTTTGAAGAAGGTCAAAAAAGGTTTTTAGAGTCCTAGATTCAATAACTTGCTTTTTATTGTTTAATCTTTTTTCTAAACAAATTCTTTATTTGGTGGTTAGTATTGTATAAATTTTGACTAGAAAATGTTATTAGGAACTTTATTTACAGGTGAAATTGCTAAAAGTGCATTAGTAGCATATGTTCATTATTTAGGGATAATATTGTGTTTCGGTTCTCTTTTGTTTGAAAGATTGACTCTCAAAGTAGGTCTTAATAGAAATGAGACAATCTCAATGATAATTGCAGATGTAGTTTATGGCTTGGCAGGAGTTGCAATATTAGTTACTGGGATATTGCGTGTTAAGTATTTTGGTCAAGGAGGGGATTTTTATACAGGTAATCCTGTGTTTTGGATAAAGGTTTCTCTTTACATTTTGGTAGGATTACTTTCTTTATACCCAACAACAACCTATATCTTATGGGCCATTCCATTAAGTAAGAATAAATTACCTGAAATTTCAGAAAACTTAGTTAAGAGGTTTAGACTAATCATTACCACCGAATTAGTTGGCTTTGCTACAATACCCTTCTTTGCAACTCTAATGGCTAGGGGTGTAGGTCTAGGTTGAAAAAATTCTTTTTGACCAGTAATTGTTTAATAAGTGCTAACAAAATATATAGATGGAGTTTAAGTTATAAGATTTCTAAATCTAAAAAGGAAATTATTTTTATTGGTTTAAACCCATCACTATCTGACGAAGTTTTCTTAGATAATACAACAAAAAAGATAATTAAAATTTCGAAAAACAATAATTACGGCAAAGTAAAATTAATCAATCTATTTGCTCTTATATCAAGCAAACCAGAAAAAATTTTTAATCATAAAAACCCTGTGGGTTATCTAAACAATGATCATATTTATAAAAACTTAAAACACTGGTCTGAAAATAAAAATTGTGATTTATGGTTAGGTTGGGGTAACAAAGGGAAATTTCTAAATAGAAATAAAAGAATATCAAAAAAAATAATGCAATATAACTCAATTAGGAAAAATAATTTTGATAGTCCTCTTGGACCGCTTTTAATTAAGAAAACAATCAAAGATAATCCAATACATCCTCTATACTGTTCCGATAATTCCATTCTCAAAGCTGTAAAAACAATCTGATGCAAAGGTTTTAGAGGCAATTAATTTAAACTTATGTTAGGATAACTTAAGGACGGGTTGAATTATGAGTAACACAAAGCAATTAAAAAAACTTAAAAACTTAAATGTAAAAGCAGAAAAATGCCTTACAAGAGATGAAGCACAAAAAATATTGATAAAGGCTACTAAAGCTCAGAGTAAAATAAATTCTTAAATTTGATATTTGCTTTTTTTTAGGAATAATTTATCAAAAAAAAATTTACAAATATTTTTTAAATTATTTAGAATTTTTTTATTCTACTTATTTTTGATGGTTTTTAATCTTATTAAAATAAGAAAATCCGATGATAGATTTTTATCAAGAAGAGATTGGCTGCATTCAATGCATTCATTTTCTTTTGCAGAGCATAGCGATCCAAAATGGAATAATTTTGGGAATATTAGAGTCATAAATGAAGATATTATTTCTCCAAATTCTGGTTTTAATATGCATTCTCATTCCGACATGGAGATAATTACTGTTGTTACAAAAGGTGCAATTACTCATCGGGACTCATTAAATAATTCAGGAAAAATTTACGAAAATGAAGTTCAAGTTATGTCAGCTGGTACTGGGATTACTCACAGTGAGAAAAATGAAGAGAATAAACCCTGTAAGTTATTTCAGATTTGGATTTATCCCAAAAAAAGTAATCTCAAGCCTGACTATAAGCAAACATCATTTAAAAATGGCATAGGAGAGAATCTCATTATTGATTACTTAGATGGTAAAAATAAACTTTTAATAAATCAAGATATCTCTTTATGGCGTTGTAAATATAAGCCTATTAAAGAAAAAAAATTGCCATTAAAAATAGATAAATATAATTGGATACAAATAATAAAAGGTAATCTTTTATTAAAAAGTAAAGGCTCTAATTCAAATATATGTCTCGATTCTGGAGATGGCTTGGGTTTTGAAGTTAATTATTATGATGATGTCTCCATAGATACTGAAAAAGAACTGGATTTTCTCTTATTTTCGATGCCTTCCTTATAATTTATTTGTCACTTTTACCCATCAACTCCTTTGTTGAATGCATTTAAGGCTTGCAAAGCCATGTTAAGGTGTACTTCCATAGCACCTAGAGCAATTAAAGAATTCGGTGATTTATCTTTAAGTAAATTCTCTTTTCTTTTTGATAACTCATTAACTACTTTCTTTGTTGAAGATTCCCAATTGTTTATTAATTCTTCGAATTCTCTTTTTTCGGGGCTTTCTATTTCTGCTAATTCATCAGAAAAATGAGAATCCTTTTGTGCCTTAAGCATTAAGTAACTTAATTTTTTATGACTTATTGCTTGAGGCAAATTGTTAGATTCACTCATAGCTATTGGTTAATTTATAGTCAAAATCTAACTAATTTAGTGAATATTTGCTAGAGGGGAGACGGTTGTGATGACCGCCCTGAAAATTACTAATTGATACTTGAACAAAAAATTGATTTATTAACCTTTAATTTTTCACTTATTAGTTTCTTGAAATAATCTCCACGCTCTTCATAATTTTTAAATTGATCAAAACTGGAGCATGAAGGTGAGAATAATATTGTTCCAACACTATTATTTTGTAAATAATGAAAAACAAAATTTAAAAGCTCTTTTAGTTCTGAAAATTCAAAAATATTTTTTTTAAATCCTTCATTAATAAGCGCCATTTTTAGGACTTTTGAGCTTTCTCCAAAAAGGAAAACACATTTAACTTTTTTCTTTAAAACTTTTATCCACTCACTATATTCATTGCCTTTTAATCTGCCCCCAGCAATAATTATTATTTGACCTTCAATTGAACTTATTCCTGCAATAGATGAATCAAAATTTGTAGCTTTACTATCATTAATTATTTCCAGATCATTATTTTTATAAATTGTTTCCATCCTATGGGGTAATTGTTTGTAACTAGATAAAGAATCTTTAATCTTCTTTCCAGATAATCCAACTTTTCTTGCTGCTGCAATTACCAATAAAAGATTTTGAAGATTATGCATTCCTTTTAAAGAAAAATGTTCAAGTTTGAATAATCTCCTTCCTTTCTCAACGATATATGCTTTATCATCTATCCAATAATCGCACTGAATAAAATTTGATTTATCGAAACTAGTTGTTATCCAAACCCCTCTTGATAGCGAACTATAGTGATTTCTTAGGTTTTTATCGTCATAATTATAAATTCTAAAATCAGATTTTTCAAGCAAGCTTTTTTTTATGTTGAAATAGTTTTCAAGTGTTATATGTCTTTCAAGATGATCTTCTGTGAAGGTTGTCCAGATTCCAATATTAGGTTTTACTTCTGGAGATATTTCTATTTGATAACTGCTTAATTCAGCTACAACCCAATCAATTTTTTCATGTTTTTTTGAGTGAGCATATTTACATAAAGGTGTACCAATGTTTCCAGCAAAAGGAGCATATAGTCCAGTATCGCAGAGTATATGGCTTAGTAGATGAGTAACTGTAGTCTTGCCATTAGTGCCAGTAATACCTATCCAATTTGTGTCTTTAAAAATTTCCCATGCAACATTTATTTCTCCAATTACTTTAATTCCCTTTTTTTTTAATTCAATAATAGATATATGGTCATAAGGTATTGATGGACTTACAACAACAGATTCGATTTCTTTCACAAAAGGTTGAATTTCTTCAAATACAAATTCTTTATTCAGACAAACTAGTATATTAAGCTCTTCTAATTCTGTTTTTCGTTCTAAGAATTCTATCCCGTCTTTACTTTCCCAAACAATTACTCTCTTATTGATGCTTCTTAAATACTTGGCAGCCCAAAATCCAGATTTACCTAATCCAATTACAAGATTAATATTTCTTTTACTTGAATAATTTTCTATCATTAAATTTATAATTGCATTTATATTAATTGTGTTTAAGGGGTAATTCAATCATGAGATCTTTCTTCTGTATTTATAGTATTCGCCTAAGAAAAGATAATTAATGGAAGATAATAATGCAAAATATTGGTTCTCTTGGTTTTATGAAAAGTGGGAGAAAAATGCTCCAGGTCAATTAATTGAGCAGGGTTTAACTCCATCACAGATTGCTGAGCGCTTTGTTAATGAAAACCATGATAGTTTTATTCAATTGTCAAAAAAAATTGATGAAAAAAATTATGATGCCTTAACAGAATTTATGAAACTCTCAGAGAGTGAATTACTTATCTTGAAGTATTTTCTAAAGTTAGTAAAAATGAAAAATTTATAAGAAGTTACTAAGTATTTCAAGGCTTTTTTCCCATAAATTTTTTCTTTCTTTTTTATTCATGGCGAAAGGAGAAGTAGGGGATAGTTTTGGATGACCTCTGAAATTAAATCTAGGACCATAATGATCACCGCCTCTTGCATCTGGTGAAGTAGCTGCAAAAAGTTGAGGTAAAGCACCCATCTCAGCAGTTTGAAAGATAGGGCTAAATAATTCCAAGGAGAATGTTTCTATTGGACTAGGGTTAGGTTTTTGAGCGGTAAAGAGATTTGTTTTTGCAATTCCTGGGTGAGCAGCTAAAGAAAATATATTTTTGTACTTTAAGTTCTCATTTAGTTCCAAAGCAAACATAACATTTGCCAATTTGCTATTGGAGTAAGATTCCCATTTGTTGTAATAGTTCTCGGCTTTCAGATTATTCCAACCAACTTTGCCAAAAAATTGTGCTCCGGAAGTAACCGTCACTATTCTAGATTCTTCTTTTTTTTCAATAATTGGAAGTAGCTTTAGGGTCAAAAGCATGTGAGCTAAATGATTAACTGCAAATTGTATTTCATATCCCTGGGCACTAAGAGTTTTAGGCGGATGCATAATGCCTGCATTATTTATTAGTAAATCCAAATTTTCAAAATTATCAAAAATTTTGGACTGAACTTCAACAATATTTTTTAAATCTGACAAATCTAATTCTAAAGGTGTAAATATTCCTTCAGGATTAAGAGCTTTCAGTTTTTTGATAGTTTGATCAGCTTTTTCAAGCGATCTACAAGCTATAACAACATGAGCATTTTTTTCGGATAAGGCCTTTGCTGTGTAGTATCCAAGACCACTATTTGCACCAGTAATTAGCGCTTTTTTGCCTGTAAGGTTTGGAATATTAGATGTATCCCAGTTAGAGATTTTAAGTCTTGTAATAGTGGCAGTCATTTAGTAATCCTGCAAATTGCTTTGGAATTTAACCAAAAATTAAATACTTTTCTACTGTAAATAATGGAAGTTAGTATCGTGAGCTCTTTTTGAAGGCACTATTTAATATCATTTTTCAATTGCATATTGCCATTCGTTATTTTGAGATAAACTTTTCTCTCTAAGTAACTGTAATTTCCTACTATTTATTTTAATAACTATCCCATTAGTTGGATATTTCGCAAATATTTTTCTCTCTAACCAATTTTTTTTATATATTTGGATTTCGCTTGTATGATTTGTGAAGTAACAGTCAGGGGTGCTGAAGCCACATTTTTTAAGAAAGTTAAGGGTTTCGTATTGATTAAGTCTTCCATTAAGTATTTGGAAACAGCAAAAGCTGAAATTTTCTCCAATCCCTTTCTTATCATTGAGGTATTTTCTTGTAATTCTTTGGGAAATTCCGGCAACTTGGTTTGTAGCGTATAGTTCACCTCTAATTTGAAAATCTCGTTTGATAGGAATACAATCGGGGACATTTTTAATTTGTTTAATTTTGCTTGAGACATCTAATCCTTTTTTTGTAATAGCTTTATTAAAATTGCCATCTATATATCTAATTGCAATAGCACAGCCATCAATTTTGGGTTGAATGCTTAATCTTGTTTTTGTTAATAAACTTTCCAAAAATTCTTTATAGTTTTCTTTAGCTAATTTTGGCAAAAGGTTATTATTTTTTTGATTAAAGTAGTCTGTTTCTGGATCAACAGGAATAAAGAGCTTTTCAAGTTGCTTAAATGCATCATCAGAAATTATGCCTTCACCTATTCTGTATTGTTCATCTAAATACTTAACATCTCTCACCAATAAATTATTCATAATAATTTGTATAGATACTTAAAAAAAATCATTTAAATAAAGATTTTAAAAAATTAAAATTAGTTTTAAAAAGTAATTGACTACTAAATATCCTCCTACGCAGAGAGCGATTTAAGAGTATAAAATGTACGGATTAGAAGTTTAAATTAAATACTTCAATCAAACATATTTACTTAAAAGTGAAATAGAAAATTTCAAGGATTAATTTCTAGGCGAATTTTTGAAATTTCTATCAATACAAAAAAAAATTTTTTAAAGTTATCAGAAAATGTCATTTTTATCAAAAGCTCAAAATACCTGGGAAAATTTTGCGAAATACAAAATTAATGATTATGCAAAATTAAGAAATTTTGATTTTGGGCCCAATTACGAAAGTTCAGTTTCAAAATTATCACCTTTCATTACTCATAGAATATTATCAGAATATGATCTGATTTATGATATCAAGAGTAAGTACAAAATCAAAAATTCAACTAAATTTGTTGAAGAAATATTCTGGAGGGTTTACTGGAAAGGGTGGATGGAAAATAGACCTAAAGTTTGGCAAAATTTTATTTCAGAAAACAATCTAGATTTTGATTATGAGCTATATGAAAGTGCAATTAATGGCAATACAGAAATAGATTTTTTTAATTCTTGGGTCCATGAATTAAAGCAGTACAATTATTTGCATAACCATACAAGAATGTGGTTTGCGAGTACATGGATATTTAATTTGGGCCTCCCATGGCATTTGGGAGCAAAGTTTTTCTTTAAATATCTTTTTGATGGTGATGCTGCATCTAATCTTCTTAGTTGGAGATGGGTCGGAGGATTGCAAACGAAGGGAAAGCAATATCTTTTTTCACCATCAAACCTCAGAAAATTTTCAAATAACAGATTTAATTCAGAAAAAATAAGTAATAAACAAATATTTCTTGAGGAATCTAATCAAATACCATTTGAAGATGAGATTTATAAAAATAATATGGATCCTAAATCAGATAATCTGATTATGTTTGAAAATGATCTGCACCTTGCAACCCTTAAAAATTTACTTCCAAGCTATAAAAAAGTATTTATCATCCTTTTAAAGAATGAACAAAGACAAATTAAATTGTCTGAATCTGTTTTGAAATTTAAACAAGATTTGGTCTCTGAATTTGTAGAGCAATTTGATAATCTTGAACAGATTGATCCTTATTCACTTGAAATTACTTTTAAAAATACAAATGAAATAGACATTATTTATCCTGGGATTGGAGAAAATTATGATTTTATAAATGATTTTAAAAATTTACACCATAAAAAAATTTTTAATCTTGTGAGGGATGAAGATTTATTTGCTTGGAAATTTGCCAAAAAAGGATTTTTTAAATTTAAAGAAAATATTCCGAAAATCAATCAGAGAATTTTAGAAAATTATTCAAAAAATAATCTTTAACTTATTTGAATTCCTAATCAGAAAAAGTATCTAGGTATAAATACTTATTTAGGCCTAACTTTCGCTGTTTGATCCACGATGGATACTGTGACTAGTTATTTTTACTTAAGGATAATTTTTTTATAGTGCTTTCAACAATTCTTACCAAGTCGTTTAGCAAAGATACTGCTTTATTGATTCTTAGAGTTATAACTGGAACTGTTCTTATTCATCACGGTTATGAAAAATTAGCAAATATAGAAAATTTTGCTGATGCTTTTGTCAGACCATTACATCTTCCATTTCCAATATTTTTATCATACATAGCGGCATTCTCAGAAATAGGCGGTAGTTGGTTACTAATTATCGGTCTAGCTACAAGATTCGGAGCTTTAGCAATTGTTGGAACAATTTCAGTTGCTATATATCATGCACTAGTTACTTCAGGTTTTAATATTTTCTTATTAGAGCTTTTACTTTTGTATTTCGCTTCAGCAACTTCAATTGCTTTGACAGGCCCTGGAAATTTCTCTTTAGATGAAGTTATTATTAGAATTTTGAAATCAGAAGATGAAGAGGAAATTTTATCCTCAACTAAATCAAAAACTTCTAAGGATGTTGAAATTAAAGATGAAGTGAGTAAAGGTGGTTTATTTCAATTTCTACAAGCAAATATACTTTCAGACACCTCAAGCTAACTTTTTAGGATAGAGACTATTTATTAGTTCTAACCTTTTTCGATAACTGTTTCTTTTCTCGAGTTTTATTTTAATTGTCGCTTCAGAAAGACTTATAAAAAGTCCTAAAGCAGTTACCCAAGATAAGAAAATAAAAGGGTTTTCTGGAATTCCTGAGAAATTCATATGAATTATACTTCTTTTTTAAAACTGACTGATCATTATATTTTTTTCAACCTAAAATATACAATTTAGAAATATTTAAGGATTAATTTCAACTTTTTCCCAATTCTTAATCTTTTCCCAAAGATATCTTTTATGAATAGGTTGTTCTAATTTAAGAAGATCTACTGAGTCGATTTCAAAATTTAGAACTACAAAATTTTCTGAATTGGGTAGATTGGAAAATATTTTATAATCAGATTGCAATTGTGGGTTTATTATCTGTCCAGGAGATCCCCAAAACCAAGAAGATTTTGATTTTTCTGATAATGAATCCCAATATTTTTTGTTATCTTTTAATTCAAGTATTTTTCCTTTGAATCTATATTGTGATTTGGTTTTCAAAAAGAACCATAATATTTCTGCATTAGGGTTAGATTTTAAATGCCCAATTTTTTCACTTCTTCTATCTGTAAAAATAATCATTGAACTATCTTTATACCATCCTCGGAAAACAACTGTTCTTAATCTTGGCTCATTTTTTTCGCTTACTGTTGCAAGCTGTATCCATCTATTAGAGGGTGATTTGCCTTCTTTTTTTCTAGAAGATTTTAAATCTTGTCTCCAACTTGGTAAGTTGTCTTCAAGCATTTAGTTTAGGCAGAATAAGACCACTCTTATTTTTGTATTCTTCGAATGAATCATATCTTGAGAGCGATTTATCTTTTTTTATCATTCTTGGTAGAAAAACTATAGAGAAAAATATTGCAAGAATTACTAATGGAATGAAGCTCATTGAAAGGATGGCGAAGGATAGATAAATTAGTATTTCTCCTAGATAATTTGTATTCCTTATATTTTTGAAAAATCCTTCTTTAATTAGGTCTTTTTTTAATTTAAGAGAAAAATATTTTTGAGCATCACTAGCAAAGTGTAAAAACACACCAATTATATTGATAGATACAGATGCAGCTATTATGATGTTTGGAACAGATTTCTGAGATGAGATAAGAATGTAAGGAGCAACCCAGTAACTTCCAAGGAAAATAAAACCAGTTACTGAAGTTAAAAAATTGATTTTTTCTTTAAAATAAGGATCTGGGAATATCTTTTCTTTTAGAAGCCAAAGTAATCCATAAGTGCCATGCAGAGCTAAATAAACGTAGGGGGCTATTGTAAAGTTATCAAAAAAAATCATGAGACCTATAACTACAAATGCTGTGAGCCCCTTATGAAGATTAATTATTTGGTTAAGTTTCATCTTTTTTAATAATCTAAAAAAAGAAATTATTTTCTGTGGATATAAGCTACAAGGGCACCAAAAGTTTTTATGGGCGATACTGGATTCGAACCAGTGGCCACTACCGTGTCGAGGTAGTGCTCTACCACTGAGCTAATCGCCCAAATTGAAGAATTTTAAATTCCCCTTATAAGAAAATAGCAGGTTAAGTTTCATTTTCTAAGTAATTTAACTTTCCATCTTTCTCTTTTTGTGATTTCTAAATTTAGAATTTCGATAAATCCTTTATTTTCTAATTCTAGTATGTCGCCAATTTTTAGATTAATAGTTGGCTTATTAACTTTGTTCCCATTTAATTTGAGCATTCCATTTTCTAACCTTTCAATAATTTTGGTTCTTGATATCCTGAAACCAGCTGAAGCAATAGCGTCTAATCTTGTTGAAGCTTCTACCGTATTAACAAGTTTTTTTTTTCTTCCAGAAGGTATTTGTAATTCATCTATATCAATTAAATTAATTTTTACTTTTACGTCTCTCAAAAAAAAGTTCTTTTCATCAAGATGCTCAATATCTAAATCATCAATTATCCCTTGTGCCCCCCTATCGCCAATAGTCCATATATCTCCAAGTTTTACTTCATTTAGCCCATTTTCTATTAAGAGGGATCTAAAGTCGTCTTGTGTAGCATTATCAAATAAAAAATTGCCATAAATTTTTATCCCTTGAGCCGGAAAATTACTTTTTAGCACATCCTCTTCAGGAATATTATCTCCTCTAAAGCAAGCTATTCTAGATCTTTGAGAAGAGGAGAATCCTCCATAAATAAAAAATTTGAAATCATTTAAATTTTCAAAATCTTTTAGAATCTCTTCGCATATATAGGTTGAATTAAATCCAGTCCAATAAGTTTCCCAATGTTTATAAGCTAAGTTGGCTATATTTATTAATTCCTCAGTTTCTTTTTTGTAGTTTGAATTTTTTAAAATTTCTTTTAAATCAATCATTTAGCCTTCTAAAAAAATTATATCTTTCGCTTCTGATTGCTTTATCAAAGCCCAAGGTAATTCGGTCCCAACTTGATTTTCAAGTAGAACAAGCCATTTACCCTGTTTATTAAAATTAATAATTGATCTCAATTCTTTATTTCTATTGATGTTAATAGTTGCAGAAGAAACAATGCTTCCTAAATAACCTGAACCCATTCCTAAGAGACCTCCAATTAATGATTCCCCGATGTTATTTAAACCAAGAAAGCTGAAGGTAGATAAATTTGTCATATTAGAAAATGCTATTCCAGCTATAAAACCAAACGGCATTAGCCATTTACTCATATCTCTTTGTCTAATCTTTCTATCAAGTTTAGGATTTAAAATTCTAATATCTTCAAAATTTTGAGATTTGAATGAGATATTTGCTTTCGCATTAAGTAATTCGGTTTCTGCTGATGTTATTTTTTCACTTATTGGTGGAATCAAAATAGCTTCAGAGAGCATTACTGATTTTTCTTTGAAAACATCAAATAACTGGACACATTTATCGATGCCTTCAAATATCACAATACTTTTTGTCAAAATTTAATCCTCAACTGTTTGTGTGTTATTCAAATTAATAAAATAAGATACTTACACTATAGATTAAGTTAAAGTAAAAGATTAAAGAACCAATCTTAAATGACAAAAGTTCTCATTACAGATCCAATTGATCAAACAGGAATCGATATTCTTTCACAAGTTGCTCAGGTTGATCAGAAGATAGGAATCTCAGAATCTGAGTTGGCTTCAATAATTGGAGATTATGATGCTTTAATGATTCGCTCTGGTACTCAAGTGACTGAAGAAATTATTAACTCTTCAAGTAAACTGAGAATTATTGGAAGAGCAGGAGTTGGAGTAGATAATGTAGATGTTAAGGCTGCTACGCAAAAAGGAGTTCTTGTTGTTAATTCTCCAGGAGGTAACACGATAGCTGCTGCAGAGCATACTATAGCTATGATGTTGGCCTTATCTAGACATATTCCAGTTGCTAATAGTAGTACTTTGTCAGGTAAATGGGAAAGAAAGAAATTTGTTGGGAATGAGCTTTATATGAAAAAATTAGGTGTAGTAGGTTTAGGAAAAATTGGTGCTCATGTAGCGAAAGTTGCTAATGCATTGGGAATGGAAGTTTTCGGATATGATCCCTTTGTTTCAAATGAAAGAGCTCAACAAATACAAGTTAAACTTTCTGAACTGCAAGATTTATTCCAACAATCCGATTATGTAACTTTGCATTTGCCTCGCACTCCAGAGACAGAGAATTTGGTAAATATAGATGTGCTTAAAAGTATGAAAAGCAGCGCAAAATTAATTAATTGTGCTCGAGGAGGCTTGATTGATGAAGAGGCATTATCAGAAGCTTTAAATAAATCATTGATTGGAGGCGCTGCAATAGATGTCTTTTCTAAAGAACCTTTGGAATCTAATTCACCACTCTTGAAGGTTGAAAAGAATCTTATTCTTACCCCTCACTTAGGAGCATCTACTCGGGAAGCTCAAGAAAATGTAGCTGTTGATGTCGCAGAACAAATAAGAGATGTCTTGCTTGGTTTATCTGCAAGAACTGCAGTAAACATACCAGGTTTGAGCCCAGATATTATGGATAGTCTAAAACCTCATTTGCAGTTGGCTGAAACAATGGGTTTGCTTATAAGCCAGCTTTCAGGTGGACAGATTCAAAAACTAGAGGTGAAGCTTCAAGGCGAATTTGTGCAACATCCTTCCCAACCATTAATAATAGCTAGTTTAAAAGGCCTTCTAAGTAAAGCTTTGGGAGATAGGATCAATTATGTGAATGCCTCTCTGGAAGCAGATTCTAGGGGCATTACAGTTGTCGAAAGTAAAGATGAGGCAAGACCTGAATTTGCAAGTGGCTCGCTTCAGTTAACTACTTATGGAGATAATGGAGACCATAGCGTAGCAGGAAGTATTTTCGCTGATGGAGAATTAAGAATTATTAGTATTGATCAATACCCAGTTAACGTATCGCCAAGCAGATATATGTTGGTTACTAGGCACAGAGATATGCCGGGTATTATTGGCAAGTTGGGTTCCTTATTAGGTAGCAACAATGTAAATATTGCCTCAATGCAAGTTGGGCGCAAAATTGTTAGAGGGGAAGCTGTTATGGTTCTAAGTATTGATGATCCAATACCTAATAAGTTACTTGATACCATTATTGAAGTTGAGGGAATTACTAACGCTAATCCAGTAACTTTATAAAAAGATTTTCTTGGTTAATGGTAATTAAAGATTGGTATAAACTAACTTTTCTGATTGAAAGTGATTTGGAAGAAATTATTATTTGGAAATTAAATGAGCTGGGAATATTTAGTTTCTCATTTGAATATTTAATTAAAAATGAAAATAAAAAAGAAGTGAATATATGGCTTCCAATTGATGATTGGGGCGAAAGTTCTAAAAGTGAGTTTGAAAAAATAATTAGTAAACTTCTAAATATTAATGCCCCTAACAATCAATTTTTTGAATGGAGTATTATTAAAGAGGAGGATTGGTTAACAAGCTGGAAGAAATATTGGGGACCTGAATTGATAGGAAATCATTTTTTAATATTGCCCTGTTGGATAAATCTAAATGAAAAATTTAAAGATAAAAAAATCATAAAAATTGATCCAGGAGCAGCTTTTGGTACAGGAAGTCACCCTTCTACTTATCTTTGCTTGGAAAGAATGGAGAATATTTTATTTTCTGATAAAAAGGTATTAGATATTGGGAGTGGTAGTGGGATTTTGAGTGTCGCCGCAAGATTGCTTGGCGCTAAAGATGTTTTTGCAGTAGATAATGATTATTTAGCTATTAATTCAACTAACTCTAATTTTCAACTGAATTTCGGTAATTTAAAAAATTTAAATACATATTTGGGATCTTTTAATGAGGTAATTTCCAAAAATAAACTCAAACAATTTGATTTTGTTTTATGCAATATTCTTGCAGAAGTAATAAGAGAAATGATTCCAAATATTTATAAGTGCTTGAGAGATAATGGGGAAGTCATTTTCAGTGGAATTTTGAATTCTCAAAAAGATGAAATTATAAAAAAACTTATCCAGAATGACTTGAAATTGTTGGATGTATCAACTAGAAAAGATTGGGCTTGTATTTCTGCGAAAAAAACCAGCGATCCATCCTAAGTATAAGTTTTTCTTATGAATACTCTTTAATACATTTTATTGTGTCATTTTTTACTTCAAAATCTCACATATCGACTCAATCGATGTTAAAAATGTATTTGATAGGTATTAATTACCAACAATTTTTTATTTAAATGGCTTCTTACAAAGTTACACTAATCGGCGAAGGTGAAGGTCTCAATTCAACTATTGAAGTACCTGATGACCAGTACATTCTAGATGCTGCTGAAGAACAAGGCATTGACCTTCCTTACTCCTGCAGAGCTGGAGCGTGTTCAACATGTGCTGGAAAAGTTACTTCTGGAAGTGTTGATCAATCAGATCAAAGTTTCTTGGATGATGATCAATTAGAAGCTGGTTTTGTACTCACATGTGTTGCTTATCCAACATCTGACGTAACAATTACAACTCATGCTGAGGAAGAATTGTATTAATTATAAAAAATTAACTTTTCTAAGTTGATTATTCATTATTTCTCTGCCACCCTCTATGAAGGTGGCTTTTTTTTTGAATGAATAAATTTGAATTTTTCAAGACTGGCAGTGTGCAATCAAGTTATGGAGGTCAGTATAGCTATAAGGTAATTGGACCATGTTGCAGACTTTACGATAGGGAAGAGTTACCTTGGCCCTGCTCAAGGCTCGCTTGGAGAAGTAAGGAGCCTAGTTGGAGAAGGATAGGTTCTAGGTTCGTTGCTGATATGGCTTCAAGAAAATGCCCATCTTACTCAGTACAGATTTTGGAGCCTGGATCAAAACCTGTTGAGACAGTTATAACTCTTTTTGCAAAGAAATTTTCTTCTGATATACAAGAATGGTGGTATAGCAAAAAACCAGGCTCCAAAGAACCTGGTAATATCTCCCCTTATGAAGTTAGTTAGCTTTAAATATTATGCCTTTGGTTTTGGAGGCATATAACCTTTTAAGCCGGTGCATTCAAGACTATCAATTGTGTCAACTCCAGTTTGTGAATTAGTTCCACTAGCTCTTTCACATAAGGATTTTCTTTGAGAAAGATCAAGATTCGCATCGGTAAAGTCTGCTCCATCAATAATTGCTCCATCAAAAACACTTTTCATTAGCTCACCATTAGTGAGATTTGCATCTGTAAAATCCGCATTATCAAAGCGTGTTGCATATGCAATAAGATCCGTCATATTTGCGCCTTTAAAACTAGAGTTTTTTGCAGTTGTTACGCTCATATATGCGCCTTGAAGATTAGCTTCTCCTAAATCTTGATTAGATAGATCATATTTAACATATTCAGTATTATGAAGGTCGGCACCGTGAAGATCATCTTTTAGTACGTCCACTGATGACGGATCACTAGGATAGAGTGCGTTTGCAGTGATTGGATTAATTAGTAAACCAATAATTAATGGAAGAAAAATAAATAGTCTTTTACAAGACTTATGTAGTGATGAAAAAATAGAAACCATTTCGATCAACATCAATATAGAAAACCTATGACTATTATTCCATGGGTTGGTCATTTGCGACCCTTCTTCTCACGAACTGTTGCAGTTTATTTTATTTCTGCCGTTAGAAAATCTTTTGCAAGCTGGGTATTTGGAAAAACTTTTTGAGCCTCTTGAAGCAAATCGCTTGGCTTAACTGCATTTTTATTAGTGTATCTTGGACTTAAATGAGTAATAATTAATTTTTTTGTGTTAGATAATAATGCTGTTTTGGCAGCCATGATTGTTGTGGAATGTAATTTTTCGTAGGCCATGCTTTCATCCTTCTCTGAAAAAGTCGATTCATGTACGAGTAAATCGGCATTTTTTGATAGTGAAACAGCTGATTCGCTAAAGACCGTATCTGTGCAATAAACAAAACTTTTACCCTTCCTAGGAGGTCCACAGAATTCTTTCCCATCGAATGTCCTACCATCCGCTAATACGACTTTTTTACCTTTTTGCAGTTCTGAATAAATTGGTCCTGGCGCTATTTTTAGGCACTCTGCTTTTTTGATATCAAAAATACCTGGCTTATCTTTTTCACTCACTCGATAACCATAAGCAGGTATTTTATGTTTAAGGCAGACGCAGTTTACTTTTATTTTTTTGTTTTCAAATAAAATTTTATTTTTTGTTGCAAAATTTTCAACTTCCACAAAATGCAATGGGAACGTTAGTTTGCAAAAACTGCTTTTAAGTGAAGAAATTATAAAACTTTGCAACTCTGAAGGACCGTAAATTTCAATTCCCTTACTATTCCCTGATAATCCTAAGCTAGCTAAAAGTCCAGGTAAACCATAAATATGATCTCCATGCATATGCGTAATAAATATTTTCTTGATTTGCGAAGATTTAATATTACTTTTCATTATTTGATGTTGAGTTCCCTCTCCGCAATCAAAAAGCCAAACTTCTGATGACTGTGATAATTTTAGTGCTAGGGAAGAAACATTTCTCGTTAGGGATGGGACTCCTGAGCTTGTTCCTAAGAAGGTGATATTCACTTATTTATGATATTTTTATTTTTATATCTGGATTAAATCTAGACTTTTAGTCAAACTTAGGCAAATTAAGCATCCGTTTTTAAACAAAGTGATACTTATATTAAAAAAAAATTATAGTAAATGTTGCCTGATTAGTTTTTTATTTATTTGTATTTTTCAGAGTGAAAGTGTTTTTGCATCTAGAGAGCCGATAATTAGAGTTTTGATATCAAAAAATAACAATTTAAGGATCAGATCAGATAGATCAATCCCTTTAACCATAGAAGGTAAATTTTTTTCAAGTAAAAAAATAAAAGGCTTAACTTTGAAAAATGAGAAAAATAGAAAAATTTTGTATTTTGATAAAAATAAACAAAAAAAATATAACTTAAAAAGTAATCAAAAATTTCAAGTTAGATCTTCTGATGGAAGAGGTATATGGGTAGGGCAGAAGAGATTTTCTGGAAAGCTTAATCTCTTTGTATTTGATTCTGAAATATTGGTAGTGAATGTTTTAGGAATAGAAAAATACCTAAGTAGTGTCGTCGGCTCAGAGATGCCAACAAAATGGCCTATTGAAGCATTAAAGGCACAAGCAATTGCCTCAAGAACTTATGCTTTGAAGCAAAAGGGGAATAATTTATTTGATATCGATTCGACCCAGAAAAATCAAGTCTATAATGGCTTGGAGTCTAGTACTTATAAAACTATCAGAGCCGTTAAAAATACAAGATCTTTGGTTTTGACGCATAACAATAAATTAATTAATGCTTTGTTTCATAGCAGTTCCGGCGGGATGACAGAAAATAGTCAGGATGTATGGAAGAATAAATATTCGTATTTATCTAGTGTGAGAGATTTTGATCAAAATAATCCAAAATTTAAATGGCAAAAAACTTTTTCGAGTAATGAATTAACAAATTTATTTCCCAAGATTGGAGGTTTAAAAAATATAGAGATTCTAGATATTACTAATACAGGGAGGGTAAAAAATGTAAAACTTATTGGGACTTATGGTTTTGAGCAAATGTCTGGGGTAGTTTTAAGAAAAAGATTGGGCCTTAAGAGTAATTTTATGAGATTTAAATTTTTTGAGGAAGAATTTGATAATAAATTTCCTACAAAAAAAGGTTTGATAGTTTTTGGACAGGGATCAGGTCATGGAGTTGGCATGAGTCAATGGGGTGCTAAATATATGGCCTCTAAAGGCCAAAAAGCTGAAAAAATATTAAAGTATTTTTATAGGGGCGTGCAGATTAAACCTTTTAGAAAAGATTACCTGTAGAGGTTATTTAGCATTAAGTACTAATTTTGGATACATAATATATTGATCTTGATTTAAGAAGCCAATCCCAAGTAGTGTTTGTTTTTTATCTATTACTTTTATGGGTTTTTTATGATCAAAAGACTTGCATTCCTTGAAGTAATTAATATCAACTTTAATTGCTCTGCCTGTTTGCCAAAAATTGATTTGTTCTTCATTACTTAAGACAAATGTTGAAATATGATTTAGAGCAGAAATTGTTGGAATAATAAAATTTTTCGAATTTTTGTTTCCTTTCTCTTTTTCGATATCAGATATCCTTATTGAGTTTCGTTCATCAAAGCCACAGGCTGAAATTCTTTTTAGTTGTAGAAGGCAACCTTCGGAATTAAGAATTTCTCCTAAATCTCTTGCAATTGCTCTTATATATGTGCCAGCTGAACAATTGATTTTTATTTCTATAATTCCTTTTATTTGGTCCCATTTCATTAAAGTAAGTTCGTCTACTTTTACACTTCTTGGAGCTAATTCAAAAATTTCATTTCTAAAAGATTTTTTATAAGCTCTCTCACCATTAACGTGCACGCTTGATACTTGCGGCGGAATTTGTTTAATAATTCCTCTAAATCTATTTAAGTATTGATCTAATTTGTCATAACTGAGTTTAGGCCAACTTTTTTGATTAAGAATTTCTCCGTGAATATCATCAGTGTTAGTTCTTATTCCCAATTTAATTTGTCCTATGTAAGTTTTACTCTGAGGAAGATATTGAATAAATCTTGTTGCACTGCCTATCGCGATTGGTAATGTTCCTACAACTTCTGGGTCAAGAGTTCCTGTGTGCCCTACCTTTTTTGTATTTAGTAACTTTCTTATTTGTTTAACACAATCATGAGAGGTACAGCCTTTATCTTTATTAATTACTAAAAATCCATCTTTAGTTTTCATTTTTAATATTAAGAATACTTTGAGAAAGATTTATAACCATTCTATGATTTTGATATTAAAAATTTAAAGTAAGAAATTGAAAAGTAATAGTTATATTTTAGAAGAGTTTTTAGAAAATGCTTTTAATTTGAAATCACATTTAATGGAATACTTATCTATCAGGGAATGTGATTTAGATGAAGTCCTTGCAAATGCAAAGACGAATTTGGCGAATTCACATCCCGGGGATGCTTTGAATGATGTTTCAGATTTTTATACTGAGATTGTTGGAGATAGACATGTAGCTGATTTAGCTGCTTGGCATATTACAAGTAAAGACTATATCGCTGATACTTTAAAACTTCAGCAGAGATTTTCTAGAGATTTGGTTTTGGATTTTGGAGGAGGTATTGGTACTCATGCATTAGCTAACGCTATGTCTTCAAAAGTTGAGCATGTGTTTTTTGTAGATATTAATCAAACAAATAGAAATTTTGTTGAGTACAGGGCTAAGAAATTAGGAGTCGAAAAAAAACTTACTTTTTGCAAGACAATTCAAGATACAAAAATATTGAAATTTGATACGATAGTTTGTCTTGATGTTTTGGAACATCTTGAAGATCCAGTTTCTCAAATTACTAATTTCAGTGAGATTATGGATAGTAATTCTATTGCTCTATTCAATTGGTATTTTTACAAAGGAGATAAGAATGAATATCCGTTTCATATCGATGATAATCTAATTGTTGAGAAGTTTTTTGAGACTCTTCAAGCAAATTTTTTAGAAGTCTTTCATCCTATTCTTATAACTACAAGAGCTTACAAGAAAATTAGATAACTATATTAACTCTTTTTCTATTTCTTAGATTTCTTTTAATGCTTTCGAAACTTACAGTTCCTTCTTTTAGTGCAAAAAGTGTGTCATCTTTACCTTTACCAACATTGTTTCCTGGCAAAAATGATGTACCTCTTTGGCGAATTAAAATTGATCCTGCAGTTACTATTTCTCCACCATAAGCTTTAACACCCAGTCTTTTAGAGTTTGAATCTCGACCGTTCCTTGTAGAACCTGTTCCTTTTTTATGTGCCATTAGAAATGTTTAATTTGTAGATTTTACGGATTTTGGTTTAGCTTCCTTTTTAACAGTTTCTTTTTTTGAAGAAGACTTAGGAGCACTTTTGCCTACTGAAATAGATTTTACCATAACTCTCGTAAGTTCTTGTCTGTGTCCCATTTTTCTTCTTGTCTTTTTTTTCGGACGCATTTTGTATACAAGAATTTTCTTATCTCTTTTATGGGAGACTACTTCTAATTCAATTTTTGCGTCCTTTACGTAAGGTTTCCCAATAGTGATAGATTCTTTGTCTTTTAATAGTAAAACTTTTTCTATTGTTATCTTATCTTTTTCTTTTGCATCTAATCTGTCTATGTCATAGTATCTATTAACCTCGAACCAAAATTGTTGTCCCGAAGTTTCTGCTATCGCGTACAATTCATTACTTTTTAAAGAATTGTTTGAAGAGTTTTTTGAATTTGTCATATCTTAAAGACGCTATTAGGCTCAAATTGATAATTTGATTTAGCCAAATAAGCAATCATAGTAGTTTGTATATTTTCTTATTTTGTAGTGTAATAAGTCAAGGTTTGTTCTAAATCTTTTATATCAATTCAGGAACTATAACAATGGCAGCAAGAAAAACATACATTTTAAAACTTTATGTTGCTGGAAATACTCCTAATTCAATGAGAGCTTTAAATACTTTAAGAGAAATTCTAGAAAATGAATTCAAAGGAGTTTATGCTTTGAAGGTAATTGATGTACTAAAGCAACCACAACTTGCAGAAGAAGATAAGATTTTAGCCACCCCAACTTTAGCTAAAATTTTACCGCCACCAGTGAGAAAAATAATAGGTGACCTTTCAGATAGAGAGAAAGTTTTAATTGGTTTAGATCTACTTTTTGATGAATTAACTGAAACTGAATATAGTGGAAATAAATAATATATTTAAAACTTTTATAATTCAAATAAATTTTAAATTTATTTTATTTTTGTTTAACTAGCACAAAACTATGAATGATAAGAAATTTGGTAAATCAAATAAAATGCAAGTACAAAAATTACCAACTGGCATAGAGGGCTTTGATGATGTTTGTAGAGGTGGATTGCCTGTATCTCGAAGTACACTCGTTAGCGGTACATCAGGAACAGGTAAAACTGTTTTTTCACTGCAATATTTACACCATGGAATTTGTAATTTTGATGAGCCTGGAATCTTTGTGACATTTGAGGAATCACCTTTAGATATTATTAGAAATGCCGCTAGTTTTGGTTGGGATTTACAAGAATTAATTGATCAAAATAAACTTTTTATTTTGGATGCTTCTCCTGACCCTGATGGACAGGATGTTGCGGGTAACTTTGACTTGTCTGGTCTTATTGAGAGAATTAGTTATGCAATTAGAAAATATAAAGCTAAAAGAGTCGCAATAGATTCAATAACTGCTGTCTTTCAACAGTATGATGCTATTTACGTTGTTAGAAGAGAAATATTTAGATTGATAGCGAGATTAAAAGAAATAGGTGTTACAACTGTTATGACTACAGAAAGGGTTGATGATTACGGACCAATTGCTAGATATGGAGTAGAAGAATTTGTATCTGATAATGTTGTCTTATTAAGAAATGTTCTTGAGTCAGAAAAGAGAAGAAGAACTCTAGAAGTTTTGAAGTTAAGAGGTACTGTTCATATGAAAGGTGAATATCCATTTACTATGGGGATGGATGGAATAAGCGTGTTTGCCCTAGGAGCAATGAGATTAACGCAAAGATCCTCAAATATTAGGATTAGCTCTGGAGTTAAAGATCTTGATGATATGTGTGGTGGAGGATATTTTCAAGATTCTATCATTCTTGCCACTGGAGCTACTGGCACAGGCAAAACGATGCTTGTATCAAAATTTGTTGAAGATGCTTATAACAATAATGAAAGAGCAATACTTTTTGCATATGAAGAATCTAGGGCTCAATTACTTAGGAATGCGACTAGCTGGGGAATAGATTTTGAAAAAATGGAAAGTGATGGGTTATTGAAAATTATTTGTGCATATCCTGAATCAACTGGTTTAGAAGATCACTTACAAATTATAAAAACCCAAATTAATCAATTTAAACCAAAAAGAATGGCAATTGACTCTCTCTCTGCATTAGCTAGAGGTGTAAGTTTGAATGCATTTAGACAGTTTGTAATTGCTGTTACGGGCTACACAAAACAAGAAGAGATAGCAGGCTTTTTTACTAATACTGCAGAGGAGTTTATGGGGAGTCATTCTATAACTGATTCTCATATCTCAACAATTACAGATACAATTTTATTGCTTCAATATGTAGAAATAAAAGGCGAGATGGCACGAGCTTTAAATGTTTTTAAAATGCGGGGATCATGGCATGATAAACGAATCAGAGAATTTATCATTACAAATAGTGGCCCAGAAATAAAAGATTCTTTTTCTAATTTTGAACAAATATTTAGTGGTGCCCCTCATAGAGTTGTGCCTGATCAAAATGTTCCAAATGTTTTTAAAGGAATAGATAATAATTAGATAATCTCTTTAATTTCAGAACCAGAAAAAGATTCTGAATTATTAATAGCTTTCGTTAACAATTCATCTTTATCAGATTGTGCTAAGGCTAAATCAAACCAGAAAGTTGTTCCTACTCCCAGTTCACTAGCCATACGAATCTCACCACCATGTTTTTCAATTATTCCTCGCACTATAGATAAACCTAAACCTGTGCCTTGCTCGGTATGGACCGAATTCTCGACTCTATAAAAACGATCAAATATCTTTTCTTGATCAGCTTGAGATATTCCTGAGCCGGTATCAGCAATCTCAATTCTTACTTTGGGTAGTGGTGAAACTAATTCACATTGAGGGGCTGAATCATTTTTAATAATTGGAGGGAAAGCAGGACAGGAATCTGGCCAAGTATAAGCTCTTATAATAAGGCAGCTGTTTTTTGGACTAAATTTTAATCCATTACCCAGCAAATTATCAAAAACCTGTAAAAGTAAATCAAAATTTCCAAGAATTGGAGGAATAGTTTCCTCTATCTCATGGGCTAATGAAACATTTTTTTCTGTAGCATTAAGTCTATAATTTCTAAGAGTCTGTTCTATTGCTGGTTTTATGTCTATTTGCTCTAGCTGAACAATTTTCCCAGATTCCAATCTTGATAAATCTAATACATCATTTACAAGTCTTGTTAACCTATCGGTCTCTGAATTTGCAATTCCCAAAAATTCTATTTGTTCTTCATCAGAAAGCTGATCTTTTAAATCATGTAACGTCTCTACGTAACTTTTGATATTAAAAAGTGGTGTCCTTAATTCGTGAGAAACATTACTAATAAATCTATTTTGTGCTGCGTTAAGTTCAACTTCTCTAGTTAAATCTTGGATTGTTACGGCAATTCCTTTTAATTCTACTTTATTTGTATCTAAAACTGATTGCAAGACAATTCTTAGGGTTCTTGCTGGTTCTCCTAAACTAAATCTTAAATCGTCCTTTTCCTTTTCCCTGTTTAAGATAGATTCAATATTTGTATGTAAGTCGTTAGATAAAATCTCGGGGATTTCATTTAAAAAATGTTTACCCTCTAAGAATCTTCCTTCCCAACGAAATAATCTCTTTGCTGTTGGATTAGTAAGTACAATCTTCCCCTGTGAGTCCAATAATATTGCGCCATCAGCCATTGTAGCTATCAAGGATTGTTGTTTAGTTTGTGCCGCTTTTAGTTCTTCTATATTGGCTTCGTCATAATTTTCTAACTGTGTGGCCATTCGATTAAATCCATTTAATAGTTCTCCTAGATCACCTGTCATAGGTAAAGAAATCCTGGACTTAAAATTTCCTTTTGAGATCTCTCTAACACCTCTAACTAACTCTCTGACTGGTCTTGTAATTGTTAGAGCATTGAACACAGCTCCAAGTATTACTAAAACCCAAATGGAGATAAAAACAGCAATGGTTACTTCTCTAGTTAAGGCAGCACTAGCTAGTGCTCTTTTATTAGGAGTGACTCCCAAAGCTAAAGTTCCAAGATATTTGCCTTTCCACAACATTGGGACAAATACATCTGTAACTTGACCCTGAGGTGTCGCATGCTGTCTAACCAAAGGGAATTGTGGTCTTTTCTTTAATTCTGAGGGTAATTTTAATTTTCTAGTGAGCTGAAACTGACTGTCTGAGCTTGTCGGTGTTGCACTGATCGGTATCCCAAGTTGAATAATATCTTCAGCATCAGTAAAGAATATATAGCGCAGGTTTCGACTTGATCTCCAAAACTTTTCAGCTACATTTGAAATTTCTTTTTTTTGGTTATTAGCAACTAATTCTGTAACATTTCCAGATAGTAACAAGCCAAGATCTCGAGCATATCTAGTATCATTCATTCCAGCATCTCTTTGTATACTATTTAATGCAAAAAAAGTTATTCCTGTCATTAGGAGACTTACGACAAGAGTTGCGATAGCTAACAACTTTGTTCTTAAGCTGAACCCACTCCACCAAGCTAGAAGTCCATTAATCCAATAGTTATTATTCATATCTTCTTTTTCAGTGATGTTATATTTTCTATTTTCTTGATTATTGGTATCAACCATAAGTTTAATACTCCTTAGAAAAGTTTTTTCTGACTTGATGTCCTATGTCATTTCTAAAGTAAATACCCTCAAAATTAATTTCTTTTAAATTCTTGTACGCTTTTTCAAAAACCATATCGAAATCTTTATCTTGACAGACAACACTTAATACTCTTCCTCCGTCAGTTAATAATTTCCCATTTTCACCTAAAGAAGTACCTGAATCGAAAATTTGACAATCATTTGTGTCAATCTTACCTATATTTATTTGAAAACCAGTTTTATATTCGTAAGGATAACCTTTGGAAGTCGCTATTACACAACCACTAACTTTATCAGAAGTATTAACTTTCTCATCACCAGTTAAATTTCCCATTGAGCATTTTTCTAAAAGAAATAAAAAATTTTGGTCCATCAGGGGCATTATTGTTTGGCATTCTGGATCACCAAATCTACAATTATATTCTATAACTTTGGGCCCAGATTTTGTGATCATTAAACCAAAGTAAATTACGCCTCTATAGTCAATATTTCTTTTATTCAGTTCATTTATTGTAGGTTCAATTATTTCTTTGATGATTTTATCAAGGTAATCTTCTGTTAATAATGGCGCAGGGGAATAAGCTCCCATACCTCCGGTATTTGGGCCTGTATCTTTTTCGTTAAGTCGCTTGTGATCTTGTGCGGTTGGAAGTAATGTATATCTCATTCCATCGCATAAAGCAAAAACTGAAACTTCTGGTCCTTGAATTTTTTCTTCCAAAACAACTACTTTACCAGATTTTCCAAATCTACCATTAAAAATTGATTCTGCTGCTTTAAAGCATTCATCTTTTGAATTAGGAATAAAAACACCTTTACCTGAGGCTAGTCCATCAGCTTTTACTACCAGTGGAATAGATGATGAATTGATAATTTTTTTGGCTTCCTCTAGAGAATTGACTTTCCAAAAGTTTGCAGTTGGAATATTTGCTTCTTGCATAAATTCCTTAGCCCAAGATTTGCTAAATTCTAATTTTGCTCCATCTTTATTCGGACCAAATACTTTAAAATCTTTTTTGCGAAGAAAATCAGCTAATCCATTTGCTAGAGGTATTTCTGGTCCTATTACAACTAAATCTATCTTAAGAAAATGCAGCTTTTCTAACAGTTCATTTTCATTATTTATATCAATTTTTATTCTTTCACATTTATTTATTCTTTCTGAACCAGCGTTACCGGGTACTAAATAAACTTTTTTAACTAATTCATTTTTTTGAATAGCCCAAGCCAAAGAGTTTTCTCTTCCGCCATTTCCAATTATTAAGATATTTTCTAATCTAAAAAAGCTCCTAGAACTTGGTGAATGAATTCCCATATATTTGTTTTTTTAAGGTTATGAAGTTTCGATGAATAATCAGTTAAAATGAAAGAAGATCATTTGAATTTGACCTCTTAATAATTATGTTAATTACAAAAAGTACTTTAGTAATCATAATGAGGTTTTAAATTAATGAATAATAAATATGAGTTGATATATGAAGGCAAAGCAAAAAAAGTATTTACACATGATGATGTTGATAAAGTAAAAATTGAATTTAAGGATGATGCGACAGCTTTTAATGCATTGAAAAAAGAAAAATTTGAAGGTAAAGGCAAACTTAATTGCTTAATTAGTTCAAAAATTTTTGAGATTCTTATCAAGAAGAATATTCCAACGCATTTTATTGAACTTGAAAATGAAAATACAATGATTGCAAAAAAAATAAAAGTAATACCATTAGAAATTGTTCTAAGAAATATTGCTTATGGTTCTTTGTGTAAACAAACGAATATCAAACCAGGAACTTTACTATCAAAACCATTAATTGATATATATCTTAAAAATGATGAACTTAATGATCCCCTTATTACAAAAGATAGAATTGAACTAATGAATATATTAAGCCTTGATGATTTAGAATTAATAGTTAATTTAACTTTAAAAATTAATGAAATCCTGAAAAGTTTTTTTAAAAATATTCAAATTCAACTTGTGGATTTCAAGTTGGAATTTGGTTATGATTTTAGAAATAACATTCTTCTTGGGGACGAAATAAGTCCTGATAATTGTAGATTGTGGGATCTAAAACAAAAAAATGATACAATTGTAAGCTTAGATAAAGATAGATTTAGAAATGATTTAGGTGATCTAATCGCAGCTTACAGTGAAATTCACCGTAGAATAAAAGATTTTCTCTAACCTAATTAAATAAATAATGACTTATTTATTGTAATCAAAAGTACTATGCAAAAACATTTTTTAAAATTTGGAAAGGTTTTCACAAATGTTGCCTGCTCTCCTCTGATTTTGATATCAAATAATTCAGAACTGGCTGCTAAATATTTGCCAAATGATGTTGATAAATCAATAACAACCTTAGAAATAAAAAATAATAATAATGGTTTATTTCAAGGGATTGATTTTAAACAAAAGAAAAATTTACTTCTTGTAGAAAATAATAATGATATTAATGAAGAAAGTGTTCTTATCTCAGAAATAATTATCGAAGGTTGGGAAAATCATCCTGAGGGTAGAAAACTTGAATTGGCTGCATATGATTCTATGAGCATAAAGCCTGGAAGTATTGTTGATAATAGAATTTTAAATCGAGACCTTAATGCAATATACGCTAGTGGTTGGTTTTCCGGAGTTAAAATAAAATCACAAGATGGGCCACTAGGTGTGAGGTTAATAGTAAATGTAGTGCCTAATCCCATTTTGAAGAAAGTTGAAATTAAACCAAAAAACTCTCTAATCTCTAATGAATACGTAGATAATATTTTTAATAATTATTATGGAACAACTCTTAACTTAAATGTAATTCAAAATAAGATAGAAATAATAAAGAAACGTTATGAAAAAGAAGGTTATTCTTTAGTAAGAGTTAATGGCCCAGATAGAATTTCTGAAAACGGTGTAGTAATATTAAAAGTTTCTGAGGGTATTATATCCGACGTGAAATTAAGATTTCTAGGTTCTGATGGTGAATCTATAATTGATGGAAAACCTAGGAAAGGGAAAACAAAAGATTGGGTCATAAAAAGAGAATTAAAAACACAACCTGGTTCAATATTTAATAGAAAAATTTTAGAAGCTGATATCGGTAGACTTTATGCGACATCATTATTTGATGATGTAAAGGTATCTCTTGGCCAAGATGATTTAAATCCTGGTCAAGTCATAATTTTTTTAGACTTGAGCGAGCAAAGAACAGGATCATTAACAGGTGGACTTGGTTATAGCAATGGTTCAGGTATCTTCGCTACGATTGGTTTGCAGGAAACAAATGCACTTGGAAGAGCATGGTCAACAAATTTAAATCTAAATTTCGGAGAATATTCAACTACCTATAATTTTTCATTATCTGATCCTTGGATTAAAGGAGACAAACATAAAACATCCTTTAGAACAAATCTTTTTTTAAGTAGAGATTATCCACAAGAATTTAAAAGTGAAAACAATGGAAGATTTTATGCGGTAGATGATCAAACACCATCTAGCTCTGAAACTTTTTCATCAATAGTTTTAGAAAAAACAGGTGGTGGATTTTCTTTTTCAAGGCCATTAAATGATGGAGATCCATTTAAGATCGCTAAATGGAGAGTTCTTGCAGGAATGAATTTTAAGAAAGTAAAGATGATTGATGGTGATGGAAATAGAAAACCTTATGGTGATAGGACACCAACCACAACCAGAAATAACATAAGCGATATTATTTGTATTGGATTTACTCCAAATGATGGTTCATGCCCTGATGAAAATACATTAGTGAGTGTTATTGCAACTGCATCTAGAAATAATTTGAATAATTCCACCAACCCAACTTCAGGAAACAAATTAAGCTTTGGTACTGAACAGTTTGTCTCAATGGGAAAAAATTCTCCTACTTTTAATAGAATGAGAGCTTCATATTCTTTTTTTATACCAACAAAATTAATAAATTTAACGAAAGCATGTAAGTCTAGTAATGCTAGTAGTGAAGAATGTCCTCAAGCTATTGGGTTTCAATTTAAGGCTGGAACTATTCTTGGGGAATTACCTCCTTACGAGGCATTTTGTATGGGAGGAACATCATCTATTAGAGGATGGGGATCGTGTGATTTGGCTGTAAGTAAAAGTTTTGTTGAAGGCACTGCAGAATATAGATTCCCAGTTTGGAGAATGATATCAGGAGCTTTATTTTTTGATGCCGGAAGTGATTTGGGCTCTCAAAATGATGTCCCAGGAAAACCTGGTAAATTATTGCAGAAATCAGGTTCTGGTTATTCGCTTGGAGGTGGAGTTGGGGTTAAAACACCAATTGGTCCATTAAGAATAGATGTTGCTAGCAAGGACCTAAGTGGAGATTGGAGATATACCCTTGGAGTTGGATGGAAGTTTTAAGTGTTTTCTTGGCCTGCTAATTATGATTTCTGCTATACCTTGGCTGGAGTTGTCTCTAGAGAAGGTATAGGTCTTCATAGTGGAGAAAAAACAAGAGTTACAATTTCTCCTTATGAAAAAGAAGGATATTATGTTTCTTTCAAGGATAAACCTGGTGAGATTTTTAAGCTTACTCAAGATTTAATTGGGAGTACCATGCTTTGTACGGCGGTAAAATTAGGGGGTAGAAATTTGTATACAATCGAACATTTATTATCTTCACTTGCTGGTTGTGGGTTGAGTTATATACATATTGAGGTTGATGGGAAAGAGATTCCTCTTTTAGATGGATCGGCAATTCAATGGGTTAGAGATTTTGAAAAGGTAGGGATAAAAAAGGCACCAAGACCAGATAACTACTTTCAAGATATTAATAAATCAATAATTTTAAATAAAGAGGGCTCAGTCATAGCAGCAACTCCTTCTGAAAAAACTAAAATTATATCCACTATAAGTTTTGCCTATAAAGCAATTGGAAATCAAACTTTTGTGATTGATTTAAATCCAAAAAGTTTTGTTGAAATGATAGCTCCTGCCAGAACATTTGGTTTTAAAGATCAATTTCAAGAGTTAAGGGAACTTGGATTAATAAAAGGCGGAAGTTTGGAAAATGCCCTTGTTTGTGACGGTGAAAAATGGGTTAATCCACCATTAAGATTTGATAATGAACCAATAAGACATAAAATTTTAGACCTAATTGGGGACTTAGCTTTGGTAGGGTTACCTAGGGCTCAAATTTTAGTTTATAAAGGATCACATTCTTTAAATGCTTTGTTGGCCTCATCGTTAAAAAATTAACTTTATCTTTAATCGTTTTGGAAAAGAAATTATCCAGTGAAAATAATCAACTTTCTTCTGAGCACATACTTGGTTTATTACCTCACAGATATCCTTTTGCTCTTGTGGACAAAGTTATAGAGCATATTCCAGGGGAGAGAGCTGTTGCAGTAAAAAATGTAACTATAAATGAGCCTCAATTTCAGGGACACTTTCCTGATAGACCCTTGATGCCTGGGGTCCTTATTGTTGAATCAATGGCTCAAGTTGGTGGAATTATTGTAACGCAAATGCCTGATCTTCCAAAAGGGCTTTTCGTCTTTGCTGGAATCAATAATGTTAAATTCAGAAAACCAGTTGTGCCTGGAGATCAATTAATAATTTCTTGTGAGCTATTGTCGATTAAAAGACAAAGATTTGGGAAGGTTAAAGGTGAGGCTCACGTTGATGGGAATTTGGTTTGTGCTGGAGAATTAATGTTTTCATTGGTTGATTAGAGATATGGATCTTAAAAATACTGAATTAAAATCAAGCTTTAGTGGTGTAAAAGTGCACCCAAATGCGTTTGTTGATCCAAGTGCCGAATTACATGATGGTGTTATTATCTCTCAAGGAGCTATTGTCGGTCCTCATGTTTCTATCGGGAAAGGATCCGAAATAGGCCCTAATGCTGTTATATCCGGAAGAACAAAAATTGGTACAAACAATAAAGTTTTTCCTAGTGTTTTTATAGGTCTTGATCCTCAGGACCTTAAATATAAAGGTGCCCCTACTGAAGTAATTATTGGAGATAATAATACTTTCAGGGAATGCGTAACTATTAACAAAGCAACTGACGAAGGGGAAAAAACTATTATTGGCAATAATAATTTGTTGATGGCTTACACTCACATCGGCCATAATTGTGAACTTGGTAATAGGATAGTTTTATCAAATAGTGTTCAAGTTGCAGGTCATGTAAAGATTGAAGATAAAGCTATTATTGGCGGTTGTTTAGGTATTCATCAATTTGTACATATTGGATATTTAGCAATGATTGGAGGAATGACTAGAGTAGATAGAGATGTACCTCCTTTTTGTTTGGCCGAAGGGCATCCAGGAAGATTGAGAGGTTTGAATAGGATTGGAATTAAGAGAAGTGGTTTAATAGAAAATAAAGATTTTGACTTAAAAATTCTTCAAAGTACTTGGAATCTACTTTTCAAATCAAATGACGCGATTTCAAATTCATTAGAAAAAGTAATGACAGGAGAATTAGATCTTTCATCTTCAAAATTATGTAGTTTTTTAAAAGAGTCAATATCTAAAGAAAGACGAGGACCAATGCCTGTAGTGAATTTATGAATAAAAAGATATTTATAAGTACTGGAGAAGTCTCTGGAGATTTGCACGGAAGTTTGTTATCAAAAGCATTATTAAATGAAGCTAAAAGAAAATCTGTAGGTTTAGAAATTTGCGGATTAGGAGGGGAGAGAATGAAGAAAGAAGGTGTAAAAATTCTTCAAGATACTACATCAATTAGTGCAATAGGAATTTGGGAGGCTTTACCTCTGATTCTTCCAACAATAAGAATTCAAAAAAGAATCTATAAATTACTAAAAAAATATCCCCCTGATTGCTTAATTTTGATTGACTATATGGGTCCCAATATAAAAATTGGTACTAAATTAAAAAGATCAAAGATAAAAATTCCAATTTTTTACTATATTGCTCCTCAAGAGTGGGCTTGGAGGATTGGAAATAATACTACAACAAATCTAATAAAATTTTCTGATAAAATTTTTGCGATTTTCAAGAAGGAAGCAGCGTTCTACAAAAAGAGGGGCGGAGATGTTTTGTGGGTTGGACATCCAATGATTGATTTGACAAAAAAACTTCCTCTAAAGAAAGATTCTAGAGCTATTCTAAACCTTCTCCCAGATCAAAACATCATTCTTTTAATGCCCGCATCAAGACCTCAAGAATTGCGATATATATTACCTACTTTTATGAAAGTGGCTAAAAATTTACAACAAAAATATCCAAGTTTGGTTGTCTATATTCCCTCCTGTCGGTTGGCTTTTGATGAAATATTCAAAAAAGCCTTTAGAAAATATCAAGTTAAAGGATTTGTGATTTCTCAAAAAGATAGTGCAAAATTAAAGCCTTATATTTATTCGCTCACCAAAATTGCTCTTTGTAAATCAGGGACAGTTAATATGGAATTAGCTTTGTATGGAATCCCACAGATTGTTGGTTATAGAGTTAGCAGGGTAACTGCATTTATTGCTAAAAAAATTCTCAATTTCAAAGTAAGATTTATTTCCCCAGTAAATTTGTTAGTTAATAAATTAATAATCCCTGAGTTTGTGCAGAGAGAATTTGACGAAAAGAAAATTTTCTGCAAATCATGTAGGATTCTTGAGGTTAAGTCAGAAAAAATAAAAATTAAAAAAGGTTATGCTCTTTTAAAAAAAGAATTAGGAGAAGTGGGCGTAGTCCAGAGAGCTGCTAAAGAGATTATTAATTCTATTATTTAAACTTTATAATAATAAGATGAAATACTTCTTACCTCTAATAATTGCTCTTTCAATATTTATTAATCCTGTAAACGCTTCTGCAGAGGAATTGATTCTTGCAGGGGGTTGTTTTTGGTGTTTAGAACATGATTTAGAGTCATTAAAGGGGATAAATTTTGTACAAAGTGGATATTCAGGTGGAGATTTACAAAATCCTACGTACGAAAATCATGAAGGACATCAAGAAGTGGTTTTGGTTGACTATGATTCCCAATTGGTAACTTTACCCAAGATACTTAGGATCTATTTTAGAAATATTGATCCTTTGGACGGCAAGGGTCAATTTTGTGATCGTGGAGATTCTTATAGGCCAGTGATCTTTTTCAAAGATGAAGCTGAGGAAAGTGATGCAAAAAATGCAATTTTTTTGGCCTCTAATGAGTTACGAGTTCCATTAGAAAAAATATCTGTAGAACTAAAATCAAAAGGTCAATTTTGGTTGGCTGAAGAATATCATCAGGATTTTGCTGAGAGAAATGAAATAAAATATAAGTTCTATAGATTCACTTGTGGGAGAGATCAGAGGTTGGATCAATTATGGGGCGATAACGCAAGATCAACGAATCTTTGGAATGAATGAATTAAATATAATTATTTATTTTTAATCCATTGAACCAGAGTTTTAACTCCAAAACCGGTTGCACCAGATGGGTTAATTCCCTTATTCTTATCAGTCCAACAAGTCCCAGCGATATCAATATGAGCCCATTTAATCTCTTTATCAAAGAATTCTTCTAAAAACAAAGCAGCAGTAATTGACCCACCTGCTCTGGGACCTGTATTTTTCATGTCAGCTATATGAGACTTTAAACCTTCTTTATATGATTTTTGTAAAGGCATTTGCCATAATTCTTCTCCAGACTGGGATGATGCGGCTTTTAGATCATTTGCTAGATCATCATTATTACTCCAGAATCCAGCTACATCATTCCCTAATGCAACAACTATAGCTCCTGTTAAAGTTGCGAGATCTATTATTGAATCCGGTTTTAAATTTGATGCGTAAGTTAAAGCATCAGCTAAAGTGAGTCTTCCCTCTGCATCAGTGTTATTTATTTCAATTGTCTTACCATTAGATGCTTTAACTACATCTCCAGGATGTACTGCAGATCCATTTATCATGTTTTCGCAAGCTGCAACAATAAAATGAATTTCTAATCCTTTTGGTTTTATTGCTCCAAGTGCTTTTGCTGCTCCTAAAACTGCAGCGCTTCCGCCCATATCATATTTCATCATTTCAATTTGAGAGGCTCCTACTTTTAGGTTATATCCTCCAGAATCAAATGTTAAACCCTTCCCAACAAGTGCAATCTTTTCTTTTATAGGCCCCTCTGACTTTAAAGTAAGATGTATAAATTTAGGAACTAGATCAGAACCTTTTGCTACAGCTAAATATGCGCCCATTCCTAAATCTTCACAATCTTTTGCCTCTAAAATTTTTACTTCCAAATCATGATCTTTAGCTATTTGAGAAGCTTGTATAGACATTTCCTGAGGAGTAAGACTATTCGGAGGGGCGGCTACGAGTCTTCTAGCTAGTTCTACACCTTCACATATTTGCGTTGTCTCTTCAAAGCTAATATTCTCAAATTTTTTTAAATTCAAAAACTCTATTTCTTTAAGAACTTTCTTTTCATCTTTTTTCTTATTGAATCTATTGTCCTTATAGGCAGATAATCTGGCTGACTCTGCTAATTGATTTAATTCTAGTTGTGAATTTATAAATTCCCAAGGTAGCAAGATGCTGATTTTTTCATTTTTATCAACAGTTTTTCTAACTAGATTTCCTATTGAGTTTTCTATATCACTTTTTTTTAGGTCTTTTGATTTGCCAAGACCAAATATGATTAAAGTTTCTAATTTTTGATCTAAAAATTCAAAGCTTAAAGTTTTTCCTTTTTCTCCTTTAAATTTTTTTTGAGTAACTTTTTTTTGTAATAAATTTGGGTCAATAACAAATTTTATGTTTTCAAGTTGGCTTACGATTTCTTCCTCTAAAACTCCAAAAATTAATGAAGCACCTTGCCAGTTATCTAGATTTTTTTGGAATGTGGAAAATTTCATTTGTTAAATGGATTTAATTAACTTTTAGTTGTTCGTGAAAGTAGTTGCCCACCTATCTCGAGTTTCTTTATTAAAAGGTGGTAACCATAAATATATCAGTTGCAGTTCTAATTTACGTCTTAATTTTACTTCTTTAGGTACATCTAAGAAGAAACGAATATCTTGGTGACTTGAGAGTTTGTTATGAGCTAAGGCTTCTTTATAGTTCAGAAGGTAATTTTTACAGTCATGCTCTCCCTTCCATCTTTTGTTTGCTGAATTTGTTTCTCCTATATAAAGTATTATTTTAGAATTCTCCATTGAGTCAATTACAAAATATATTGCTGGACCATTATGTATATATTGATTGGTTCTCCAAAAGTTCAATGATAATGGCTGCAAGGAAAACGGATCAATTTTTCTTTCATTAATAATTGTATTTATAGGAAGACTTGTTTGATGTAAAGTTTTATTGAGAGTATCTTTTGAAATTTTGAATTGGTGATTATAGATTCTATTTCTCCATTCAGTTAGGTTTTTGCCTTTGATTTTTAGATAATTTGAGTGTTGAAAATTAATTGAAGTATTTACATTTGAACCAAATAATTCAAATTGTCTATTTTGGTTTGAAATATTTTCTAGGTTGAATTTTTCCAATATTTATTAAATATGTTCACTAAATTTAGTTCTGAAAAAATATAAATCAAAGAATTATTTATAAACTAAAATTTATTAATGTTCTAATCAATTTAAGAGATTCTTGTTATCTTGTAATTGAGCCTTAATCTTGAGAAGTAAAAAAATAGAAATGGGATTCTTTGAGTCAGACATTGTTCAAGAAGAAGCTAAAAAGCTTTTTACAGATTACCAAGAACTTATGAAACTTGGTTCTGATTATGGAAAATTTGATAGAGAAGGGAAAAAAATGTTTATAAAAAAAATGGAATCACTTATGGATCGTTATAAGGTCTTTATGAAGAGATTTGAATTGTCTGAAGATTTTCAAGCAAAAATGACAGTAGAACAATTAAAGACACAGTTAAGTCAATTTGGGATTACTCCTGATCAAATGTTCGATCAAATGAATAAAACCTTAATAAGAATGAAGGATGAACTTGATAAAACTTCTTAAATTTAACCGTTAATACTTTATGTCAGAGAATTCAATATTGCCATCATGGCTATCAAGAGGAATAGAAGAATATTTCCCAATTAAGGGAACAGATCAAACTTTTTCGGAGATAATTGATCATGCAAAAAAAAATAATAAAAAATTAAGGGTTAAACTTGGGATCGATCCTACTGGAACAGATATTCATCTTGGGCATAGCATTTTGTTTAAAAAACTTAGGGCATTCCAAGATAATGGACATATTGCAGTTCTAATTATTGGCGATTTTACTGCTCAAATTGGAGACCCAACTGGAAAAAATAAAACAAGAGTTCAGTTATCGGAAAAACAAGTTAAGGATAATGCAAAAACATACTTAACCCAACTAGGGATGGGAAAGCCAGCTTATGAATCTATTTTAGATTTTGATTCAAAAGATAGAATAGAAATTAGATATAACAGTGAATGGTTAAAAGGATTAAATCTTAATTCGATAATTGAATTAATGGGGAGTGCAACAGTTAGTCAAATGCTTGCTAAGGAGGAATTTAATAAAAGGTACATTTCGCAAGTTCCAATTGCTTTACATGAATTCTTATATCCACTATTACAAGGTTACGATTCAGTAGTTGTTAAATCAGATATTGAGCTTGGAGGTACAGATCAGAAATTTAATATTGCAATAGGTAGAGATCTTCAAAGGCATTTTAAACAAGAACCTCAATTTGGTGTTCTACTGCCAATTTTGACAGGTTTAGATGGAATTAAGAAGATGAGTAAATCTGAATTTAACACCGTCGGTTTGACTGAAGATCCTCTTTCAATGTATTCAAAATTAGAAAAAGTACCTGATAATATAACACCTACCTATTTTGAATTACTTACTGAATTAGATTTAAGTTTTCTTGAAAACTCAAATCCTCGTGAATTACAGAGAAGAATGGCTTTAGAAGTTACTACTTTATTCCATGGGGCTGAAAAAGCATTAAAGGCCCAATCAAACTGCCAAAAATTATTCCTTGGACACAAAGAAAAAGTTGGAGAAATTCCAGAGATTTCTTTAAAAGAAGTAGTTTTTCCAGTAAAGTTTTTTTACTTGTTAAGTGCTCTAAAACTTTTCAAATCTAGCAGCGAATCCAAAAGATCTATTAAAGGTGGGGGTGTAAAAATTGATAGTCAGAAAGTAATAAATCCTGATTTAGTTTTTAATTCAAAGAATGATTTGGAAGGGAAAATTTTGCAAATTGGAAAAAAAATAATTAAGAGGTTTGAAAACTGAAAATTGATGAATAAAAGATTTAATTCAGAAGATAAAATAATATTGGCAATTGATGGATTAGATGTAAGTCAAGCAAAATTACTTCTGGAAAAATGTCCTAATATTAAGTGGGTGAAAGTTGGTTTAGAGCTTTTTGTTAGGGAAGGTCCGAGAGTTATTGATATATTAAAAGGTTTAAATAAAAAAATTTTTTTAGACTTAAAATTTCATGATATTCCAAATACCATGCGTGCAGCATGTTTCCAAGTTTCAAAATTAGGAGTTGATATTATTTCTATTCATGCTTCAGCAGGTCTAAAAGCCCTTAAGGATTCTAAGAAAGCATCTTTAGAAGGAGCCACCTCAGTCAATGTTAAGCCTCCATTTGTTGTAGGAATAACTGTTTTAACAAGCTTTTCTCTTAAAGATTTTCAAACTGATCTTGATAGAAATAATTCAATTGAAGAAAATGTATTGAGACTTGCAAAATTGTCTTTTGATGCTGGATTAGATGGATGTGTTTGTTCCCCTTGGGAGGTAAAAATGTTGAGATCTATTTATAAAAATAATTTTGAACTTATTACACCAGGAATCAGATTAAATATTGTCAGTAAAGATGATCAAAATAGAATTATGACTCCCCATCAAGCTATAGATAATGGAGCTTCTAAGTTAGTCATTGGTAGATCAATATCAAAAGCTTTAGATCCTAATAAAGCTCTAATTGAAATATTTAAATCTATTGATTCTGATTAATTTTGGATTCTTCTCCTTTAAGCAATCTCGTTATATTTGTTCTATGTTTCCAGATTACTAATAATGCCACAATTAAACTTATAAAAAAATATGAGTGCATAAATTTACCTAGGTAAAAAAACATAAAAAGAGGAAGTAAGATTGCAGCTGAAATACTTGATAAAGAAACAAATTTAGTTTTTGTTAGTACTATTAAAAAAATACCAAGAGATGCGAGTCCAACTTTCCAAGAAAGAGCTAAAAACATACCTAATCCAGTTGCAACAGCTTTCCCTCCTTTACCTCTAAGCCACATTGGCCAAATATGTCCTGAGATAGCGGATATACCTGCTATAACTTCTATTAATCCTTGATCTGAGTAATATTGAGCAATTTTTACTGCAATAAGGCCTTTCCCAAGGTCAATGATAAATACAAAAAGTGCTGGCCATTTCCCAACATTTCTTAGGACATTTGTGGCACCTGTAGATCCAGAACCTATAGTTCTTAGATCTATATTTTTGAGATATTTTCCAATTAAAAAACCTGTCGGAAGTGATCCTAAAAGATAACTTGCAAAAATTATTAAGATATTCATAAAAGCTTAGTTTAGTTCAAGATCATCGTAAATTTCATTATCTGAACCAGCAAATGCAACCCATAATGGGAATTGAAGTATTGGAATTGCAACAGAGGTTTCTGCTGCATCAATGATAATAAATGGCAATTCTTCATTCGCTTCTAATCTATCAGCCCTCTCGATGACTCCTTCAGGCTTTTCAAAAAGAACAATCCCACTATTCGGCCCAAAATCATCCCTTGTGAGACCAAGTGAATCTTGCAGAATTCTTCTCCATTCGCCTAATCGTTCAGGCTGCGAAGCTAAAATAAGAGTCTGAAACTGATCTCCATATAATTCGCCAAGAATAGATATTAAACCCGCTGATAACAAGGCATTTTTTTGTCGAGAACCTCTACTTTCAAGAGAACCTCTTCCGCCCATATTAAAGAACCAATCATCCATAATTTCTATATCTGATGAATCAAGACTCCGTCTTAATTTCCAAGATTCTGCATAAAAGTCAGGTTGTTCTGTAAAACTTGAAAAGCAACTTTTTATAATCTCTTCATCTGGTTTAAATGTCTCAGAAAGAGCGGGAACATTAACTACATTATTTGTGTTATTGTTTTGTTTTTTCTCATCAAGGGGTGAAGGCTTTACGATTATTGGTTGAGAAACTAATTCAAGTTTCTCTACATTTTGTGAAAGATTCTGCAAAGCTCCAGTTAAGTACTCTTGAAAGCCTTTAACTCTTTTAGCAATATTATCTGACTGTCCTTTAAAGTTTGAATCAATATCTTTTTCTAGTTTATTTTTTTTTGTTTCTAACTCTTTTATTTCTTTAACTAAATAGTCTTTTTTTGAAACGAGATCTCTAAAAATTTCATTAGAAATTTCATCAAAAGATTTAGTTGATTTGTCGTTTTTTGGTGTAATTTTTTTATTTTGCGTTGTTTTTTTCTTACCAATTTGTTTAGTTTTATCATCTGAAATTGAATTATCTATTATTAATTCCTTTTCAGGATTATTGTCGGAAATTTCTGTATTGGTCATTTAAATAATTTTGATGAATAGGCAAAGTCTGAATTTTAAGAATTTTTAATTTCCAGGGAGTCAACTTTTTTTAAGAGCTCATCTTTTAATTGCTTTGGATTAAATAAAATTGGTAATAAATGAGGACTGGACTTTTCTCTAAAATAAAAAATACCTGGGATTATAGGGAAAAAGAATTTCCATGATATCCAGTTCTTGAATGGAAAAGTTCTAATTTCTTTCCCTAATTGTAAAACGATAAAATCATCATTTGTTATTTTTATTCTTAAGGTGAATGACTGAAGTAATAAAAAAAAACTAAAAGAAGCAAAAACTATTGTTGGCAAAGAACCAATATTCAAAAACAAAAGCATAAAACTTAAAACTATTAAAATGATTGGCAACTGAAATGATGGAGATATTATTACTGTTTCTTCTTTTTTTGATTTAGTGTTAAACATAGGATCATCCAAATAAAATTTGTGTTAGAAATACATCCATTAAAGATACAGTAACGAGAGTCATTACAACTGCGCCTGTTGTACTTGTTCCAACTTCTTTTGGACCACCTTTAGTTGTGAGTCCATATCCACAAGCAATGATTGAAATAAGTAATCCGAACACTATAGATTTTATTAACATTGAAGTTAAGTCTGTACTGGTTAAACTCACATTACCTGATCTTACAGATGTCCAAAAAACTATTGGGGGAACTTTATAAAAAATTGTGCTCCAAATTTGTCCGCTCCATAAAGCTACAGATAAAAACAAAAGACATTGTATTGGAGACATTATTACCATCGATAGTAACCTTGGGACTACCAAATATTGAACTGGTTCTGTCCTTAACATGGTTATTGCCTCAATTTGTTCTGTGACTTTCATAGTGCCCAGTTGAGCAGCATATGCAGTTGCAACCTTTCCAGTCATTAAAGTAGCAGTTAGAAGAGGAGCCATTTCTCTCGCCATGCCTACTGCTAATAAACCTCCAATTTCACTTGAAACCCCCATGCTTGTAAGTTGTGATGCAACTTGAATATTAAAAACTGTACCTGCGGCAATTCCTGTAATTAATACAATTAATAAACTGCCAGGACCTGACTCCATAAGTTGGTCAAAGAGATCATTTTTGGAAATTTTACCCTTAAAGATAAAATTAATTGCTTGACCGCCAATGATTAAGCTGCTTAGAAGTCTTTTAAAAAAATTAAGGTAATACATATCTTTATATTAGTTTGTAATTAATTTTCGATCCCATTTTCTCATGATTAAAAGACCAAGTATTACCAGTATTGAGGGTATAAAACCAATACATAATCTAATAGTTAATTGTGCTGAGTAGCATTGTTCAATAATATTTAGACCCTCTTTATCAACAAAGCATGATTGATAACCTGATAAATATAATAAAAATCCTAATAATTGAACACTAAACGCGATACCAATCTTCTGAATAAGTACCATCCAAGCAGTATATAATCCTGCCGGTTTCTCTGGGTCTTCGTCTATTGCATCAGGAAGTAATGACCAAGGGATAAGAAAAGCGGTTGAAGCTCCAATTCCAATAAGACAAATTATAAAAATTAAAAGAATGAAGAGAAATATGTTGCCGGCATTTAGGAAAAAACTATCTCCAACTCCTGAAATTTTTGATAGTGAAGGTAGAAATAAAGCTGCAGTACATGAAATAATCCACATAATCGCTCCATAGTTTAAAGCTGCAATCCTGTTCAATGTATTTGATACTCTAGTCCATATTTGTAAACCCACTAAAGCGCTTATTTGGAAAGGTATCGGGATCCACTTAGCAATATATGTTGGTACATTCAGTACATCCTCTACATAGATTAAAGCTACTGTTTGCATCAATTGTAAGGCGCACCATAGAAGAATATAAAGCGTAATAACTTTTAGAAATTTTTTATTTCTGAAGATCCTTTTGAATTGAAGTGTTATAGCTTCAACTTTTCCTGAAGGCCTTCTTGCTTTTTTGGCGAATGGAGCCAATCCCCAACAAGAAATTAATGTTGCAGCAACTGCAATATATCCGCTTATTTTACCCATTAAAAAATATTCATTATTTGCTGATCCTTCAGAACCCAATACAAATCCAGCAATTATTAAACCAGTTAGTCCTGCAATTATTGAGCCAGTAAATCTAGATGCGTTTAGTCTTGTTCTTATTGCTGTTTTTTCAGAAATTTCAGTAGATAGAGCTGCAAAAGGAAGATTAATACTTGTATAAGCAGTCATGACGATTATAGAAATTATGGCATAGTAAATAGTCTTGGTTAGCACGGAGCCAGGGGGTGTCCACCATATGGCAGCTAAAGAGAAACCAAGAGGAACAGATGCCACTACCATCCAAGGGATTCTAGGCCCCCATCTTGATTTGGTACGATCACTTAACCATCCAATTAACGGATCATTTACTGCATCCCATATCTTTATTAACATTAATAATGAACCTGCAATTATTACTGGTAAACCAGCAGAAATAAAGAATTTGAACAGAAAAAAACCAAATTGTGTCGCGACTAAACCTGTGCCTGCATCTCCTAGCCCATAAGAGAACATTAATCTTGTTGTTGATCCAGTAATATTTTTTTTCGAGTGTGAATTTTCCAATCTTTTTGCTTTGTTGATTGTTTGATAATGTATTATTGCAATGGTAATTCCATTACTTAATGCGGGCGTGGTTTAGTGGTAAAACCTCAGCCTTCCAAGCTGAAGATGCGGGTTCGATTCCCGCCGCCCGCTTTAGAATAAATTATTTTTTGCCCCAAATACTTCTTCTGAAATGATTAATAAAGAGCTTCTACTTTTTATTGAAACAAATTTTTCATTGATAGTTAAGGGTTCAAAAATCTCAGACATGCTAGTGTCAATAACTTTTAACCAATTATATTTACATTTCGGCAAGGGGAAATTGATACTTTTTGAATATGCATTCAAACCTATCCAGACCATTGGATTAGTAATGCCTTTGTTAATGCTAAAAGCAACTGTGTGAGACCAACTACTCCAATCGGGATTATCTAATTTTGTTCCATGCCAATGATATGTTGGAATATTCTCATTGGTTTGATTATTAGGGCAAAATGATGGATTAAAAATGTTTATTAGTTTTTTTCTGATTTTTATAACGTATTTAAAATATTCTAATAATTCCAAATCTTGTTGACCATGTTCCCAATTCATCCAGCCCAATAAATTATCTTGGCACCAAGAATTATTGTTACCGCCTTGTGATCTTCCTATCTCATCACCCATAAGTATCATTGGCACACCTTTAGAGATAAGTAAGCTAAGAACAAGATTTTTTTGTTGTCTTTTTCTTAAATCATTAATTAATAAGTTTGTAGTTGGTCCCTCAATACCATGATTCCAAGAACTGTTATGGTTATCACCATCTCTGTTTTGCTCTCTGTTGGCAAAATTATGTTTTCTATTGAAAGTTACTAAATCTTTTAGTGTGAACCCATCATGTGAAGTAATAAAGTTTATTGATTTTGGGAAAAAATTATCTTCTTTATAAATCGATGGAGTACCTTTGATTTTATCGCTCATATTCCAAGCTGTATCTTTATCCCCCTTCCAAAATCTTCGCAAATCATCTCTAAAATGACCATTCCAAGTGAAAGTATTCTTAGATGGGAAATCACCTAATTTATATAAACCACCACAATCCCATGGCTCACTTATAAACTTTACATCAACAAGTTCTGGTTCACATTCTATATCTTCAAAAATTGGAGGATTATCGAGTGGCGAGAGATTTTCTCCTCTTGATAAGGCAATACCTAAATCAAATCTAAAACCATCTACTCCAAATTCACTCGCCCAACACTTTATTGATTCAATTATTAGTTTTCTAACTAATCCTCTGTTTGCTGCAATAGTATTCCCACAACCAGATACGTCCTGATAATTTTTATCTTTCCCAATAAAGTAATAAAGGTTTTCATCTATACCTTTCCAACATATCGCAGGTCCCTTGTAATCTCCTTCAGTAGTGTGATTGTATACGACATCTAAAATAACTTCAATATCTGCCTTATGACACTCTTCTACTAATTTTCTAAATTCCTCTCTATTCTTTTCAGCTGATTCATTCGAAAGGTATTCAAAATGCGGAGTAAACCAATTAATTGGACTATAACCCCAAAAATTCTCTAATCCATTTGGTGCATCAGTTGGATCAAAACAAAAAATTGGAAGTAATTCGATAGAGGTAATTCCCAGTTCTTTGAGATATGGAATTTTTTTAACAAATTTCTTGATACAACTTTCAGTTTTATCAGTTGATTCAGTGAAGGATTTGATATGGAGTTCATAAATAATTGTTTCTTCCCAAGAATGTTTCGGTCTTGGAAAATCCTTAAAATTAAATAATTTTCTATCGCAAACAACGCTTTTAAGACAAGAATTAGTATTTTCTTGCGTTTTTAATGCATTTTCTCTTTTATAACTTTTCCACCCAGTTATACCCCTTGAACATGGATCAAGTAATACTTTTTTTTCATAGTTATTATTGATAGCATTATTTTTTTGTTTTACTCTAAAAGCATAGATACAACCTTCATTTAGATTTTTTACCTCTGCATGCCAGTAGGGACCTGTATTATGATTCTGATCTAGTTTCAATATACTTTTTGGGGAAATAGAGTCCTCTTTCTCAAACAATAAGATTTCTATATATTCTGCATTTGTGGCTACTAGGGAAAAATTAACCCCTTGTGAAGTTAGAGAACTTCCTAAGGGAAATGGTTTACCTTTATTGATATGATTCACTTTCTCTTTATCATTGATTAATTAAATATTGAGATAATTTATTCAATTTACTGATACTAGAATAATAGATACAAATTTAAGAAAAAAAACTAAAATTTAAGGTTTCACTAATCAACTTTATTAGATCTTGGAGAGTACTAATTTTCTAGTTAATTAAAATTTATTCATCTATCTGCTCAGTGTATAAAACGATTTAGAGAGAAAGTTTAATCATGAAAAAACCAGATTTTTCTTGATTTCAAAATACAAATTATGCTTTTTCATGTGATGAGAAGGAAATATATCTGAAAATTAATAAAACATAATAAATAGCTCAAATTCTTAAATTCATCCCTCTTTGACATTTTTTCTCTTTGCTAAATTTAGTTATATTTTTTAATAAAAAATCCAGTGCTACCAGTGCTTTTAGCTGTTCTCTAAATGAAGAGGCTATTTTTTTTAAGAGAAAAAAGCGCGGCTATAAAAATAAGTAATGTTGCTAAAAATGTCCCTAAAATTTGTATAAAGCTTTGCGCCGCCGGCATTTTCGGTTGCCGTATTTGTATTTGCTCCATATGATGTGGAAGTTCGAGGTTTAAAACTCGATTTAAATCTTTTTTTTAAAACCTTTGCATTAATTTAAATTTCAATGAACAAAGCTGATTTAGTAAATCTTGTTGCAGCTCGTACAGAGCTCACAAAAACAGATGTTTCTTTAGTTGTTGATGCGGCTATTGAAACTATTGTTGATTCAGTAGTGGAAGGCAAAAAAGTCTCTTTACTAGGATTTGGTTCTTTCGAACCAAGAGATCGTTCTGCAAGACAGGGATTAAACCCTAAGACAGGCGAAAAAATAGCAATACCCGCTAAAAGAGTTCCAACATTCTCTGCAGGTAAACTTTTTAAGGATAGAGTTCAAGGGTAATCTTTTTAATCTATTTCTTCCTTTAATAGGTGCTCTTCTAGGGCATCTTTTTTTTATTGCAATTAAATAAAATTAGCTTAATGATCAAAACTCCTGCCAAAGTATCCAAAATTTTGAAATCTTAAAAAGTAATGAAATTTTTAACTATTTTATTCTTAAAATTTTTATTATTATCAAATTTCCTTATGGCAGAAACAATATCAACAAAGTCTAAAATTTTAAAACAATCTAGTGATTGTTTTAAAGATTCTCGATCTCAAGTATGTAAAGAATTAGTTTCTGAAATAGAAAAACTTCAATTAGTAGTATTTGACCAAAATAGATTCAAATGTCAATCTAGTCTATTGGGGCTGCAAACGGAAATTATTGAAGCTTATTTTTTTAATAATTCCTCAAATGAGAGAATTTCATATATGACCCCATATGTGATTAAAAATTGTTAATTATTAAAATAATTTATTTTTTTGGAATATTATAAATTTGTTATTTAATTTATAATGGTAAAAGGTTTTTCTGATAATGAAGTTAAGAGTAATACTAAAAATACTCAAATAAAAGAAACAAAAAAAGAAAAAAAAGGCTTAGCTGGTTTTCTTAAAGGCAAGAAATTTACTTACACTTTGCCAGGTAAAAAACAAATAAATATTTTTGGATCAATAGTAATAGGCTTAAATATGATTTTAGTATTGCTAGTCATCCTGTATTTAAAGAATCAAGAATTCCATGACTTTGTATTTAATGTTGGTCGTTAGCTATATTTTTAGATCGAAAAATTTTTATTAGATGATATATTTAAATTTTAGAATATTTTATGAAGATAGTTAATTTAGTTTCTCAAGTATTTTTTTTGTTAATAACTGTTCTATTTTTGATATATTACCTAATAGGTTATGACTCTGCTTTTGAGGCAGACCAAAATTGTCATTCATATCTTTTAAGTTACGATAACCTATCTGGAAATTATGGTTGTGATCATGATACTGAGACACATCAGTGGATACTTTACGAGTCAAATGAAGGTAAAGAACCCGCAAAAATTATTAAGAAATTTAGGTACAAGTTTTTATAGATTAATTTTCTTATAAAAAAACTTTGCAGATATAATAGAAATAATCGCTGTAACTGCGAAAGTAAGATATTGATATATGCTTCCTTCTAAGTAGATTTTATTTTTATATAGAGGAAAATCGATCAAAGATCCAAAAGTGCCCCAAATTATTACCCATACAGATATGTATAAGAATAATTTTATTGAATTAGATTTTTTTGCTTCCATTTTTAATTAATACCAAAAATTGAAGAAGTAACAGGTCTGCCGCTAAAAACTAACTCGGTTAATATGAGCATTAAGAATCCGATCATTGCTGCTCTACCATTTACAAGTTCAGCACTGCTATTAAATCCAAAAACATTCTTTACTTCATCTCCCTGATTGTCTACCCATTTGGAGTATTCATCATCGGTTGATGATGTATTAGCAAAATCTTCATTTTGATTTTCTATTGGAGAGCCGTTTTCTTGCATAGGTTTTTATTTTTATTTTAGTAATTTTAAAACTAATTTATTATTAAATTAAAGTCGAAATTAAAAAAAAAATTAAGACAAAAATTATTATCCATAAAAATTGTAATCTCAAAATTAATTGACAAATTAATTTAATTTTTTCTCCAGTGCAATTACCTCCATATGCATTGATGATTGGCTTTTCAATAATTTCATTTTTATATTTACTTTTCCCACCCAATTTAATATCAGAAATATAAGCAAATATAGCTTCTGAAATCCCAGCATTAGGCGAATCATATTTTTTACCATCAAGATAGCTTTTTTTTATGATTGATCCATACACATTAATTTTGGGACTAACTAAAGGTAATGTGATTAAAACTAATCTTGAAGGAACAAACGTAAAAATATCTTCAATTTTTGCACTAAAAAAACCTAAATATCTAAAATAATCATATTTGTAACCTATCATTGAATCTAAAGTACTAATGGCTTTATAAGAAAAGCCAAGTGATAAAGGTCCTGGCAGAAAAATTGAAAATTTCATAAAAAAAATTCCAATAAAAATCCAAAATAATGGCCCAAATATTCCATCAACAGAATTTTCGGTAAGACTCTCTGTACTTGATCTCAAAAGATGTTTTAAAGAAGATGAGCTTACATCCCTACTTACTATTCTTTGTACCCTCTCTTTGATTATTCTCTTATTTTGGACATTAATTTCTTCGCGTTGTATTAGCTCTACAATCTCTTTCACACTTGAAATAAGTCCCTTAGTCGCAATACAACTTGAAAGTCCAAAAAAAATTAACAATCCACCAAAAAAATTATTTTTTGATTGCACATAACTGAGTTCTATCAATTTCCCGAAACCAAAACTCATACCAATGGTGGATAAAGCTACAATTAAACCACCCCAAAATAATATATTTTTATTTTCTCCAAAATTATTTATTAGGTAATCAGATATTTTTTTTATGTAAAAGCCAATAACTTGAACAGGGTGTATTAAGAATCTTGGATCGCCGATCAATAAATCAAGACCAATCGATCCAAGAAATAGTAAAAATAAATTTATTTCAGCCAACTGAACATCGAACGCAGACCTTTACCCACTTTCTCAATTTCATGTTTTGAGTTCGCTTCTCTTAATTTTGTCATTAAGGGTTTGTTTTTATCACATTCTTCCACAAAATTCTTAGCGAAAGTTCCATCTTGAATATCTTTTAGAATTTTCTGCATTTCTTTTTTTGTATCACTATTGATAAGTCTTTTACCACTTACATAATCTCCATATTCTGCAGTATTTGAAATGGAATCTCTCATTTGAGATAAGCCTCCCTTTACCATTAAATCAACAATAAGTTTAACTTCATGTAAGCATTCGAAGTAAGCAAGTTCGGGCTGATAGCCTGCCTCTACAAGAGTTTCGAAGCCTGATTTGACGAGTTCTGATAATCCTCCGCACAAAACCGCTTGTTCTCCAAATAAATCAGTTTCTGTTTCTTCTTTGAAGTTTGTTTCAAGAATCCCAGCTCTTGTTCCGCCAATTCCTTTAGCGTAAGCCATCGCCAATGATCTTGCATTTCCGGAAGAATCCTGCTCTACTGCAAACAATGCTGGAACTCCTTGACCATTCTGATATTCCCAACGAACAGTGTGTCCAGGCCCTTTTGGAGCAATCATTACAACATCCACAAAACTAGGAGGTTTGATAAGCCCGAATCTTATATTGAAGCCATGAGCAAAACTTAATATCTTTCCTTCTTTTAAGTTTGGTTCTATTTCTTTAAGGTAAACATCTTTCTGGAACTCATCTGGGAGGAGAATCATAATCCAGTCTGCTTTTTCGCAAGCTTCAGAAACGCTAAATACCTGTAGACCATCGCTAATAGCTTTGCTTTCAGACTTACTTCCTTTATATAATCCAACAATTACATCCATACCGCTATCTTTAAGGTTTAGGGCATGTGCATGACCTTGTGAACCATATCCAATAATCGCGATTGTTTTATTATTTAAAAGACTTAGATCTGCATCTGTGTCATAAAAGAGTTGGGTCATTAGTTGTAACTTCTTTGCATTTGATAATTAATATTTTAGACATTAAAGGTGTAAATAAACCAAAAATTATTAATTTAAAAATTAAAATTAAAATATTTATTTAGAAAATTTAAGACTGATTAGCTTCGCTTGGATGTGTGATTACTCTATCAATTAAGCCATAGTTTTTTGCTTCTTCCGCACTTAGAAAATAATCTCTATCAGTATCCTTTTCAATTTTCTCAAATGATTGGCCTGTCATATCTGCCATAGACATATTTAACATATCTTTAATTCTTAAAATTTCCTTAGCTTCTATTTCAATATCACTTGCTTGACGTTGAGAAGTTCCTCCTAAAGGTTGATGAATCATTATTCTGCTGTGAGGCAAAGCAACTCTTTTACCTTTTGTGCCAGCAGCCAATAGGAACGCTCCCATTGAGGCTGCGAGGCCTACGCAGATTGTTACTACATCACTTTTCACGTATTTGATAGTGTCATATATAGCCAAGCCAGCAGTAACTGATCCTCCTGGGCTGTTTATATATAGATAGATAGGTTTGGAATTATCATCAGAATCCAGATAAAGCATTTGTGCAACAAGGCTATTAGCAATACCATCATTCACTTCTTGTCCAAGAAAAAGAATTCTTTCAACACCTAATCTTGTATATATGTCGACCCACCTTTCGTATTGACTTCCTGGGAGTCTGTAAGGCACGCTTGGAGTTCCTATTGGCATAATTCTAAAATAATTTTGTGAAGGTTAAATTTTACTTGGTAAATCTTTTTGACTTATGAGTATTCTATCGATAACTCCATAATCTAGGGCTTCTTGGGGGTTGAGATAACTCATCCTGTCAGAGTCTTTTGAGAGTTCTTCTATAGACTTTCCAGTATTACGAGATAGTATCTCCAGCATTGATTTTTTATTTTTCAAAACTTCCTCAGCTCTTATTTGGATATCAGTTGCTTGGCCTCTTGCACCGCTTATAGGTTGATGTAAAACAATAGAAGCATGTGGAAGAGCCGCCCTTTGTCCCTTTGTGCCAGATGAAAGGATAACTGCAGCAGTCCCCATTGCTTGTCCAATACATATTGTGTGTACTGGAGGCTTGATATAGCTTATTGTATCGCAGATAGCGAAAGCTTCTGTTTCAAAACCAACGGCATCACCAGTGTACCAACTTGTTCCTGTTGAATTGATGTAGAAATAGATCGGTTTTTCTGGATCCTCAAACTCTAGATAAAGAAGTTGAGCAATGATTAGCTCAGTAACATCCATTCCTAGTTGTCTTTTCGCATCATCATCTGAAAATAATGGTAAACCAAGATAAACAATTCGCTCTTTAAGTAAAAGAGAGGGAAGATCAGGGGGCGGAGTCCTCATAACGGTGTTTTCGCCGTAATAAGGAGCAGATACAGTCATTTGTATCACGAAATTAAGAATGATTTGATTCTAGCTAGATTTAGCCCTGTGTCGCTGGTGATTTAAAAGATTTGTTTGACTCAGGATTATTTATTAGTTTTCCAAAGACCATTCTTCCAGTGGGAGTTTGTAATGCTCCTGTTATAACAATATCTAATCTGCTCCCTACAAAATTCTTTGCCTCATCAATAACTACCATTGTTCCGTCATCTAAATATCCAATACCTTGCATTTTTTCTTTGCCTTCTCTGACAATTTTTATATTAAGTGATTCTCCTGGTTGTACTTCTGGCCTTAAAGCAATAACCAAATCACTTAAATTCATAACTTTTAATTCTTTAACTTCAGCAATCTGAGAAAGATTATAATCAGCTGTAATTAAAGTTCCTGTCATATCCTCAGTAATCTTCAAGAGTTTTTCATCTACCCCATTACCTTCATACTTAGTTGGGTTTATTACAAGTCTTCTCCCATATAAATCTCTTAATTCTTTTAATAACTTGAGACCTCTCCTGCCTTTCGACCTTTTTTCATTACTGCTTGAGTCAGCTAAAGTTTGTAATTCGTCAATTACACTTTGAGCAACAATTAATTGTCCTTCCAATAATCCGCAACTTAATAGTCCATTTATTCTTCCATCAATAATTACACTGGTATCTAAAATTTTTGGACTTGCAGCAGGGAGAATACCTTCATTAACTAGATATGCATCAGTATTGTTGGGATTAAATAATCTCAATAATGTCCTTCCATGGGTATCTGCTAACTTATAACCAAGCACACCAAAGAAAATGTTGCTTAATATAGCTGCCAAGGGTTTTGCGAAAAAAACCTCTCTAGGGAAGGGAATTAATAGTATTGGAGCAAGTAGGAGATTTGCAACAAGTAATCCTAAAATTAATCCAACGGACCTACTTATTAATAAGTCCGTTGGCATTGTTCTTATTTGATCAAGAAACGTCTTTCTTAGTTGAAGAAATACAAAACCAGCTGCTAATCCTACAAAAAAACCAATTATTGCTAAAACAATTCTAAAACCTTCTACATTAGATACCTGTTTGAGTATGTCTACTGGCAATAAATCAACACCAAGCCATCCTGAAGCAGCCCCAGACAATACAAATAAAATTAATACTAAGATATCTGTCATATCTATAATCTACTAGGATTTATTAATTGAGTAAATAAGGATCTTATTTTTTTCGAT
>QCBH01000004.1 GCA_003281685.1 Prochlorococcus sp. AG-347-E23 | reverse complement strand
GATTGAGGTTAAAAAAAATGATTTTCTATTGAATGAAGAAGTCAATACCTACCTTAACAACATAATTAAAAGCAAATCATTTGCTAATGGTTATATATTTTATGGTGCTGAAGGCTTAGGGAAAAAGCAAACTGCTCTTGAATTTATCAAAGAGATATTCAAACAATTTTCACCAAGTGAGAATATAGAACGAACTATTATAAACAATAACCACCCTGATTTTTTAATTATTGAACCTGATTACCTTTTGGCTAATAAAAGTTCAAGCAGTTCCGATCTTGAAAAAACAAAAAAAAGTGGATCTGAGATTATTAAAATTGGTCAAATACGTAATATCAAAACTTTTCTCGGTCAGAAATCAATAAACTCAGAAAAAAAAATTGTTTTAATTATTGATGCACACCTCCTAAACGAAGCAGCCTCAAATTGCCTTTTAAAAACCTTAGAAGAACCTAGTAATGGAATTTTTATTTTACTCACATCTAAATTAAACCTTCTCGTAGATACGATCATCTCAAGATGCCAAATAGTCAGATTTAGATCTTTTTCAAGTAAAAAAATAAAGACAATTTTAAAAGAATATTTAAATACTTCTAAATTAAAGATAAATACAGAATTAAAATTTGAAGATTTGATAAATTCTGCAAATGGATCTCCAAATCAATTATTGAAAAATATTGAAATTTGGAATGATTTTTCAGATGAAATTTTAAGTAAATTGAATTCTCCAATTAAAAATAGTCTGGAAATATTAGAAATATCTAAATCAATAACTGAAAAATTAGAAATTTTTCAACAGATTTCTTTAGTAAATTTAATTCAAACAATTTGGTGGAGAAAAACAAAAAATATCGGTTTAGTTAAAAAACTTGAAAATTTAAAATACCTCTTAAGAAAAAACATTCAACCAAGATTGGCATGGGAAATAGCTTTTTTAAAAATTTTGATGGAAGATATATAAGATCAATCTAGTGCAGAATTTATTAAGTCAGGATTTCTTGCTTGAATAAACTCTTGCCTAGCAGTTTCCACTTGAGAACCAATAGGTAACTCAAGACAATATCCAGCACCGTATACAGTTTTTATATAAATAGGTTTGCGTGGATCCGGTTCAAGTTTAGTGCGTAAATGTCTAATATGAACTCTTATTGTCTCAATATCATCGTCAGGTTCATATCCCCATACTTCTTTAAGAATTAATGCTGGCGATACAGTTTGACCGTGTCTCTGTAAAAGACAATGAAGAAGTTCGAATTCAAGATGCGTTAACCTAACAGGAGATTCAAACCATATAGCTTCAAATCTTTCCGGAACAAGAGTTAAAGGGCCATAATTTAATATTTCTTGCTGGTTACTAGAATTCAACTGTGCTCTGTTTGATCTTCTTAGTAAAGCTTTTATGCGAACATATAATTCTTCTAAATCGAATGGTTTAGTGATGTAATCATCTGCTCCAGAATTAAACCCAGTAACTTTATCTTTAAGGCCGCCTAACGCAGTTATCATCAAAATTGGTATGTTTGATGTTCTTTCATCTCTTCTTAATCGCTGGCATAAAGTTAAACCATCAACACTTGGTAGCATTAAATCCAAAAGTATTAAATCTGGTGAATATTGAAGAGCTAATGCTTGTCCTTTAATTCCATCTTCAGCTTTTTGGACATCGAAACCAGAATGTTCTAAATGCCTAGCCACCAAATCACGCATATCACGATCGTCTTCAATTAAAAGGATGGAAATTTTCATATTTATAAACTATTAAATTAAAATTAAGTTTTAGTATTATGATTCTCTCAAGAATTTATAAAGATTGCTGAATTACTGTAAACAATTTTATCAATTAGATTTATCAAATAACTTATTGATAGCAATGGATTAGATAGAAATTGCAAATTTTAAAAAAGTTTAAATTTTAGAATTTCTTTCGATTTTATTCACTTTTTCTTAATAATCGAGGATTATTAGATACAAATAATGGTTCAAATTGAAAGAATATCTACTTCAGATTGCAACTATTGAGTTTATCAAAATTGAATTAAATGGATATTTTGAGTTTTAAATAAGAACTAGCTAAGTTTAAGATTCTTAATTTTTCCAGAATGTTTAAACTCATAATTTTGTTTATATTAAAAAAAAATTTAAGTATCTATGAAAAAGAAGTCTATTGTCTATTCTGATTTATCAAAAAAACAACTAGAAACTCTTAAAGAACTTTACATTCAAAAAAAAGTTGAATCGATGAGTCATCAAGAACTTAAACAATATGTATTAGAAATTATTTCTCATCAGATAAACGATACTATTGGCAAAGAAGAGGAAATGGAAGCATGGAGAGAAATGTCAGATTTTTTTGGAGAACAATTTGAAATTAATATTCTAGAAATACAAACAAAATACATTGACGATAAAAACGTAATTGAAACAGAAATAGATTCTCAGAAGCAAAGAATAGAATTACTTGAAAGGAATAATTTGGATCAAGAGAAAAAAGATATGTGGGATGACTAGAATCTCCTGAATGGTGTCGTAATTCAAAGGATATAAACAAAAATATTTCTAAATTTTAAAAAATGACAATCAATCAAAGAGCTTATTTTTGTGGAGAATTCAGTAATTGTTCTAATTACTGTTATAAAAACAAAAAAAGAGACTTATGAGGTCTCTTTATATTTCTTGAATTTGTTAAGGAACTCCCCGGGCGGAAGTCGTTTTGAATCAAACTGCAGTCACCTGAATCAATCTGAAGCAAGAAATTGAGTGATTTGGTTGATTTTAACCACCACATCACCACCACAAATGTAATGTCTTCATAAAGTCCAAAAAAAAGAACTCTACTGATTTCTCATGAGTTCTTATGGTTTATTTAGAGTGAACTGGAACTCCCCGGGCGGGATTCGAACCTGCGACCAATCGATTAACAGTCGATCGCTCTACCGCTGAGCTACCGAGGAATATAAAATGAATTTAGCTCTTTAAAGTACCTTATGACAAGTGCAAGATTTTAATTATATTGAAATTTTGATGGATGTTGCCAGCTAGATAAAAAACCGTTGTTCAACTCTGCTACTGCATCAGCATAAGTTAATTCTTCATAACGATGAGTAATCCACAAAGCTGATAAAGGTTTTTTGTGATCACTTGTAAGTTTTTTAATAGTTTGTAAAACTTTTAATTGGCTGGTTTGATCAAGTAACGCTGTAGGCTCATCTAAAAGAATAAAATTTCTATTACTAATCAGAGCGCATGCGATAGTTAAGCGTTGTTTTTGTCCACCGCTCAAAGTATGAACTGGCCTTTTTTCAAAACCAGTCATTCCTACCTGATCAAGCACATATTCAATTTTTTTATTAATTTCATTTTGTCTTATATTCCGATTAATATTAATAAGAAGTTCACTCCTACAATTTGGCATCAATATTTGATGATCAGGGTTTTGAAACACCATGCCAATATTTGCATTAGACTCAATGACACCATTTTTGGGTAAAATTATTCCATTAATTAATTTTAAAAGAGTACTTTTTCCGCTCCCGTTTTTACCTACGACCATCCAAAAACCAGGTCTTTTGATTGAAAAGTTACATTTAATAATTAAATTTTCTTTTTCTCCAGGATATGAAAAAGAAACATCTTTGAAATTAATATGAGGTATTTCATTTTCCAGGGGATCTCGCATAAATTCTATCAATCTATGTTGAGAGAGAATCCTGGTCTTTTAGATCCTCCTGCTACTGACGATTTTTCATATATCTGAACAGAAATGATTTCTTTAGCTCTTACAGCAATTAATTTATCTTGCACTTTGTCACACCTTAATTCGATCAAGTTTGATGATTCTAAATTTTCATTCATAGAACTTTTTATTTCATCATAAATTCGTTTAACATCATCAAATTCTTTCTTCTGAATTGATAGTGGAAAAGGTGAATATCTCATACTTAGTTCTAATGAATACATAATCATAATAAAAACTACTTTTTATATTACTAAATATTTTCAGTAGGAAGTTATTTAAATTAAATTCTTTTGAGAAAATTATTTAAAAGATCTTTAAATACAATTATTATGAGTGTAGGAGATTTTATTTTGGATTTAAAAAATAATTTCATGGAAATAGCAAATGATATAACTTCTTTAGTTGGAAATACCCCATTAGTTAAATTAAATCGAATCAGAAAGTATTTTGATTGTTATCCAGAAATAATAGCTAAACTAGAAAGTTTCAATCCATCAGCTTCAGTTAAGGATCGGATCGCTTATTCAATGTTATGTAAAGCTGAAAAAGAAGGATTGATAACACCAGATAAAACAACTTTAATTGAAGCAACTAGTGGGAATACTGGCATTGCATTAGCAATGGTTGCCGCAGCAAAAGGCTATAAATTGATATTAACTATGCCGGATACGATGAGTATTGAGAGAAGGGCAATGTTGAGAGCATATGGAGCTGAATTACAGCTAACACCGGGGAAAGACGGAATGAAAGGAGCTTTAGATTTAGCTAATGAATTGTCTTCAACCATTGCAAGTAGCTATCAATTTAATCAGTTTGAAAACTTTGCTAATCCAGATATTCATGAAAGAACAACGGCCCAAGAAATATGGTCCCAATCCAATAACAATTTAGATGGACTAGTTACAGGAGTAGGCACGGGAGGAACAATCACTGGTTGTGCACGTTTTTTGAAAAAAGTTAATCCAAATTGCAAAATTTATGCCGTAGAGCCCAAAAAAAGTGCTGTGATTTCGGGAGAAAAAGCAGGATCTCATTCGATTCAAGGAATTGGAGCGGGTTTCGTACCGAAAGTACTTAATACTAAATTAATTGATGAAATTATAAAAGTAGATGACGATGAAGCATTTTATTATGGGCGTTTATTAGCCCGATTGGAAGGTCTTTTATCTGGCATCAGTAGCGGTGCAGCTTTAGCAGCAACCATAAAAATTGGCAAAAGAAAAGAACTAATGAATAAAAGATTGATAGTTATTCTTCCAAGTTTTGGAGAAAGATATTTATCAACAGCAATGTTTGAATCTAATACCTCAATTCAAGCCAGAAAAGATGGTTACCTTTAGTGCATATTTTATAAAAATGGGGAAAAATTTTTATGAAGAATTAGGTATCAAAAAAGATGCGACCAGAAGTGAAATTAAATCTTCATATCGCTCTTTAGTTAAGCAACATCATCCTGATGCGGGCGGCAAGAAAGAACGTTTTCTTGCAATACAAAATGCTTGGGAAACCCTTAATGACCCTATCAAAAAGAAACAATACGATAGCAGTTTTTTCTCTTCTAGTTCATCTTTTGATTCATCAAATGAAAATTGGGAAGAGAAATTTAATTCAAAAAAACATAATTCTTCAATTAAAGACAAAGAAGTTGAAACATGGATTAAAGAAATTTATAGTCCGATAAATAGATTAATTAGTCAAATAATTAAACCTTTGAATAACGAAATAAAAGAACTATCTGCAGATCCATATGATGACCAACTAATGGAAAATTTTTGCAATTACATAATTCTTTCACAAAAGAAAATAGAAAAAGTTGAAAAAATTTATAACAAAAAAATAGTTCCAAAGTCTATTTCAGCTTTAGGCCTCAATCTTTATCATTGTTTTTCACAAGTTAAAGATGCGCTATCAGAATTTGATAGATATACACAAGGATACGTAGATAATTACTTATTTGATGGCAAAGAAATGATCAAAGAAGCCAAAAGAATCCAATCAAAGATGTCTACAGAGAAAAAAAATAAAAACTTTTAGATATAAAAATTTTATTGAGTATATTCTTTAAGTTGATCTAATTTCAACCAAACATCTGGAACAGGTCTGCGCCATCGAACCTGAGCATATTCGTCTTTGAGTGTAAGAATCTCTCCTGGACCTTCAAAGACATAATTAGGTATATCATTATCACTGGCTAGGGCTTCGATACTTTTTATATAATTTTCTCTATCGACAAAAACTAAGCTTCCTTTCTTAAGAGGTTTATTTGGAATAGAATCTGTCATAGTAAATTCAAGAAAGTTATTTGAATTTTATTATACAAAAACTTGTTTGAAAAATATTGAAAAAAATTTATAACGGAATAATAATTACAAACGTCTAAAAAATTTAATAGCCTTAAATGATAAACATCTATATGATATGCGTCTTTTACTACTTGGCTGCACTGGATTTGTTGGTAAAGAATTAGTACCAACACTACTCAAAGAAAATCACGAAATATACATTGTAAGTAGAAAACCCATTAGTAAATTAAAGGTTGATTTAGATTTCAATAAGTTTAAATTTTTTCAAATAGATTTATCAAAAGAAAAAAACTGGAATAACCAAAATCTTCTCAATATTTTAAAAGAGACAGATGGAATTATTAACTTGATGGGAGAACCCATAGCAGAAAAAAAATGGACTTCTGAACAAAAACAGGAGATTGAAAATAGTCGAATTAATACCACGAAATTTATGATGAAGACCCTTAAAAATTTAAAAATAAACCCAAAAGTCATTATAAATGGATCAGCAATAGGTTATTACGGTACAAGTTTGTCTGGTGAATTCACTGAAAATAGTATTGGAGGAAAAGACTTTTTAGCTAATCTTTGCAATAAATGGGAAGTGGTCGCTGCTAAAAAACCATTTTTCTCAAGGTTAGTTATTTTTAGAATTGGAATTGTTCTAGAGTCAGATGGAGGCGCATTAGGAAAAATGCTTCCTATATTTAAAGTTGGATTAGGTGGGCCAATTGGAGATGGTAAGCAATGGATGAGCTGGATTCATAGAACTGATTTATGTGCATTAATTACTCAAGCATTAGTTGATAAAAAGTATTCGGGAGTATTTAATGCTGTTGCACCAAATCCAGTATTAATGAAAGACTTTTCTCAGACTTTAGGCAAATGTCTGAATAGACCTAATTTACTTCCAGTACCTGGAGCGGTTTTAAAAATATTGTTAGGAGATGGAGCAAAAGTTGTATTAGAAGGACAAAAAGTAATGAGCAGTAAACTCAAAAATTTTACTTTTAAATATCCTCTTCTTGAGAAAGCAATTTACGCCTCCACCAAGAATTGATACCGTTAACTAAAGAACCAATAATAAAAATTGTTATCAATGGAACTACAAGAGGATTCCAAACTATCTGAATAAAATTAATAAAAATAAATATGCCATTTAATTGCATGATGATTGCAAAAATAAAAAATATTGCAAAAAAAATGACTGTAAATAAATTTATTAATAACAAATTATCGATAATTTGTTTTAACTTATTTTGATTATTTTCCTTAGTCATTTTTTATAATAATATTCATATCATCAACCATTTTAAGACAAGCTTTATTTTCACCTAGTCTTTTTTTGGCATTTTCATTACATGAGATCATAAACTTCTTATTAAGCTTTATAAGATATATAATTTTAATGATCAATTTTATTGTCTGATTGATTTGATCATTCTTATCTTTATAATTACTGGCACAAAAAACATATTTTCCAAGCAGACGTCTTTGCGCTTCTGCAAAAGTTTTTGTAAATTGTGGACCTTTACCTTCAATCTGAATAACCGGTTTTCCTAATCCAATCGCTTGCTCTGCTGCTGTTCCTGCCATGCTGATACAGCAACTACTTTTCAATAATATTTTGTCAAAATTATTCCAATACATACTCACTTCTAAAAATTTATATTGGAATTTCAAGAGATTATTATCTTTTATGTTTTCTAGTTTTAACCATCCTCTTTTTTGAAATATCTCTTTTATCTTAAATGAAGAAAGAGAATTAACTATTGCAAAATTAAACTTAATTTTTTGAAAATATCTTAAATCTGATAATGCCTCTAATACATCTAAAATCAATACAAAATTATCTAAAGTCTCAGGGAATCGACTTCCTGGAAATAATCCAATACTAAATTCAGCTTTCTTTAATTCTTTGTTTCTAGAAAAAAACTTATCCATAAATGGGTTACCTAAAAAAGACACTTTCTTTTTTAATTGCAAAGTTAAATCATTAGCTGTAAGGGAATCTCTCGTATAAATTTTTTTTGCTTTTTGTGAAAGTAAAAAAAATTTGGAAGGCCATGGTAATTTTAACTTCCCTTCATAATGACTGGAATAAGCGACTAGATATGTAAAAAAATCTTTCTTACAAAACCATGCAAAAAAAACTGGCACAATATCTCCAACTACAAAAAAATAATCATATTTTTTTCTTATTTTAAAAGTTAAATATAATCTTTTTAGAAAATAAAATATTTCTCCTCCTAATATCTCAGTTAGTCTTCCCTTCAAAGAATTATAGCCAATTCCTCCAGTACTAAATTCTTTGGTTTTACCAATAATCTTAATTTTTTCTTTTTCGTAATGGTTTCCCACACCAACAATTGGCAAAGCATGGACATTATAACCGCTTTTTACGAATTGCTTAGCTATAAGACTTCCAGATAGATCTTCTCCATGCCCATTACTTAATATTAAAATTTTAAACAATTTAAAATTCCAACCATTTTTTTACTTTGGTTAACTCGGGCCAATCTGGATATCTACCTAATCCGTCTTCAACAGATTCTTTCAACTCACTTTTTACATCTGGCATCATCATAGACATTTTTTTTATTAACTCAATATGATCCCTAACACCTTTATTATTAGTAGCCAAAAGAGCTAAAGACAAATTCATTCTTGCTTGTGGATCTTGCTGATTTAATCGAACAGCTTGTCTAGCAGCTGACAAAGCTTCTTCATTATTTTTCAAAAGTAATTGGAGCCATGATAAACAAGTCCAGGCAGCAAAATGATTTGGAATTTGCTGTATAATTTTTTGAAAATCTTGAACGATTGGAATTAAATCTTGTCCTGCTTTATATCTAGATAGAGCTGCATTAAAATCCTCTTCGATAGGATTAATTTCGTTATTCATTATTTATTAAACTGCAAAGGAGCTGCCACAACCACAAGTTTGTGAAGCATTGGGATTTACAAAATTAAAGCCACCTCCAATTAATTCCTTACTAAAATCTAATTGCATTCCATAAATATATAAAAGACTTTTCGGATCACAAACCACTTGAAAGCTTTGATCAGCTTTTAATGAATAATCATAAACTTTATCATTAGGATTTATTTCATTAGTTCCTATAAAATCCATCGTATAACTCATCCCACTACAACCGCCTGACCTTACACCTACCCTTAGTGCTTTTTTATCACTTTGGCCCTTCAATAAATTTGAAATTTGCTCTATAGCATCATTCGTAATTAATATACCTTTGCCATCATCAGAATTTTTAATTTCCTGCTTAACTTCTACATTTTCCATAAACAAAGGATTTCTACTATTTACAATATAAAAACTTAATCGATAAGATGCATAGAACAAACATTATCCAAACTTGATTTGTTATAATTGTAAGAAAAAGTGAAAATTGCAATAGTTGGTTCTGGATTGGCTGGTCTTACAGCAGCAGTCAATTTAGTTGATGAAGGTCACGAAGTAGAAATTTACGAAAGCAGGTCATTTTGGGGAGGTAAAGTTGGAAGTTGGGAAGATAAGGATGGCAACCACATAGAAATGGGTTTACATGTATTTTTTTACAATTATGCAAATCTTTTCAAATTAATGAAAAAAGTGGGAGCTCTAAACAATTTACTCCCGAAAGATCATACTCATCTATTTATCAATAATGGTGGTAATTTAAAATCTTTAGACTTCAGATTCCCTTTAGGTGCTCCTTTTAATGGACTTAAAGCTTTTTTTACCACCGAACAACTTACTTGGGTAGATAAGTTCAGAAATGCCTTAGCTTTAGGAACAAGCCCAATAGTTAGAGGATTGATAGACTATGAAGGTGCAATGAAAATAATTAGAGATCTAGATAAAATCAGTTTTAAGGAATGGTTTCTAAACCATGGTGGAAGTGAAAAAAGCTTAGAAAGAATGTGGGATCCTATCGCATATGCTTTAGGTTTCATTAATTGCAAAGATATTTCAGCAAGATGCATGCTAACTATCTTCATGATGTTTGCTTCAAAAACAGAAGCCTCAAAACTGAATCTTTTAAAAGGTTCTCCACATAAGTGGTTAACTCAACCTATTGTCGACTACATCACAAATAAAGGAGCAAAAATACTTCTTAACCATAAGGTAGAAGAAATCATTTATGAAAAGGAATCTTCCTCTTATTCAGTTAACCAATTAAAAATATCTTCTCCTGAAGGAATTAAGGCAGTTTTTGCAGATAAATTTCTAGCTGCCTGTGATGTTCCTGGAATAAAAAAAATAATTCCAAAAGAATGGTATCAATTTAAAGAGTTTGAAGGTTTAAAAAAACTTAGAGCTGTTGCTGTTGCCACAATCCAATTAAGATATAACGGTTGGGTTACTGAATTACAAAAAGATAATACAGGAAACGAACCAATTGGATTAGATAACCTTCTTTATTCTGCTGATGCCTCTTTCAGTTGTTTCGCTGATTTAGCACTAGCGAGTCCAGCAGATTATAGAAAAAAAGATATGGGATCACTTCTCCAATGTGTTTTAACTCCTGGCGATAGATGGATGGGAAGATCTACAGAAAGAATTACAAAAGAAATAGATAAAGAGGTTCGCCGTCTATTCCCATCCTCAAAAAACCTTAAATTGCTTTGGAGTAATGTAGTACAAATTCCACAATCACTCTATAGAGAAGCTCCCGGTATGGAACCTTTCAGACCTAATCAAAAAACATCAATATCTAATTTCTTCATGGCTGGTAGTTATACAAAACAAGATTACATAGACTCTATGGAGGGAGCTACAATGAGTGGTCATTTGGCGGCTGCTGCAATTTTAGAGAAAAAAGCAGAATTAGCAAAGAATCTTGCGGTCAGTTAATTGATGGGTACTTGGTTAAAACATGAAGTAATAACAGTTGTTAATGCGCCTCTTGAAAATGTTTGGAATACATGGAGCGATTTAGACTCAATGTCACTTTGGATGAGCTGGATTGAATCTGTAAAAACAGTTGATGAAGAGACTAATACATTACCAGATTTAACAGAATGGACTTTGGCTGCAAATGGCTTTAGGTTTAAATGGAAAGCTCAAATTACAGAAAGGGTCGAAAAAAGCAAACTTAAATGGAAATCTATAGGAGGTTTACCAACTGAGGGATCAGTAGTTTTCGAAAGTAAAACTGATCAAATCACAACGGTAAATTTAGCAATAACTTATGAGCTACCTAAAATTATTGCACGGTTTATGGAAAAAAATATCTTAGGCAAAATGGTTACAAACGAATTACAGGTCAATATTGATAAGTTCAAAGATTTAGTTGAAAAGAACTATTCAAAAAAATTTTCTAACTAAAAATATTAATTGCCTGATCTAGCAGTCCTTCAAAGGTATATTTTTGTGCCTGACTATCAACTCTTCCAAAAATCTTGTTACATATTTTTGTTGTCTGAGGTCCAATAGATAACAACTTAATCTGATCAAAATATTCTAACCATTGTTTACCAAGTTTTTTTTCTAGTAAAAAAGCAGCATTTACTACGGTTTTACCGCTTGAGAAAATAATTGCATCTACTTTTCGATTAGAAATAATATCAAGTGTTTCTTCCGGAATTGAGTCAGGACACCTAGTTTCATATGCAGCAACTTCAAATACACGGGCACCAGCCTTTCTAAATTGATCTGCAATAAGATCCCTACCACCTGTTTGAACTCTTGGTACAAAGACTCGAAGTCCATAACCAGATACTGGGAAATTATCAATTAAACTTTCAGCAACGAATTCTGGAGGTATGAAATCAGCCTTAATCCCAAAATCATCAAGAGTTTTTGAAGTTTTTTCTCCAACTACGGCGATTTTTGTTTTTTTAGAACATTCTTTTAATGAACTATTAAAGTATCTAAGTCTTTTATCTACAAATTTGATCCCATTACTACTAGAAAAAATAATCCAATGAAAATCATTAATTTGATTTAATACTTCGTCAAGAGGATTCAAATCATCAGGATCACCAATACTTATTGCAGGCAAATCAAATACATTAGCGCCCTTGCTTGTGAATATCTTTTTTATATCCAATATCCCTTCTTTTGATCGAGTAATAATTATATTTCTTTGATCAAGGGGTAGATTAACTATTGGCATCCTTTGCCTCAAAATTATTATTTTGATTTTTATTTTTTAATTCATCGATAAGTTTCAAGACTGATAATCCTTTATCAAGAACAACATCTTCTTTAAAAATTATCTCTGGAACTCTTCTCATCTCTATTCTTTTTCCTAAGCTATACCTTATAGAGCTTTTAGCAGTATTCAAGTTTTGTACAATCTCTTTCCTCACTTTCTCTTGAGCAGTTGAAGTTATGTAAATTTTGCAGTGTTGCAAATCACCTGATAAATCAATCTTAGAAATATTGACGAAATGATTTCTAATAAGATCATTTTCCAAATCATTCTGCAAAATAAGGGTTATTTCTTTCTTTAGAAGAGAAGAAACTTTTGCAAGACGGTAGTTATTTGGCATTATGGTTATAAATTTATTGGGTTTGTCATAGCTTGCAAGACAAAATAAACAGTTATTAAAGCACTTAAGACAGAAGATATCAAACCTACTATTGTGAGCGGATTTGATCTATTCTTGAATAAAGGTTCAAGCAAAGCAACAATTCCCCCAACAATGATGGATATCAAATACTTTGGATATCTTGCAACATTAGAGAAAAATTCGCCCATCAACTCCACAAATAGATTACTTTTTTAGCTAAGTTTTAACAAACATTAAACAGCATGATTACATTATATCAATTTAGGCATAGTGCTTTTTGTTTAAAAACAAGAATGGCTCTGCATGCAAAAAAACTACAGTATCGAGTTGAAGAAGTAACACCTGGAATAGGCCAATTTGAAATCTTTAAATTATCAGGTCAAAAACAAGTCCCTGTAATAGTTGATAGTAATGATCAAGTTATTAATGACTCTTCAACTATTTGCGAATATATAGATAAAAAAAATGATAACAATCCACTCTTCCCTGAGGACCCAATATTATTTGCACAATGCAAACTAATTGAAGACTGGGCAGATACTACAATGGCTACAACCAGTAGAAAAGCATTAATAAAGTCTGCAATAGAAAATCCACGGTTAAGAACTGCATTACTTCCAGATGAAATACCCTCTTCAATTAAAAGTATTGTTGATAGATTACCTTTTGAAAATCTTAGTAAAATTTCTAATGTAGTTTTGTCTTCTAAAGATAATTTAGAACTCCAAAAATTACTGGAAGCTTTATCAAAATCCTTGATCAACAAAAAATATTTAGTTGGAGATTGTTTATCAATTGCAGATATTTCAATTGCTGCTCAATTATCCCTTCTTAAATTTCCAAAGTCTGCAGGACCAATTCTTTCAGGAGAGGGGAGCCAAGAATACATAAATAACCCTTATTTGGAAAATCTTTTCATGTGGAGGAACAACTTAGAAGAATATCTTTTTAGTGCTAACTCTCAATAAATTCGAACGTCAATTTATATTTATTTGTTTTTATAGCATGAATAGAAGGTTCACCAACTTTTGAACCATAAGAAGTAACATATTGCACTCCACAAATTGATGGTTTGATTGAATTATCAACTTCCAATATTTCTTTGGAACATTTTTTAAATTTACTAATAGTCTCTACTTGATTAATCCTTGAAGCACCGGGCTTATGCGCTGTTTGTATAACTAGCTCATCTGCGAAAAAAATATCATCATCTTGAATCTGATTTCTCCCTGTAATTCTTGAATCGATGTAAAAATCATCTTTTAAATAAGTAATTTGATTATTAATAGATTGAGGATCATTTACAACCTTGATTAAGGTGTCACCAAATATTGCTTTTCCAATAGATTCAGAATTTTTTGCACGATTACCTATAATTAAATCTGAATCATTCTTAAAGAAATTTACTTTATAAATAACTGGCTCCTCTGAATCATTAAATATATCTTGAGAAGTAACAAGCCAATTCCCCTCAAACCATTTAGGATAAATTAAATCTTTAGAAGTATCAGATAATTTAAAATTTGGCAAATATAATTCCGGCCATTGATTTTCACGATTTTCCAAAAACTCTCTTACGTTAGAATTTACTAGAGCAAAAGAACTATCTAAAAAAATTCCTTGAAAAATCAAGCAAAGAATTAATCCAAGAAGAATCTTCATTATGTCAAATCCACTAATAAGAGCATCAGATCATTATGTATTATTAGAGCCAGATTCAAATGAAAAAATTGTATCAAAGCAAGAAGCAATTTTGTGGTTGAAGAATTGGCTTAGTAAGACAGAAACACAAACAATATATCAAAATATAGAAAATCCTGATCAGGAATTTTTTGAAGAATTATTGGAAAGCACTTATGAATTAGAAATAAAATTAGGATACGTTATCAAATGGTTTGCAGTAAGGATTGAACCAGATTAACTAATTATTTCTTTATGAATTGCATTAATTATTTTCATAGCGACTTCTTCAATATTTTCCCTTTTTACTTGAATTCTTAAATCTGCTTGAGAATACAAATTTTCTCTAGATTCAAAAATGCTCATATATAAATCATTTAGATTCTTTCCCTGAAGAAGTGGCCTATTTTCAATTTCATTTTTCAATCTTTCAATTGCTATATCTTTGTCAAGATCTATCCAAGCAATTATTCCCTGTCTTAAGATTCCCCAGTTCTCCGATTTGGTAACTATGCCTCCCCCAGTTGAGATTACTAATGAAGGAATTTTGATAGTTTCTTTAAGGCAGTTTGCTTCTATTTCACGAAAATTCTCTTCTCCTTCATCATTAAAAATTTGATTGATAGATTTTTTTGCCAACTTCTCTATTAATAAATCTAAATCAATATATTTATATTTTAATAATTCAGCCAGCTTCAAACCAGTTTGTGACTTACCAGAACCCATCATTCCTATTAAAAATATGCTTCTGCCCTTTAAAATATGAAATGTTTTTTTGATAATGGATTGTTCCATAAAGACAAAAGCGTATTTAAAACCTTAAGATAGTATTATCGCAGACAGCTATGACTTCTACACAATCCAAACCATTACATGGAAAAGGACGTGAATGCGTCATAACTCGACGTGCCTGCTTTAGTTCTAGTCACCGTTATTGGCTCCCTGAAAAAAGCCCAGAAGAAAATTTATCTCTTTTTGGAAAGTGCAGTATTGGACCAGGTCATGGTCATAATTATGAACTTATTGTTTCAATGGGTGGAGAACTAGACTCTAATGGAATGGTACTTAATCTTTCTGATGTAAAACACTCTATTAAAGACAAGGTTACAGGACAATTAGATTTTCGTTTTTTAAATGATGTCTGGCCTGAATTTAATGTTAATAATCAAGAGGGTATACTTCCCACAACCGAAGCATTAGTAAAGGTCATTTGGAGTCGTCTAAAGGATGATTTACCTCTCACAAGTCTAAGACTTTATGAAAACCCAAATTTATGGGCAGATTATTTTGGAAAAAACATGGAAGCATTTTTAACAGTACAAACTCATTTTGCAGCCGCTCATAGACTTGCAAAAGAAGAGATATCCTTTGATGAAAATAAAAAAATCTATGGGAAATGTGCCAGAGTTAATGGACATGGTCATAACTACCTTGTCGAGATAACTGTAAAAGGAGACATTGATAAAAGAACAGGAATGGTTTGCGACTTATCTGCCCTCCAAGAGATAATTAATGATTTGGTTGTTGAACAACTAGATCATACTTTTCTAAATAAAGACATCGAATTTTTCCATAATTGTGTTCCAACTGCTGAAAATATAGCTTTATATATTTCTGATATTCTTAAAAAACCAATATATAACCTTGGTGCAATATTACACAAAATAAGACTCCAAGAGAGTCCAAATAATGCTGCAGAAATTTATGTTGATCAAAAGTTAAACAATTCATTGAATTTGAAATTTGAAAATAGTTTAGTCACACAAACTTGAGTATCCCAAAAGTAATAATTGTTATAGCATCTAGTCTTGATGGGAGAATTGCATTTCCTGGAGGCGGAGAATCGCATCTGGGAAGTGAAGAAGATAAAAAAATGCTAAATAAAAACTTATCAATGGTTGACGCCACCATTTTTGGTTTAGGTACTTTGCGAGCTCATCAATCAACTTACTTAATTAAAAATCTCAATGATAATGACGAAGTAAATATATCAAAAAGCCAACCAATTTCTATAGTTGCTTCAAATAGCAAAAACTTTAAAAGTAATTGGAAATACTTTCGTCAACCAATTAGAAGATGGCTAATAAGCTCAAATAAAGTTGATAATTCGTCGAATAATGACTTCGAGAAACAACTCTTTTTCGAAGATTCATGGGGGGAAACTTTAATTTCACTAAAAAAACAAGGGATAAATAATCTCGCTCTTTTAGGAGGTGCAAAACTTATAAATTCATTTATAAAAGAGGATCTAATAACAGATATAAAAATTACAATAATTCCACGAATTATTGGAGGTAGATACACATGGATCCCTCCAGTACAAACAAATGAGATTTTCAATCTCAAAAGACTATGGGAAATAAAATCAATTAAAAATTTAATGAATAATGAAATCCATATTCATTACAAAAAAATTTGAAATAGAGTCAATAATAAATGAACCAAAAAATACATAAAGTTGAAGTCAAATTGTCAATTAAGGAAATCTCCAAGGGGATATGGAATGAATTAGCAAATGAAATCAATAATCCATTTTATGAATGGACTTGGCTTAAAAACCTTGAAATATCAAAAAGTGTTTCAAGAGAAACTGGTTGGCAGCCTCTATATTTTGTTGCTTATAAAGATGAAGAAATATTAGGAATTGCTCCACTTTTTTTAAAAAGTCATAGCTATGGAGAATTCATTTTTGATCAATCATTTGCACGATTGGCTCAAGAGCTGAATTTAAATTATTACCCTAAATTAATTGGAATGAGTCCTTATAGTCCTGTAAATGGATATCAATTTCTTTATAAAAAAAATAAAGATAAAAAAGAAATTACAAATTTACTCATAAACAATATCGAAAGTTTTGCTATTAAAAACAAAATTTTAAGTTGTAATTTTTTATATATTGATGAAAGCTGGGGCAACCATCTTAAATCTTTGGGATACTATGAATGGATAAATTCCAGCAGTGAATGGAGGAGTAATGGAGAAAAAACGTTTGATGATTTTCTTTCCAGATTTAACTCTAATCAGAGAAAAAATATCAAAAAAGAGAGGAAATCAATTACTAAACAAGATATTAAAATAGAAATTTTTAATAAAGATGATATCAACCAAGAAATCCTCAAAAAAATGCATAATTTTTATGAAAAGCATTGCTCGAGGTGGGGAGTTTGGGGAAGTAAATATCTAACATCTACATTTTTCGAAAAAATTGTTGATAATAAAAAAAATCTTTTACTTTTTAGCGCATCAAAAAATGATTCAAATGATATTTTTGCTATGTCGATGTGCGTTAAAAATAAAAAATACTTATGGGGTAGATATTGGGGTAGTCAAGAAGACATATCTAATTTACATTTTGAATTATGTTACTACCAGCCAATTGAATGGGCAATAAAAAATAGTATCCATTTTTTTGATCCTGGAGCAGGTGGTAATCATAAAAGGCGAAGGGGGTTTTTTGCAAAAAGCACCATTAGCTTGCATAAGTGGTTTGACAAAAGTATGGAAAATATAATTTATCCTTGGCTAAATGAAGTTAATAAACAAACCGAGAAGGAAATTGAATTTGAGAATAATTCTATACCCTTTAAATAAAAAATTATTTGGCTTTACGAAAGATTATATTAGAAATATAGTTGTTATTAACTTCTAATGATGGATTCAAGTAAAAGTTTAGATGAAAAAATAAAAATTGATAATAATCTATCCAACAGATATATAGACTTAGATCCAAATGGTTATTTTATTATAAAAGTAGATTTAGAAGAAAATAAAATAATTTTAGAGCACTTTTTAAATAACATCGATGAGGAAGGCTATGCACTTGACCCAGAAACAAATGAAACAATCAAATGCGACTCTCAAAATAAAAGAGTTAGTAATGAAGTTTTTAAAGGTATTAGTGCGAAACAACTTGGAATATTGATCACTGAAGAAAGAAATGACTTAATAACCAGATTCGACCATGCTCTATATTTAGGCAGGGAACTACAAAAAGCAGAAGAATGTTTATACAAAAAATTACCTTATATACAAGATTAAGAAATTAAACGAAAAAAACTAATCTTTTCATCTGATGTTAAATTAAATAAAAATAAAAAAATTAATGAACATCGTTTTCTATTTTGCATTTATTGGTTTTGGTTTTGGAGCTGCTTTCGCATTAGATAAGCTCTTAAGAGCAGTTAAATTAATTTAAAAAAACTACAAAACTTTAATAGTCTCTCCGTACAAATCATATTCATCCGCAAAAGAAATATTTGCTTCAACAAATTTACCAATATAATTTTTCAAATCAATTTTATCTTTAACAGATAAAATTACGGTTCCGTCAATTTCAGGAGCGAAATTATAGGACCGACCTATTAATTCGTTATTGTCTGATATTTTTTCTACCAAAATCTTCATTTTTGAACCAACATATGTCTGATTTTTATCTTTAGAGATATTTTGTTGAACTGAAATAACGTTATCTTTTCTTGCCTCTGCAACCTCTAGAGATACTTTATTTGGCAAATGAAAAGCTGCAGTTCCTTCCTCAGGAGAAAAAATAAACACTCCCACATGATCAAATTTGTGCCTATCCAGAAATTCGATAAGATGTTCAAAATGTTCTTTTTTTTCTCCTGGGAAACCAACAATGAGACTAGTTCTTAATACAGCAGATGGAATTTCTTCTCTAATTTTCTCCAAAATTGATTCATTCAAAGAAGCTTGCCAAGGTCTATTCATACTCTTCAACACATCTGGATGACTATGCTGAAGTGGTAAATCAAAGTAAGGCACTATATTCTTTGAATCTTTGAAAGCTCTAATAACTTCATTAGTTAAACCTGTTGGATAAGCATAATGTATCCTTATCCAAGGAATTGGAACTTTAGAAAGCTCATTCAAAAGTTTGGCTAATGATGGTTTTCCATAAATATCTTGACCATAATTAGTTGTTATTTGACTAATTAATATGATTTCTTGAATACCATTTTTTAAAAGACTTTTAGCTTCTGAAACTATAGATTCTATTGTTCTACTTCTTTGAGGACCTCTCAACTTAGGAATAATACAAAAAGCGCAATTATAGTTGCAGCCTTCAGCAATGCGAAGATAAGCAACAAATTTATTTTTATCTACAAAACGAGGCATTTCCTCATCTGCAATAAATTCAGGTATTTTTGAAACTTCTTTAACGATTTCCCCTTTTTCTACTCTGTCTAAAACCTTGGATATCTTTTGATAATCTCCTGTTCCAACCAAACCTTTTATTTCAGGGATTTCTTTTATAAGCTCATCTTTAAAATGCTGAGCCATACAGCCTGCAACTATTACTTCCTTTCCTTGATTTGTATATTCTAGAATTTTTCTAATAGATTCTTCTCTAGCTGTTTCAATAAAACTGCAAGTGTTTACAACAACTACATTTGCATCATTTATATTGCTGTCAACTTCATAACCCTCCTTATCTAATAAGCCTTGCATATGTTCAGTATCAACAAGATTTTTCTCACAACCAACATGACTGAATGCAACCTTAGATAGTTTTTTTTCTTTTATATTGAGACTATTTTGTTTCACAACTTGAAAAATAGGAATTAAAAAATTAAAAGAGCATTTCGTATATAACTCTCATGCCAAGATAATATTAGGATAGATGATGTAAATAACAAACTTTCTTTTTGTATGGCCCTTAAGACTTTAAACAGAAGAAATAAAAAAGATTTGAAATTGCCAAAAATCATAATTGCAATTCTTAGCACTATAGGCATAGTTGATACAGGTTCGATTACTTTAAAAAACTGGGGATTATTTACTTCGCTTTCATGCCCAGGGATACAAAATGGTTGTGAAACAGTTTTAAATAGTCCTTGGGGTACTTTGTTTGAAAATAATCAAGTTAATATACCTCTCTCATTAGCTGGATTTATAACATATTTATCAATATTAGTTATCACAATAATACTCTCGCTTAATTTAATTTCTCCAAAAGAAAAACTAAATAAGTTTTTATGGTGGTTAGTATTTATGATTTCTTGTGCGTCATCAACATTTAGCTTTTTATTGATAAATATAATGTTTTTTAAAATTCAAGCATATTGCTTTTTTTGTATACTTTCAGCAATTTTATCGTTTTCTATCTTTATAATTTCTATGATTGGATCAAAGTTCGAAAGTAGAGAACCTATGATTTTTAGAGGTTTCATTGTAGCCATTAGTGTCCTGCTGGGGGGACTAATTTGGTCAACAAACGTTGACCCATCTAATGCTATTGATGTTGCAAACCCCACTGAAAATGTATCGCCAATAATCACCACTTCAAGTTCTCCCCAGAAGGTAAAGTTTGCAAAATTTTTAAGTGAAAACAATATTGTTATGTATAGTGCATACTGGTGTCCGCATTGCCACGATCAGAAACAATTATTTGGTAAGGAAGCAGTTAGAGAATTAAAAGTGGTTGAGTGTGCTAAAGATGGTAAAGATAACGAGTATGAGCTATGCCAAACGAAAGGAATAAGTGGATTTCCTTCTTGGGAAATAAATGGAGAAATTATTAGTGGTACGCGTGACTTAAATGAATTAGCAACAAAAACCGACTATCAGGGAGATCTTAATTTTTAATAAATCTTTTTTGAATTTTTTGATCTAACTGTTGTCGAGTATGGCATTCCCAATTTTTATCTTTATCAGGGAAATCATCTCTATAATGCCCTCCTCTACTTTCTTCTCTAAATAGACAAGCTTTTAATAGAGTTATGGTGGTTATTTGTCTATTCTTTAAATCAAGTAAAAGATTTAATGCTCTTCTATTACGTTCACTAAGTTTTATTTTTTGATCAAATTTTATTTTTTCAAGACTATTTAGTAAATCATTTTTGTTTAATTTATCTAAATCATTTTGAATGTAATTTAAAAATTTACTCATATTCACCTTATTTCGAGATACACCTAAATTTAACCAACATAGTTTTCTTAGTTCATCAATTTTTTCAGCAGTTATAGAAATTTGATCTTCTTTAGGATCTTCAATATCAAACTCTTGAAATGATCTATCAAATTTTTCAAATTTAGAAAGGTCATTCAAAACAATTGAAGACATTTTTCTTGCGAAAACAAGACACTCCATCAGTGAATTACTTGCCAGTCTATTAGCACCATGCACACCTGTAGAAGCAACTTCTCCAACGGCATATAATCCTTTTCTTGTTGAAGATGCATTTAGATCAGTTTTAACACCTCCCATCCAATAATGAGCTGCAGGAGCTACGGGAATAACCTCATTTAAAGGGTTAACGCCATAATCCTGACATCGACTTAAGATGGTGGGGAAGCGCTCTACAATTTTTTCTGGATCAATATACCGAAGATCTAAGCCAACATGGTCTACATTATTAATATGCATATTTTTCATAATTGCTCTACTTACCTGATCTCTAGTAGCTAGATCACGATTTTCAAGATTTTGAACTGGACTTTCACCATTTTTATCAACTAAAATCGCTCCTTCCCCTCTAAGTGCCTCGGATATTAAGAAGCAAGGTGCACCATAAAATTTTAAAGCTGTTGGATGAAATTGCACGAACTCTAAATCTTCGATAGCAGCTCCTGCTTTCCATGCAAGAGCAATCCCTTCACCAGAGGATTGAGCAGGATTTGTTGTATTTGTAAATAAGTGCCCACCTCCACCTGTAGCCAAAACAACAGCTCTAGATTTAATCCAATATAAATTTGCTCCATCAAGAACCTGAACTCCTCTACATTCTTTATTTTCTATGAGAAGTTCAGTTACTCTTACACCCCTGCAGTGAAGAATATTTTTTTGATTCTCAATATGATCTTCTAGAACTTCAACTAATGCTCGTCCGGTACGATCTTTAACATGTAAGACTCTTCTTCGTGAATGGGCTGCTTCCAAGGTAGTAGCTAGTTGATCAGAACTTTGATCAAAAATCATCCCTAAATTCTGCAACCTTTCTACACAGCCTGGAGCTTCTTTGACTAGCATTTCTACAGCCTGAAAATCACATAGTCCGTCACCTGCTTTTAAAGTATCATCAGCATGAAGATCAAATGAATCATCTTGTCTAACAACAGATGCAATTCCTCCTTGAGCCCATCTACTGGAAGATACCTTACTAGTATTTCTATTTAAAAGAAGTACTTTTAAATTTGAGGGTAATTCAAGACAAGTCATAAGGCCAGCAGCTCCAGCGCCTATAACGATTACATCCCAATTATTAATTGGTATCGGTTCTTGCGAAAATGGAGGCCTTAACATTAAACCAATCCACTAAAAGTTGGTTGCAGAATTGCTAAAATAATAAAAATACCATCAACAATTAATGTCGTTTGAATTACGTAACCAGAAACTAAGAGTGCTTTACCACTAGTTGTATTAATTGTGCCAGAATCTAAAATTTCTTTTGAAATAAACCAAAGTATAAGAGCAACAAAAACGATAATAGATAATGATTTTATTTGAATAAGACTCTCTGAAGTTTTTTGAAGAATCATTGGTGCATTTTCAGAATCTGCTGTAATTACCTGCCTCCATTGATCCATCATTCCGATTAAAAATATTGTAATGTCTGTAACTGCGGTTCCAAATAAAGACGAGATATAAAAACTTGAACCTATTTTCCAATTAGTACCAAATCCAATTAAAGCTAATGGGAGAACTACAGCTTCAACAGGTATGTGCAGGATAGGAAATGGGCTTAACCATCCCCAGAACAAACATCCACCAAGCCAACTACCTGATATACCAAGTAATAATGAACTGACTATAAACCACTTATTTGATCCTTTCTGATTTAAAACAATTGCTACTAAGGCAATAACAAAAGTAAAACAAAGAGCACTTATTGGTTCTAATCTAACCCAAGGGGCTTGAAAAAAAATAGGCAAAATTACAAAAAAAGAAGACCACCATCTCAAAGATATAGGATTTGATAAAAAACTATTTTCGTATGAATCAACTGTCTTTTGGGATTCATAGTTGAATTTATCTTTTACTTCTAAATTTTTTGTAATTAATTCTTTCAATGAATGAAGTTTTTTGTTTATTTTAATTAATTTAAATCGTGTTTTAGAAAACTGCGAATGCCATATTTTAATAAAGTGAAGGCCCTTAATTTCACACTCTTATTTGATATTTTAAAAGTATTTAATACACTTTGAGTCATATTTAAGTTTAGAATAAATATAAACAAGAGTATTTTGCATTGAATTGTGTGGCAAGAAATTAATTACAAAGATTCTAATGATCTTTTGGTTCCTAGTATTACTCATAAAATAAATCCTGCAGAAATTGAAAGTATTGAAGCTAATTCCATCGCTCAAGAAATAGGATTTGAATCAGGTGATTCAATTATTAGTATTAATGGGAAAAAACCAAGAGATTTAATTGATTATCAGATTCTCATTAGTGAAGAAATTTTAGACATATCAGTTTTAGATAAAAATCAAGAAATTCACAATATAAGTATTGAAAAAGATCAAGACGTTAATTTAGGTATTAATTTTAAAGATGCATTATTTGATTCAATCAAGCAATGCAATAATAAATGTCCATTTTGTTTTATTGATCAACAGCCAAGCGGTAAAAGAAAAAGCCTATATATAAAAGATGATGATTATAGATTAAGTTTCTTATATGGCTCTTATCTAACTCTCACGAATTTAAAAAAAGAAGACTGGGAAAGAATTGCCACCCAAAAACTATCCCCACTTTTTATTTCAGTTCATGCTACTGATCCCTTCACAAGAGAAAAATTATTAAAAAATAAAAAAGCAGGCATGATCATTGATCAAATTTCTTGGTTTGAAAAAAACTCAATTCAAATACATGCTCAAATTGTTGTTTGTCCAGATATAAATGATGGGGATATTCTTGAGAAATCAATTTTGGAACTTTCTGAATTCTACACAAAAAATTCTCGGACAGTACTTTCAGTTGCAATAGTTCCTGTAGGACTTACAAAATTTAGACCTGAAAATGATGGCTTAAAATCAATAAGCCCAGAATATGCAATAAAAACGATCAAACAGGTAGAGAGAATTCAAGCCTCTCTACAAATTACTCTCGGGACTCGTTTTTGTTGGCTAGCAGACGAATGGTATTTAATAGCTGGTTCAAATTTACCTAGTTATAAAACTTACGAAAATATGCCGCAAGAATCTAATGGAGTTGGATCAATTAGAACCTTTCTAAAGATATTAAGTGAGAAGTCTAAGAATCTGCCGAAAAAAATAAAACAGCCAAAAAAAGTCAGCTGGATTGTTGGTAAATTAGTTTATGAAGCCCTAACTCCTACAGTTAAGAAATTGAACTTAATTGATGGATTAACAATTAATTTATATGGTTTACCAAGTATTTATTGGGGTCAAGATCAAGTTGTTACAGGTCTTCTTACTGGTGAAGACTTAATTTGCGGGTTGAAAAATAAGGATTTAGGAGAAGCTATTTACATACCATCTATTATGTTAAAACTTAATACTGATTTATTTTTAGATGATAAAAATATTAAAGAAGTGGAAAATCAATTAGATACCAAAATTCACGTTCTTGATGATTCAAATGATATTATTAATACTTTGATCGGTTAATCGCATAACTTCGATACTATAAAACATGCTTAGAAGAGTAATAAATCCTATCTTATTCTTGCCACTTGCTCTAAGTATCAACTCTCTTAATGCACTAGCGAGCGAAACAAAAAATTATATTGATAATGTTCTAGAAGAAAAACCAAATATCACTTTTATTGATTATCAAGAAATAGAAAAAATTGTATTAAATAATCAAGAATTAAAGTCATTACAAAACTTAGTAGCTTCTGCGAGATTTAATCTTTCCAGTCAAATTGCCAAAAGATATCCATCCTTAGATTTTCAAGCAAATGGGTTACCAAAATATGTCGCAGGTAAAAAGTATAATAGCAATTCACCTACTTTAAAAACATCACAATTATCGGCTAATCCCACACTGAATATTAAATGGGATGTAATTGCCCCACTTAGAGAATCAGAAATCAATATTGCCAAAACAAATTACAAAATTGCAGAAAATAATTATGAGATTAAGAAAAAAGATTTAATTCAAGAGGCAAGAAACAGGTATCACAAATACCAAAAGTCATATCAAGATATTCAAAATAGAAAATTCACACTTGATTTATCAATTACAAGTTTAGAAAATGCTAAAGCGAAGTTAGATGCTGGAATTGGTACAAAATTTGAAGTTCTTGAAGCAGAAGCTCAATTATCTCGAGATAAACAATCACTTAATGAAAAGAAAATAGAACATGAAATTAATAAAATTTCTCTTAAAGAGATTCTTAATATTAAGGAGAATATCGTAAGTAATAATGAGCAAAATTTAATAGGATTCTGGAATCATAGATTGAATAAAAATATTAATGAAGGTTTAAAAAGAAATCTTTCCTTAAAAAATCTTTTTCTTCAAAAATCAATCAAAATAAGCCAAGCAAATAGTTTTTTAGCTCAAAATAAGCCAAATATTTATATCAGCAATTCATTATCTAGTATATTCACAAAAGGTGACACACTGTCCGAGGTTATTGACTCAGAAGAATCTGGATCTAATTATACAAATACCATAAGTCTGAATTTTTCATGGAATATTTTTGATGGCGGACAAAATAAGAACTCTTACAAATCAAAATTAGCAGATGCAGAAGCTGAAAAATATGCTTATGAAAATCTAAAAAATGTTTTGACAACAAATATTAGTAAAGCCTACTTAAATCTTAAATTAAATGAAGAGAAAATAATTTCTTCTCTTAAAGAATTAAAATCCAGCAAAGAGTCTTTAAGGCTTTCCAGACTTAGATATGATGTTGGAATATCAACTCTAAAAGATGTTCTCGTTAGGCAAAGTGAATTAAGTAATGCAAAATCAAAAAATATTAATGCAATATATAATTACAATCTGAATTTAGATGAATTAGAAAGATTAACTTTTATTGAAATAAGTAAAAATTGTTTGGGTAGTAATAATACTAAAATTAAAGATACTGATTCTATTTGCAATATACAAAAATGAATCCATCAAATTTAACTAATAAGCAACTAAGTGAATTAGATTCTTTATTTGAATTAATTAGTCAACGTCAGAAAAAGGATTTTGGAAATATTAGCGCCAGCAATAAAGCAGACGGATCATTGTTAACAAGCTGTGATTTATGGAGTGACAAAACAATCGTAGATGGCTTAGCTTCAATAGCTCCAGGAGAGGGAGTCCTTAGTGAAGAAGGGGAAAAGTTAATTCCAAACTCAAAAGCTTATTGGGTGGTCGATCCACTCGATGGAACAACTAACTTTGCTGCAGGTATTCCTTACTGGTCTATATCAGTAGCAAGGTTCGTTGATGGTAAACCGCAATCTTCTTTTTTAATAATTCCTACATTGAAAAAAAAGTTTTTATCCATAAAAGGCAAAGGGGTTTGGTTAAATAACCAGAAAATAGATCCTAGCCAAAATAATCGTCAAAGTGAATGCATTTCTTTGTGCAGTAGATCAATAAAAATTTTACAAAAAAAACCAAACTCAGTATTTCCTGGCAAAATCAGACTCTTAGGTGTATCGAGTTTAAATCTAACGAGTGTGGCGATGGGACAAACTTTTGGAGCAATAGAATCAACCCCAAAAATATGGGATATTGCAGCAGCCTGGCTGCTATTAGAAGAACTAAATTGTTCTATAGAGTGGTTAAACAAAGATCCTTTAAATTTAGTTTCAGGAGAAGACTTGAGTGATGTTAATTTTCCATTAATTGCTTGTAGATCTAAAGAAAAAGTTGAAACTTTAAAGCCATGGGGAAATTTATTATTGGAAAAATAGTTGCATCATAAAAAAATAATTGCTTGAAAAATTTCTTATTTAGATACAATAAAAAATAAGCAAATAAATAAAATATTTGAAAAAAATTAATATGCAGCGAAGTTCAACATGGATACTTAAAAGTTTATGGGGAGCATGTGAGCGATGGAGCAAATCTGATTGTGTTGATTTAAGCGCAGCATTCGCATACTACACACTTCAATCATTTTTTCCTATTCTTCTGATTTCTCTTTCAATAGCTTCATGGTTCTTGGGAAAACAAGAAGGATTAGATCAACAAATAATTTCTATTGCAGCTCAGCTTTTACCTCCTTCAGTAGTTGAGTTAGTAGAAACAACATTATTTAATTTGATAGATCAAGGTTTTGGAGCAGGTGTTCTAGGTGCTATGTTTTTGCTTTTTACAGCGGGGAATGCCTATCTATCTCTCCAAAGAGGTTCAGATAGGCTTTGGGAGGACGAAATTCCTTCAAAAAAAGTTAATGCTGCTTGGAGGGTACAAGCTTCAAAGTTTCTCCGAAATAGAGTTGAAGCCTTTTTAATAGTATTCTTTATTGGTTTTTTAATGGTACTTGATCAGATTAGTGCAAATCTTAGGATGATCCCAAGTAACGTTTTAGAAAATCTTTCAAAATCGAATAATCTTATTTCTGATTTATTATTAAAGTTGCCGCTATTACAAGTTGGTCAATTTGCAATACCACTAATTGGCTTTTCTTTAATGGCTCTTTTATTACAAGCACTTTTACCTAGTAGAAAAGTTCCATTGAAACCACTTTTACCTGGATCTTTTCTTATTGGAATTGGCCTAACCACTTTGAATCTAGCAGTGAGTAAAAGTATTCTCTCGCTTGGAGTAAGATTTCAAGCATACGGTTTTATTGGAGGTTTTCTTGTACTTACTTTGTGGGTATGGCTATTAGGAGTGATTTTATATTTTGGACAGTGTTGGAGCGTTGTTATTGCTAATATGACCCTAGTAAATAAAAAAAGAAACTATAAATAAGAATACCTAGGATGAATTATTTTCTCAAAGCTAATAAAAATCTTCTTACATACTTATTAATCATACTTATCGTTATTCCAATTTTTGGATTTAATTTTTTCATTAGCTTTGTTGGAAATATCGTACTTCTTTTATTTCTAATTCCTCTTTTATTATTAGCTTTAGTGTTTATAGGGTTTAATTCTTACAAATCTAAGATTAAGACATGTAGTAATTGTGGAGCTATATCATTAGGTTTGAATGAAATCTGCATGAATTGTGGTACTGATTTAGAGAATATAAATAAGAATAATAATTTAGATAAAAAGCCCAGTGAAAGTACCATTGAAGTGAAAGCAGAAGAAGTAAAGTAAAATATTAACCTATTCCAATTTGACGAAGAATGCTTTGTCCAGTAATTAATTCAGTACCAAGGCCAATCAAGATGCCCATCATTGCCATACGACCATTCCAGGTTTCTGCAAAATTTACAAAGCCAAATCTTGGTTGATTGTCATCATTCATAATTAACTAAATTTTCTTTCAAACTATTTTAACGTTTTAAGTAAGAATTTATGATAAATAATATATTAATTATTTAACATGTCTTACACCATCAACAGGTCGATACTCATCACCAGTTAATTCCTCATATACAATAGCTGGCAATCCTGTATCAAACATTGTTTGCAATGCTTCTTTTAACATAGGATTCCAACCTCCAGTACTAACTTTGCCATGCCTTACAGTCCAATCCCAAGTCCCTTGAAGATCTCTAGGTAATCTACCTTCTCTATCCCTTCGAGCGACTAAGTCTAAAGATTCAACTAAACCAACAATAACTGGATTTTTACCGTAGGAGGGAGTAAGACTTAGTTCAAGTCTAACTGGATCTTCTTTAACCATTTTTAAACGAAATCTTGGCGGTAATTTGAGAGATCTTATTACCGCTGAAACAATTTTTGTTCTTAATTCCAATTTTTTTCCTTAGATGTAATTTGATTAATCAGTTGTTGTACCCTTTTCTTCTAATGTAGAGTCATTATCATTCGAAAATCTTACTGTTAATAGCTCCTCTTCTGTTATGTTTCCTGATTTATCTAAAAGTTCTGGATGTATTGTGTACTTTTTTTGTTTAAAACTGGAAGAACTTAAACTTTTATTTTTATTATCGGATATACCCCAACCATTAGACATTACTTTAAAAGCTTTCCAAACTAAATAAGTTAAGGCTGCTGAATATATAATTGGAAATAGAATAGTCATTTAATTTATAAATTAGTTAGTTATATGTTTAGTATCATAGCCCGAAAAAAAGAAATTTAGCTATTTTAAGTCATTAATTTATTCTCTAGATTCAATTAATTTAATTAGTAGTTATATTTAAATTAAACCGTTATGGTGAATTAAATCTCTCGAAGAATATAAAAAAATCAAAATTGAAGAGATACATCCAAAAGCTATTACTAATCGCCGCATTAATTACAGTGGGCACTAGATATCCTGCAAAAGTGATATCTCAACCGTTAAGTGAACCAAAAATTAATGAAGTTAATTTATATTCAAAAAAATCTTTCATAACTAAAGCTGTTGAAAGAACCGGTGCAGCTGTGGTGACAATTGATACTCAAAGATATGTTAAAAAAAGAAATTTTCCAAGAAATTCTCAACTATTTATAGACCCATATTTTGAAAGATTTTTTGGATTAGATTTGCCTAACGAAAATCGACCAAGGATAGAGCAAAACCAAGGCAGTGGATTTATATTTGCAGATGGACTTGTAATGACCAATGCACATGTAGTGAATGGATCAGATAAGGTAATTGTAGGTTTAACCAATGGCAAAAAATTAAACGCTAAACTGATAGGTCAAGACTCTTTTACTGATTTAGCTGTGCTAAAGATTGAAGGGAAAGGGCCTTGGCCAAAAGCAAAATTGGGCGATTCTGCAAAGATTAAAGTCGGTGATTGGGCTATAGCAGTTGGAAATCCATTCGGACTGGAAAACACAGTTACGCTTGGTATTATCAGTAATCTAAATAGAAACGTAACTCAATTAGGAATTTATGATAAAAAACTTGAACTGATACAAACAGACGCTGCCATTAATCCTGGCAATTCTGGAGGTCCACTATTGAATAGCGATGGAGAAGTAATTGGTATTAATACGTTAATAAGATCAGGACCAGGAGCGGGTTTGAGTTTCGCAATCCCAATTAATAAAGCTAAAGAAATTGCCTATCAACTTTTAAACAATGGGAAAGTAATACATCCTATGATTGGAATTAGCATAATAGAAGAAAGTATTTCTGAGAGAACAAATAATGTCGTAAAAGTTGGATATGTAGTACCGAACAGTCCAGCTGAAAAAAGTGGAATCAAGATAAATGATATTTTAATTAAAATAGGCAATAAAGATATTGAAACCGCATCAGACGTAATTGAACAAATTAATAAAAATGGTATCAAAAAACAAGTAAATATATTATTGAAACGTAAAAATAAATTTATTAATTTAAAAGTAATACCAACTGATATTACTAATCTACGAAATAACTAAAAAATTTAATTGTCATTCCGTTTCAGTATTTCCACACATCTAGAAATACATCTACCATCCCTTAAATCGCAGGCAGTAATGCATTCAAAATAACTTTCAATAGGATCAGAAATATGAAAATGTTTTTCTTGGAAATCGTAATTTTTCATTTAAATTTTTAAAACTTGTTTTTGTATTTTTAAGATTAATCAAGGACGGTAAACTATGTAAAGATAATTGAGTGATCTTACTTAGCCAATTGTAAATTTTATTAAAATTGATCAAATTTTTTGGCTTTGAGTTTTTTCTAAAAAATATTCGTAATTACCATCATATGAAAATAACTTTGAATCTTTAATTTCAACAATTCTATTTGCAACCTTTGAAATAAAATACCGATCATGAGAAATAATTAATAATGAACCTTTATAATTTTTAATTGCTAATTCTAAGTTTTCTTTAGATTGGAGATCCAAATGATTAGTTGGTTCGTCCAAAAGAAGAAAATTACTAGGATTAATAATCATGAGCGCCAATGCTAATCTTGCCTTTTCTCCCCCACTGAGTTGTTTAATATATTTAAAAACAGTTTCATTTTGAAAGCCAAAACCCCCTAAAAATGTTCTAACTTTTTTTTGGGACCATTCTGGAGACTTATTATATATTAAATCTATAACCCTTTCGTCAAGTGAAAGTGCTTCAGCCTGATTCTGTTCATAATAGCTAGTAATTATATTATGTTTACCAAGATTAATTTCTCCAATTTCAGGTGATATTTTTTTCATAATCATTTTAAGCAATGTAGATTTGCCGCAGCCATTAGGTCCCAATATTGCTATTTTCTCCCCAGAAGAAATCTTTAAATTAATATCTAAAAAAAGAATTTTATCATTGAAACTATGAGATAAATTTTTGATATTTAGAACTAATTTTCCTGAGCGAGGGCAGTCTGGAAAATTAAAAACAGGACTTTTTGATTTTGCTATGGGAGCATCAATTTTAGAAATCTTTTTTAATTGTTTTTCTCTACTCTTTGCTTGAGAACTTCTAGTTGCACTAGCTCTAAATCTATCTATATACCTCTTTTGCAACTCAATTTCTTTTTGTTGTAATTGATATGCCTTATTTTGTGATTCTTCATTCAAAGATTTCTGTTCTACAAAAAAAGAATAGTTCCCATTATATGTTTCAGATGTTCCTCTATCTACAAAAATTATTTTTTTACATAATTTATCTAAAAAATATCTATCATGGCTGATTATAATAACAGCAATCTTAAGTGATGATAAATATTCTTCCAACCAAAAAATAGTTTCTAAATCTAAATGATTGGTTGGTTCATCCAGTAAAAGTAAATCAGGATTTTGTAAGATTATTTTTCCAAGTGCAACTTTCATCTGCCAACCACCTGAGAAACTGCCAACTAATTTATCAGCATCTTCTATAGAAAAGCCTAATTTTGGTAATATTTTTTCTACATCAGATTGCATTTTATAACCACCTAAAACTTCAAATTTTGCCTGATATTTTGCGAGTTGATTTACGAATATTTCAAGTTCATCGGAACTTTTCTTTATATCCAATGATTTCATTTTATTCTCAATTTCTAAAAGTTTAATGGCAACAATTTGTATATCTTTAAAAGAACTTTCTAATTCCTGTCTCACTGAAAAATGCAAATTACAATCAAACTCCTGTTTTAAATGGGCAATTTTAGGATTTCCCTCTTTGATGATCGTTCCACTTGTTTGCTCTTCCTCTCCAATTAAGATCTTAAATTGGGTTGATTTACCTGCACCATTTGAACCAACTAAGCCAACTTTTTCTCCTTTTTTAATCTCCCAACTAATATTTTTTAAAACAACATCTGTAGAATAAATTTTGCTTACATCTTCAAATCTAATCACTGTTTTAAAAATAGAATTTACAAAATCTGTGGCTTATTTACTAAAAAATATTTTGTGGAATAAAATTAAATCATGAAAAGAATAGAACAAATTGTAGTGATTTTCATAGCTGCAGCTCTTGCAATTCCAAGTTATTGGTTTTTTTGGACTTTGGCTGGTGGAGGTGGCTACAACAAAAGAATAAAACCTATTCCTAATCAAAATAATAATTATTCAAAACCTTTTCCTAAAGACCTCCTCGAGCCTTGATTAACCACATTTTAGTTGCCTCATCATCAATAGTACTCAAATATTCAATAACCTCTTCTTTAGTCACAGAAATATTTAACTCGTTGCCAATATCGCATATTTTATCTAAGGCTTTTTTGGGATTAGTTAAGGCTGTCATAAACAGACTTTGTTTCTTTTTGGAATCGTTGGCTATTAACTTATAAAGCTTTTCAGCATTACTGGACATGTTTTTAAAATCTATTTATTAATAGATTATTACTTCAAGCTACATTTTGTTCATTATATTTATTATTAGATAAATCATTATCCATATCTTTTATCTCTTTTGCAGAGGCATCTGCCATACTTCTTGCGTCTAAACATAAAACTTTTCTTAGTTTCGCAAAGTTAGCTGCTTGAGATTTTCTACCATCTTTTTGAGCATAATACTCAGACTGCTGAAGAATATGGTGAAGATGAGTTAACAAATATGGACTAATTACAGCTGATACCAAAACGTCACTATTTTCATTTTCATGAGAATCAGGATTGACTAATCTTTTTTTCGGTTTATCAATTATCGACCTTTTAGGAGAATCAATTTTTCTTGAATTTTTCATGGGACAATAAAACAATTAATTGATACGGACATAAATTTCCTTACTAATAATATACACAAAGATAGTATCCTTGACTAACTGTGTATACTAATAAGTAACAGTTATCAACTTTGACTCATGGCTACCCGCCAAAACTCAACCAATGGGAAGCCTAAATCCCCCAGAATTCAAGTAGTTCTTCCAGAACTAATTTGTGAGCAATTAACTATTTTGGCTGATAATGAATCTAGGACAGTAAGTAATATGGCTAAAGTGTTAATACAAGAAGGTATAAAAAAATATTTCGAAAAAGAAAGTAAATTACCTGTTTCAGAAAATAATTTAAATACTGATAAATTTAGAGATGAACTCGAAAAACAAAGCGTCAAAAGATTAAAAAGAGCTCCTCAAAGGATTAGATACTATAAACAATCTGATTAAAAATAATTAATTTTGAGGCAATTTCTGTAAATCTAGAGTTTTACCCATGACTACCAAAATATTTCCTCTTTCCAAAATATATTTTGCTGGAGGATTAACTGTTAACTCTTCAGCAGGTCCTGCAGCAAGAACATTTACTAAATAATTTTTCCTCAAATTTAAATCTCTTAAAGATCTTCCAATAAATTCCTCTGGAACAGTTATTTCATCTATACCAGTTTGATTATCTAGTTCCAATCTTTCGATTAGGTTTGGTCTTACTAGTTCTAAACCTAATCTTTCTCCTTGCATTCTAGATGGGAAAACAACTTTATCTGCACCTACTCTTTTTAACATTTTTTCATGCAAGTCACTGGTAGCTCTCGCTATTACTCTTTTCACTTTGCTACCTTCACTATCCTTAGCAATAAGAGTTGTAGTTATACTTGCTTCAATAGGTTCACTAATACCCACTACAACAGTATTCATTTCAAGTATTCCCGATTCCTTCATAGACTCTTCATCAGTACAATCTACAACTCTCGCTTCTATCGAAGGTTCTAATTGCCTTAAATCATCAATAGCTTTTTCCGAATAATCTGCAGCCAAAACATCTGCACCATTACTAATAAGTTCTCTGCAAACTGCAGTTCCAAATCTTCCAACGCCGACAACTGCAAAAGTGAGTGCTTCATTTTCTCTCTTTTGAGACCACTGCCACCAATCAGCCATAATAAAACTCAGTCAGTTCTAAACATATAGATCAGCCCTAGGATAGCCAATTCTCTTTTGTCTATCTATTTTACTCTTATAAAGAGCCTGCCAAAGTGCACTTAAAAGCAAAAGGATCCCAAGTCTGCCCACAAACATACCCACAATAAGAATAAATTGACCAAAATGATTTAATTTTGCAGTTAAACCAATATCAAAACCAACTGTTGCAAATGCAGATATACAAGTGAACAGAATTTCTAGGAATGTGAATGATTCTTTTTTAACAAAAGTATTAGTTGTACTAAGCAACATTGCCATTAAAAGAACAAAAAGCAAAGATCCAACTGTGATTCCAACTGCCTTTAAAATAACTTTATCTGAAATTAATCTATTGCTAATAATTACATCTTTCTGACCTCTTAAAGTTGATCTAGTTGCAGCCATTAAAGCAATAAATGTAGTTGTTTTTATGCCTCCACCAGTACCTCCGGTACTTGCTCCAATAAACATAAGCGTCATTAATAATAAGAGTCCCGTATCTGAGATAGAGTTCAAAGAAATCGGAAAATTTGTAAAACCTGCAGTTCTTGCACTAACTGTTTCGAAGATAGATGAAATTAACCGTTCAAACAAATTTAAATCATTAAAAAATTGACTATTTAGCAATGATTCAGTGATAAAGAATCCTAGTGATCCGAATAATATTAGAGACAAACTTGTCCTAATAACTAGTCTGGAATGAAGGCTTAATTTCTTGTAAGAAAGATTTTTTTTATGACTCCAAATATCATCAATAACCCGCCAGCCCAATCCACCCATAACAATGAGAAAAACAAAAACACTATTAACCAAATAATTTGTTCTATAGTCTTGAAGACTATTTGACATTAACGAAAATCCTGCATTGTTATATGCAGAAATACTGTGAAAAATCGAGGACCATAGTCTTTCCCAATGATTTTGAATATCAACAAATCCAAAACAATATAAAACAATTGCGCCCAAGGATATGATACTAATCGCTGTAATAGCAATGCTTTGAAAAGTTCGACCAATTCCTCCAACTCCAAATTCATCTAAAGTCTTTCCTTTGTCTAATCTAGTTCTTAGCTTTGTACCCTTTACAACAAACCCCTGTAAAAATGTTGTAATGGCCATTAATCCTAGACCACCTGATAAAAGCATAAAAGCCAAGAAAACTTGGCCAAAGAAATTTAAATCAACACCAATATCTATAATGGTTAAGCCAGTTACAGTTATAGCAGAAGTTGATGTAAAAAATGCTTCCCACAATCCAACCTTTGAAGATGAACATAATGGTGAACTCAAAATTAAAGTTCCAAGGCAAATAATAAATAAGCCTGTAACAATAGTAAATTGTGGTACGGATAGCTTTTTGTAAGCATCTTTGATCTTATATACCTTACTTGTAAATTTCACGATATTATCCGTAATTTAGAATTATCAATGCTGGTACTGTAAAGGCCATTATAAGTGTTAATCCAGCTCCGTATTTTGCTATATCAAAAAATCTATATCTTCCGGGACCATAAACCATTAAATTTGTTTGATAACCCATTGGTGTCAAGAAAGATTGACTTGCACCGAATAAAACAAGCATAATTAAAGCGCTAGGTGAAATGCCTAAAACATTTGAAAATTCAATAACAACAGGCAAAATCAAAGCAACCGAAGCAGCATTACTTATAAATTGTGTAAGAATAACTGTCGATACAAAAATTACGATTAGTGCAAAATATAGAGGCATTCCATTAAGGGCAAAGTTTAAGTTGACTGCAATTAAATCTGCTAATCCTGTTATTTGCATAGCTACACTAAAACATGATAAAGATCCCAACAATAAAATAACGTCTAACCTAATTGATTTTTGTATCTCTGCAGGTCTTAAACATCCACAAGCAACCATTGCAATAACTGCCAAAAGGACTGAACCTACTAATGGAATATTAGAAACAGAAGGTAAAACTACCATTCCTATTGCAATTCCAATCGATATAGGTTTCTTTATCAAGAAAGGTAAATCATCTTCGAATTGATCTAAAATAAGCAAATCATTACTAGCTTGCAAACCTCTTATTGAATCTAATGGTGCTTGCAATAATAAAACATCTCCAGCCCTTAAAACAGCTTGGCCTAATCTCTCCTGAACAGTTTGTTGACCTCTTCTTAGTGCTAAAACTGTTGCATTATGACGCTGCCTAAATCTTAATTCTCTCAAACTTGCACCAGCTAAAGTTGAGCCAGCTGGTAAAAGGGCTTCAAAGGTCTTTGTACCTTCATCATCTGAGAAAACATTAACTCCAACGAAAGACGTTTTGTTTTCGCCTAACAGAATGGTATGTTCCTGTTGTAGCCTAAATAAGTCTGCCCTTGTGACGCGTATTATCAATCTATCATTCGGTTCAATCTTTCTATCTGCCAAAGGAGGTAGAATAACTTTCCCATTTCGTTGCAATTCCAGCACATCAACGTCAAATCGTCTTTGCAATCTACTATTTCTGACAGATTGTCCAACTAATTCTGAAGTAGAGGGAATAGTAATTTCAGTAAAGTATATATTCATATCACCATTTTTAATAAATTCCTTATCTCTCCCTCTATCTGGCAAAAGGATATCAGAGACAAGAATCATATAGGTTGTACCTATAAGCCATACAGGAATTCCGATAGAAGTCAAACTAAATAATTCCAAAGCTCCATAACCTAATTGTTGACTAATATCACTTACAAGAAGATTTACTGAACTACCTAATAATGTCAGAGTTCCACCTAGTAAAGTCGCAAAAGAAAGAGGTAATAAAACTTTTGAGGGTGATATATTTCTCCGTGCGCACCAACCTTCAATTAAGGGTAACAAAGATGCTACTACGGGAGTGTTAGGTACAATTCCGGATATAGGAGCAATCAAAAAAGCTATTAAAGAAATTAATTTCCTTGGGGTTCTAATACTTTCAGAAGAAATCAATTCTCTTACTCTGTCTAAAGCACCACTTTTAAATAATGCAGAAGAAACTGCAAATAAACCCATAAGAGTAATTAATGATGGGCTACCAAATCCAGCTAAAGCTTTTTCTGGAGAAAGAACCCCTGTAGATATAAATATTCCAACACACAACAAACCAGTCAATTCTGGCGCAATAGTATTTTTAATAAACAAAATTATTGACATTATTAAAACAACTACCGTTATAAACGCATCAAAATTATTACTAACTACTGCAATTAAATTCATACAAAACTTATTTAACTCAATATACCCAAAAACAATATTTCAAAAAAGTTTAATTGGAATTATCTTTTTTAAGAAACTTTTTAAAAATAGATTTTTTTTGGAATATCCATGAAGATGCAGATTTTAGGCTTTCCGTAATATCAGGCAACTTAGAAGCATATATAAGTCTTCTTGCTTCAAAAGCCAATTTCCCAGATAAAGTGAAACCAAGCCCAGAAATTGAAGCTTCGCCTATTCCTAAGCTAATCATTTCACCATTATCTTCAAATTCAAAGGGTAAAGGATCCTTACCTTGAATTAAAAGTTCTAAATTATTAGCAAGATGCTTTCCTTCCTGCATAGCGACCTGAGCAGTTATGGGTAAATCCTCCATTCCTTCAATAACTGAAATATCGCCAATAGCAAAACAGTTTTTATGGTTTTCTATTTGCAAATTATTATTAACTAAAATTCTTCCAAGTTTTTTTGTTATTTCACCAGTTTCTAAGTAAGACAAATTAGGTTTAACACCTGCAGTCCAAATAACAATATCTTTATCCAAAGAAGTTATTCCAACCTCACTAGAAATACTAATTTTAGTTTCTGAGACTTGTTTAACTGTTGAATTCAATAGAACGTTGATTTTTCTTTTTTCTATTGCTTTCTCTGCTTGTTCTCTATTAAAAATTTTGTTTTTATTAAGTATTTCATTTGATTTTTCAATTACATTAATTTCAAATTGGTCTGTAAATATATCTTCAATTTTGCATGCCAACTCAATACCGGAGGGGCCACCTCCAACTATAAATAACTTTTTATGAGACTCAGTTTCTTGTAATGTTTTTTTTAAAAAAGAATTTAATTTATTTAGATCGTGAAAATCATTAAAAAAATAACAATTTTCATCTACACCTTTTATTAAAAAACTATTTGGAATAGATCCTGTACAGATAACAAGATATTGATAACTTAATTTTAAATCGTCACTAAATTCAAGAATATTTTCTTTGAAGGAAATCTTGGTTAAACAATTTCTTAAAAAAGTTATACCTGCATCAGAAAAAATATTTGCAAATTTTGGGGTAGCTTCCCAACTTCTTATTTCTTTACTTAAAACTTCGTACATTAAAGGTTTAAATATAAAGTTAGTTGCAGAATCAACCACAAGAATCGGTAAAGAAGGATTAAGATTCTTTAAATTCAAAGCAAATGTCATACCTGCAAAACCTGCACCAACTATTACTATTGGTTTTTGTATTGATTTCATTAGAGAAATATTGTTATGCGTAAATGTATTATTAAACTATACGAATAATTTTTAAATTGAGCGAAATAAAATTAAACTCATAACCAAAACGAAGAATGATTGAAAACATCCACAAAGATATTCAAAATAACTTAAGGCAATATAATCAAGTGCTAGAAGATATGAATCCTCAAGGAATGCTTAAATGGGGTTATAAAAAGTTTGATAATCAATTTGCTATTACAACAAGTTTTGGTATTCAATCATCAGTCCTTTTAAATATGGTCAGTAGATTATGTCTACAAAAAAAAATCAAAATATTTTGGATAGATACAGGTTACCTACCTCCGGAAACATACCATTACGCTGAAAAGCTTATTGATGATTTATCCTTAGAAGTAGAAATTCTGCAAAGTGAATTATCTCCAGCAAGAATGGAAGCTAAATACGGAAAACTTTGGGAAACAAATAAAGAGAGTGATTTAGATAAGTATCATGAGTTAAGAAAGATAAAACCTTTAGAAAATGGTCTAGGAAAATATAACATTTCCTGCTGGGCAAGCGGTGTTAGATCAAATCAAACAGAAAATAGAAACAAAATGAAATTCATAGATGCAATTCGTCAAAGACTTTCTTTAAGACCTTTATTAAATTGGACAAATAAAGATATTTTTTATTATATGGAAGAACATAATTTACCTGCCCATCCACTTTTTGTTAAAGGTTATTCTTCTGTAGGCGATTGGCATTCAAGCAGTCCCGATGGGATCGAAACAAAAGGCAGAGATACAAGATTTGGGGGGATTAAGCAAGAATGCGGAATACACACTAAAAATTAAATTGATCATAGAACAATGGTCTCAGATATAAATTTTTTATTAGTAGGTAATAGTAGGCTTCATTGGGCAATATATTCTAAAAATCAATATAAATTCTTCCATACCAAAAAAGCGCAAAAAGTTCCCGAAAATATAGATCTTGATCAATTAATTTGGGCTTCTGTAGGAAAACTACCTTACTTTTTGCTAAAAAAAGAAAATGAAATAAAAACTAAAGATATAAAGTTATCAAATCTTCCTGATTATTTTGGAGTTGATAGAGCTCTTGCCTGTATTGCAGCTTTAAAAATTATTGAAAACCCTTCGAAAAAAGATTTGCTAATTGCAGATTTTGGAACAATATTATCAATTACAAAATTGAATTCAAATGGAACTATTATTGGAGGTCAACTTATTCCAGGTTTTCTAACACAATTAAAATCAATGGAACAAAATACAAAAAATCTCAAAGTTCCCAAAAAATATGATATTCCTATCAAAGATTTTTTAATTAATACAGAAGAAGCAATTTTAAAAGGAGTAATCAACTCTCTTACGGGAGTGCTTAATAGTTTATTTAATCCCACAAAGGATATTTTAGTAATCTGTGGAGGAGACTCTGAATTCTTTACAAAATCTCTACAGACTCGAAAAGAAAATATTATCAATTCTCCTAATTTAGTTATGGAAGGGATGATTATTCACCACCTGTCGGTAAAAAAATTACTTTAACCCAAGATCTGCAATTATATGATCAGCCATTATTGCTGCTTTGACCTTTAAGTAAATTTTTTCGATGTTACCATCAGTATCGATCAAAAAAGTGTTTCTCATCATTCCCATATATTCTTTTCCCATAAACTTCTTAAGTCCATAGCTATTGTAATCAGAAGAAACTTTAAAAGGTTCAGGATCAGTTAAAAGAATAAAAGGTAAATTAAATTTTTCTATAAACTTTTGATGAGAGGATGCATTATCTTTGCTAATGCCAAGCACAACAATATTATTTTTTTGGAGCAAATCCCAATTCTCTTTAAAATTACATGCTTCTTTAGTACATCCTGGAGTGTTATCTTTTGGATAAAAATATAGTATTATTCTTTTACCTTTAAAGTCACTAAGAGAAACTTCTTTCTCAAAAGAATCTTTTAATTTAAATTCTGGTGCTTTGTCGCCAACCTTAAGAGCCATTGAAATTATTAAATGAGTATGAATATAAAATACCAAAAATTTGGTTTTATGAGATTAAAGGTGTGCAAGATGTCGCAACGGTAGAAGAAATTAAAACTGCAAAAAATCTATCAAGTTCAAGATCAAAGATTTTTTTAGAAACAAGAGCTTACTTAAGACAATCACTTTCAACACTTTTTGATTTAGACCCCCTAGAAATTCCAATTAATGCTCATCCTGGAGAACCTCCAAGTTTACCCTCAGGCATGGGAAATATAAGTTTAAGTCATTGTAAAGATGCCATTACTATAGTCTGGCATAAAAGCAAAATAGGTATTGATATTGAGAGAACAGATAGAGATTTTAACTATTTTAAATTTGCAGAAAAATATTTTTTTCATACCAATAAATCAATCCATAATAATTATTTGACAAAAATTATGATATTAAATCAATGGTGTGCTGTTGAAGCAGCTATAAAATGGGATCACGGAAAATTAGCTAAAGACATTAACCATTGGCAATTTTTTGAAAAGCCAAAAAAGTTAATTCATAAGAAGAAAAACATACATTTAAATTATTCACAGATTAACTTCCATAATTGGACTATCGCTTTAGCATACGAAGAAAAAACTTCTTTTAATCCTGAGATTATTTGTTGTTCGAAAAATTTTTAGTTTTCTTTTCTTCGCAGAAGTTCTTCGTATTGGGTTTTTTCCCATCCATTATTATTTGGTTCCCATATTTTTAAACCTCTTAAAGATTTGGGAAGATATTCTTGTGCCACCCAATTACCTGGATAATTATGAGGATTGACATAACTATTAGAATTATTTTTTAAATGAAATGGAACATCAAAAGCATTGGTAGATTTGATTGTTTCAATTGCTTTAAAAATACTTTTCGCACTATTACTTTTTGGAGATACAGCTAAATATAAAGAAGCCTGCGTTAAAAAATATAATCCTTCTGGAAAACCAACTCTATCAAAAGCATCACAACAGGATTGTACAACTACTATGGCATTAGGATCAGCTATTCCAATATCTTCACTAGCAGATATAAGTAGTCTTCTAAAAATAAAATTAGGATCTTCACCAGCCTCCAGCATATTCGCAAGCCAGAATAATGTTGCATCTGGATCAGAACCTCTTATTGACTTGATAAAAGCACTTATTACATCATAATGATTTTGACCATTTTTATCGTAAACAATATTTTTCTTTTGAAGTGCATCCTCTGCTATTGAGAGATTAATGTTGATTTCTTTAGCATCATTTTCAGCAGTTGTTTCTATAGCCATCTCTAGCGCATTGATTAATGTCCTTGCATCTCCGCCAGAAAATTTAATTAAATGACTTCTAGCATCTTGAGTTAAATAAACCTTTTTTGAATCTTTTTGTTTTGAATAGTGTGTAATGACTTTTTGTATTATTTTCTTCAAATCATTTTCTGCCAAAGGAAGTAATGTAAAAATACGAGACCTGCTAACAAGCGCTTTATTAACAGCAAAGAAAGGGTTTTCAGTTGTAGCACCAATAAAAGTTATAGTTCCATTTTCTATTGAAGGTAATAAAGCATCTTGCTGAACTGATGTAAATCTATGAACCTCATCGATAAATAAAATTGTTTTTCTTTTTGAATTTATTAATCTATCTTTTGCATTAGCTATTTCATTTCTTAATTCTTTAACACTTGATAATACTGCGTTTAACTTAATTAATTTTGACCGCGTATTAAAAGAAATAATTTCAATCAAAGTAGTTTTTCCAACACCAGGAGGGCCAGAAAAAATAAAATTACTAATCTTATCGTTTAATATTGCACTTCTTAAAAGCGAACTCTCATTCAGGATTGTTTGTTGACCAAAAAAATCTTCCAAATTCTTTGGTCTTAATTTATCTGCCAAAGGTGCATTGTTTTCTATTTGAGAAAAATTTGTAAATAAATTTTCTGAATGCATATAAATAAAATCAAAAAATCATTACTTTCAATTCTATGTAATTACTGTCGGAGTTTCCATTTGAGTAAGTTTTGAAATATTCAATAAAGCATCTAAATCATCTATTAGAGGTTTCAAAGCGATCTGAGGATTTAACGAAAGATTCTGTTTAGGATCGAAAAATTTCTCAAAGTAAAGTCTTAATGTTGCACCCTTAGTTCCAGTTCCGGAAAGGCGCACAATTACTCGGGAATTATCATCAAGGACTAATCTTAAACCTTGATTTTCACTTATGGAATTATCAACGGGATCTAAATATGAAAAGTTATCTGCAACTTTAACTAAATGTCCAGCAAAACTATTTCCTTGTAAATTTTCGAGCATTGAAGTTAGATTACCAAAGATTTGATGAGCAATATTTGAGGGAATTGCCTCATAATCATGTCTTGAATAATAATTCCTACCAAATTGTTTCCAATGATTCTGCATCAAATCACTTACAGAACATTTTTTCTCAGCTAAAACTTGTAACCAATACAAAACTGCCCATAGTCCATCTTTCTCTCTCACATGATTACTACCTGTTCCGAAACTTTCTTCTCCACATAAAGTAATTAAATTAGAATCTAAAAGATTTCCAAAAAACTTCCAGCCAGTAGGTGTCTCGAAACAAGGTATGTTTAATGCTCGAGCAACATTATCAACCGCTGAGCTGGTTGGCATGGATCGTGCCACACCAGTAATACCATCTTTATAACCAGGAACACATTTTGTATTAGCAGCGATAACTGCTAGGCTATCACTAGGATTTACAAAACATCCACTTCCTAAAATCATATTCCTATCTCCATCTCCATCGCATGCAGCACCAAAACTATAAGATTTTTTATTTAATAACAAATCAGCCAAGTGGGATGCGTAAGTAAGATTAGGATCAGGATGTAAACCTCCAAAATCTTTTAATGGGTCACCATTCATGACACAATCAGGAGCAAGACCCATTTTTTCCACAAAAATATTTTTTGCATATGGGCCTGTAACCGCGTTCATTGCATCAAAGATTAACGAGAAGTCTTTTTTTAAGAAATCACTAATTTGATCAAAATCAAAAATTTTCTCCATCAAATTAGAATAATCTGTTAATCCATCAATAATTTCTAAGGTAGTTTCGTCGTAAGGATAAGTCCCATATTCACAAAAATCAGGTAATTGAATTTTACAAATTTTATAACTAGTTAGTAATTGTGAAGCCTTGAAAATCTTATTAGTAATTATCTCAGGAGCTGGGCCACCATTAGAGATATTCAATTTGACCCCAAAGTCGCCATCAATCCCACCAGGATTATGGCTTGCAGAAAGAATAATTCCACCAATAGCGTTTTCTTTTCTAATTAAATGTGATGTCGCAGGAGTAGATAATAAACCGAATTTTGGAACAATAACCTTTTGAACTTTATGAGCAATACATATTTGGACAATTTTTTCTATTGCTTCAATATTGCCATATCTACCATCACCACCAACTACTAATGTTGAACCTTTTAAATCTTCCAATGATTGTAAGATTGCTTCAATAAAAACTTCTAGATAATGTTCTACCTGAAACTTTAAAGTACTTTTTCTTAATCCAGAGGTACCTGGTTTTTGATCTAGAAAAGGAGAATTGATATTAATTACACTAACTTGATTCATATTTTTAAGAAACTTCCAAAAATCTAACTAAATTAATGAGGCATTTCGGAAGTTCTTAACATAGCGATAAACCATAATGAAGAAATTAATAATGCACTAAGAATTCCGTAGTTAACACCAAATTTAGAAATTGTAATTGGAACTATTAGTGGAAACGTTAATGCCCCAAACAATGGAGTAAAAGCTACAATTTTTTTCAGCATTTATTTAATTTATTAAAACCATTCATTCTCAGCATTATCTTTTTCATTAGTATCGTCAAGTGGTGTAGTTCTATCAAATTCCATTGATATATTTTTTTCTTGCTCACCAGATACATCAACAGCTTTAATATCATATTTTTGAGTCCCGTCTCTAAATGGAACTTGAATTCTAAAAGTACCATCTGCAGCAAGAGGTACATCTTCTCCACCTATTGTCAGTTTTGCAGAAGGCTCTGTAGCTCCATAAACAATTAATTCAGCATCAGCAACGAGCCAAAAAGATCTATTTTTAACGATTCCGCTTCCAGAATCATTTAAACCTGATGACCATTGACCAGCACCTGAGTCTGAAAGATTATCATTGAGGTTTGTTGAATTTACATTTTCCATAAATTCTTCAGACCCAATTTTTCTTCTGAGAGGAATGTTTGTTGCTGCTTGGTATAACCTTTCATGCATACCATTTTGTTCTGAGACAACGGGATTAGTAATATCTGGGAATGACTCAGAAGTAGAATCCAAATTAAAAGGTACAAATTTATCAAGAATCTGCTCAGAAGGATGAAACCCAGGAACATGGCTTATCGAAGAAAAAGCCAATGACATCCAGTTAAAACCATATTTGTAACCTAATTCAACTTTATAATCTCTATCTGCAAGTGGAATTGGCAAGTACCACTCGGTACTGTAACTATCAACTGCTATCTCCCTTAGTGTTCCTTGATTCAAATTGCTTCCTTCAGAACCAGATGCATCAAATAATCGTAAACATAATTTATTAGCTCCCAAAGATTGTGCTTTTTCTCTATCTGCATCAGAAATTTGCCAAAAAACATAAGCCCAATCTGGGTCTCGGGGTAAGAAAACTACATTTGTTTTAACTTCTTCACTACTGTTGAAAGCATTGGACTCGTAAGTTTCTTCAGATTTTGAATCAGGAGTTGTAGTGTATGTTTCGTTTGTAGATTTTTCTTGATATTTAAAAATTAAATCAACTAAAACAGCTTTTGTTTTGCGACTGTAAAGCGGAACCGATAATTTACTTGCTTCTTGACGTAATTGTCTGAGGGTTAGTGAGAGTAATTGATCTTTATTCATGATCCCATCAGCCACTTTAAAAACTCCAATTTTGTTTGGGATCAGTATGTTCTTTTTTTTCAGGAATTGTGTGTCTTTTTGGCCTGTCGTCAGGATCCTCTGACTACTAAAAAATTCTTAAAATTAATATTTATCTTCAGAACACTTGGTATCAAAGAAATTAATTAATTTGCAGATGTTTTTAAAATTTAAATTAATTTTCTTTTTTTTTAAATTTTATTACCTGAATTTGTTAACGACTCAACAAAAATATATTTTTTCTTCGGGATCAGTTAATAAAAAGGAATTCAGCGTTGTTCAACTAGAAGTACTAAATCATCTATCTCTAAATCCTCAATACTTTTACCTATTTTTTTTGAAAAAGTACTTAATTTTTTCGAAGTAGATTCTAACTGCTCATAAAAAAGATCACTAAATTTTTTATCATCAAATTTTTTGGATTGATTATCACACCATTCTCTCAGGGGGTTTTTATTTTGATATTCCAAATTATTATCTAAATTGATAATTTTCAATATCTGAAGGCAATGAGCTAGAATTCTTAAGTGATGTTTCTGCATTATAGGTAGATCAAGATTATCAATTTCTTGAATAGTTTCTATGTTTAATGGGTTAGACAAGGGATCAAGATGATTAGACATTAATTTTTAGCTTTAATAAAGGAAAAAAACTCAATATTGGGGGTATCTTTCGTTAGAGTATATAAAGCTAATTGTAATAAGTTATTTTTGGATAACATGGTCAACGAAAATTTAGTTAAAGATGTAGTAAAAGAGCCTTACAAATATGGTTTCGTAACTGATATTGAGACTGAAAAAATAGAAAAGGGTTTAAATGAAGATATCATAAAATTAATTTCACAGAAAAAAGAAGAGCCAAGATTTCTTCTTGATTTCAGATTAAAAGCCTTTAAAAAATGGCAAAAAATGAAAGAGCCTGATTGGGCAGCATTAGGATATAAAAAAATTGATTATCAAGATATTATTTATTACTCTGCTCCTAAACAAAAAGAGAAAATTTCTAGCTTAGATGAAGTTGATCCCAAACTTCTTGAGACTTTTGACAAATTAGGAATACCACTCACGGAGCAAAAAAAACTCACAAATGTAGCAGTAGATGCTGTCTTTGATAGTGTTTCCATAGCCACAACTTTTAGAGAAGAACTTGCTGAGCATGGAGTTATATTTTGCTCAATTAGTGAAGCAGTAAAAAATCACGCGGATTTGATTGAAAAATATTTAGGTACAGTAGTACCAGCTAGTGATAATTATTTTGCAGCACTAAATTCTGCAGTTTTTAGTGATGGTTCTTTTGTTTATATACCAAAAGGTGTTACGTGCCCTATGGATCTATCTTCCTACTTCAGAATTAATAGTGGAGATTCAGGACAATTCGAAAGAACACTAATCATTGCTGAAGAATCGAGTTCTGTAAGCTATCTAGAAGGTTGTACGGCTCCAATGTTTGATACAAATACCCTGCATGCAGCAGTTGTAGAGCTTATAGCATTAGACGACGCCTCAATAAAATATTCAACAGTGCAAAATTGGTATGCTGGTGATGAAGAAGGTATTGGCGGAATTTTTAATTTTGTCACCAAGAGAGGAAAATGTTTAGGTAAGAGAAGTAAAATTAGCTGGTCTCAAGTTGAAACAGGGTCTGCAATTACATGGAAATATCCTAGCTGTCTTCTTTTAGGGGAAGAATCTGTAGGAGAATTTTATTCAGTGGCTCTCACCAATAATCTTCAGCAAGCAGATACCGGTACAAAAATGATCCATATTGGTCCTAAAACCAAATCAACTATTGTTAGCAAAGGTATTAGTGCTGGTAACTCAAAAAATAGCTACAGAGGTCTTGTCAAAATAGGAACAAAAGCTGCAGGATCAAGAAATTACAGTCAATGTGATTCAATGTTAATTGGGGATCAAGCTTCTGCAAATACATTCCCTTACATCAAATCTCAACAACCCAATTCTGAAATTGAGCATGAAGCAAGTACATGTAGAATTTCAGAAGATCAACTTTTTTATCTCCAAAGCAGAGGTATAGAATTTGAGGAGGCAGTATCTATGATGGTCAGCGGTTTTTGCAGAGATGTATTTAATCAATTACCTATGGAATTTGCTGCTGAAGCAGATAAGTTACTGGCACTTAAACTAGAGGGATCAGTAGGTTAATTAATCAATTTCTAAACTGAAATGCAAAGTAAAATGAAAGAATCAGATCCAATTTTAGAAGTTGAAAATCTCTCTGCATCTACTGATAATCTTCCAATTTTAAAAGGGGTGTCACTTACTGTCTATCCTGGTGAAGTCCATGCCATTATGGGAAGAAATGGATGTGGCAAAAGTACTCTTTCGAAAATAATTGCAGGACATCCCTCTTATATTATTACTAATGGCGAAATAAAATTTTTAGGTGAAAACATCAACTCTCTTGAACCTGAAGAGAGATCTCAATCAGGAATTTTTCTTGGTTTTCAATATCCAATTGAGATTCCAGGTGTTAGTAATCTTGAATTTCTTAGAGTTTCAACTAATGCTAGAAGGAAATTCCTGAACAAAGAAGAATTGGATACTTTTGATTTTGAAGAATTAGTTAAAGAAAAGTTAGAAATTGTGAAAATGGATCAGGCATTCCTTTCAAGGAGTGTAAATCAAGGTTTTTCCGGAGGTGAAAAAAAAAGAAATGAGATTCTGCAAATGGCTTTACTAGAGCCCAAGATAGCAATATTAGATGAGACTGATTCTGGTCTAGATATAGATGCTCTAAGAATAGTGGCATCAGGAATTAAAAGAATATCTAATTCACAAACTGGAATTATACTTATTACCCACTATCAAAGATTATTAGATGAAATTAAACCAAATTATGTTCATGTTATGTCAGACGGACAAATCATAAAAACAGGTGAGAGCGATCTTGCTCTAGAGCTTGAGAAGAAAGGGTATGAATGGACTGATAACTTTATAAAAGAGACCTAGATAAATGGAAATTATTGAAAAAATAACAACTAATAAATCGATTGATAGTCAAACAGAAATACAAAAAATCTGTCTAGATAAATTACAATCAAGTCCCCTTCCCAATCCTAGAAGTGAACAATGGAGACTTTCAAATAAATCAAAATTATCAAACTTTTTAGATTACTCAGTTAATGAAAACAATTCAAAATTTGATATACCATATCCGAAAAATTCTCAAAATACTATTAGATTAATAATTGGTGAGAATTGCCAAATTAAGTTAATAGAGAAAAATTATTCAATACAGCAATTAAGTGAGAATAAATTACAAAAATATATCAAAGAACAGATATCTTTTTTTAATCAAAACGAAAATTGGAGTGACCTACTAAATCTATCTTTAAGTTGTAAAAATAATATTTTGGGATTAAAAATAAATGGATCAAAAATTCCTCCTATTGAAATCTTTAGTTATGCATCAAGTAATTCTTTTAACGCAAAAACCCTGATAATATTCTTAGAAAAGAATTGTAATGTTGAATTATTACAAGTAAATCTTGGTGAAGACACCTCTTCATTATCTCAATCAACGTTCTTTTGTTTAGAAGAAAATAGTTCCCTAAACCATGGAGTTGTTTCTTACGGTGTAAACAAATCAAATCTATTAAATTCTCTCAATGTAATTCAACAAAAAAATAGCGAATACAATTTAGGATCTCTACAATTTAAATTTAATTATGCAAGATTTGAAATTCGTATTAAACAATCTGAAGGAAACGCTAAAACCAATATTAAAAGTATGCAAATAACAAAAAAAGATGAACAAATTACTACTTATACAAAAATAGACTTTGATGGGCCAAATGGATTTCTAGATCAAATAAATAAATCACTCGCTGACGATAAATCACATGCAATATTTGAAGGTTCAATAATAGTTCCGAAAATTGCCCAAAAAACTGATGCTTCTCAATTAAGCAGAAATTTACTTTTATCAAACCTCGCACAAATAGATACCAAACCTCAATTAGAAATAATTGCTGATGATGTCAAATGCAAACATGGAGCTACAATTTCACAACTAAATGAAGAAGAACTTTTTTATATGCGAACAAGAGGGATCACATTAACAGAAGCAAGTAAACTACAATTAAGTTCTTACTTTCAAGAAATAATTTCATTTATTCCCGTTTCAAAAGATAGATGGGATTTGCTTGATAAACTTTTAAATGAAAATTAATGGAAACAATTCAAAATTTTCCTGAAATAACAAAGAAAGACTTTCCTCTTCTAAATAAGAACTTAAATAGTAGTGAGCAAATTATTTATTTAGACCATGCTGCAACCACTCAAAAACCAATACAAGTCTTAGAAAAAATTAATGAATACTATAGAAACTTTAATGCCAATGTCCATAGAGGCGCACATCAATTAAGTGCTAAAGCGACAGAAGAATTTGAAAATGCAAGATATTTAATTAGCAAATTTATAAAAGCGGATTCAACAAAAGAAATTATTTTTACAAGAAATGCTACTGAGGCAATCAATCTAGCTGCTAGATCATGGGGCGAATCTTCATTAGAAGAAAACGATGAAATTCTCTTATCAATAATGGAACATCATAGCAATATTGTTCCATGGCAAATGGTTGCAGCAAAAAATAATTGCAAATTAAAATTTGTAGGTATAGATAAAAATGGGAAATTAGATATAGACGATTTTAAATCAAAACTAACATCTAAAACTAAGCTCGTTAGCCTAGTACATGTTAGTAATACTCTAGGTTGCTGTAATCCCATCAAAGAGATCACTAAATTAGCTAAACAAAAAGGTTCTTTAGTGTTAATAGATGCATGTCAAAGTTTGGCACATCAAAAACTAGATGTTAGTGATCTTAATATAGATTTTTTAGCGGGATCAGGACATAAACTTTGCGGTCCTACAGGTATTGGTTTCCTCTGGTCAAGAAAAGAAATCCTAGAAAAAATTCCTCCTCTCTTTGGAGGTGGCGAAATGATTCAAGATGTTTTTGAAGAGACAAGTACTTGGGCAGAGTTACCACATAAATTTGAAGCTGGAACTCCAGCCATTGCAGAAGCAATAGGTCTTGCAGAAGCAATTAATTATATAAACAATATTGGATTGAATGAAATTCATGAATATGAAAAGACTATTACTAAATATTTATTTGAAAAATTAAATCAAATAGAAAATATTGAAATTATAGGTCCATCGCCGGAGATAGATCCAGAACGAGCATCACTTGCCACCTTTTTTATAAAAAATATACATTCTAATGATATTGCTGAAATTCTTGATTCAAAAGGAATTTGCATCAGAAGTGGTCACCATTGTTGTCAACCTCTTCACAGATACATTGGAATAAAATCAACAGCTAGAATCAGCATGAATTTCACAACGAATAAGGAAGAAATTGATATGTTTATAGAAAAATTAAAAGATACTATTGATTTTCTAAAAATCAATTCTTAAATATTCAAAGCATTTTTTATAAATTCCTGAGATTTTTGCATTACTATTTCTTTATTTTCAATATTTCTAAACCCATGTCCTTCATTATCGAACAAAATAACTTCTGAATATTTATTATTCTGAATCAAAATTTCTTGAATTTTTAATGTTTGTTTATAAGAAATAACTATATCTTTTCTTCCATGAAACAATAAGATAGGTTTTTTTATTTCGTTGATATAATTTATCGGTGATCTATTTATGTAGTCATCATGATTTTTTGCATAATTTCCTACCAAAGAATTTAAATAATCTTTTTCAAACCTATGAGTGTTGTAATACATATCCTTCAAATCAATAACAGGATATTTACAAATTGCTGCTGTAAAAATAGACCCATATAATAAACAATTCAGGGCAGTTAACCCACCAGCACTATTCCCAAAAATTACTACTTTTTCACTATCAACTAGATTTGATTTAATCAATTCAAGAGCTAGTGCTTTGCAATCATAAGAATCAACAATACCCCATTTATAATTCAACCTCTCTCTATATGCTTTGCCAAATCCAGATGATCCTCCATAATTGACTTCAGCAACAAAAAAACCCCTCGACGTCCAATATTGAACTTCAGAATTATATGATCCATCAAAAAATGAAGTTGGTCCACTATGAGCTCTAACAAAAAGCGGAGGTTTTCTGAATTTTTCAACAAGCGGCCTATATAAAAAAGAATGAGTAGATTTATCTTCAAAACCTTTAAACCAAAAAGATTCAGGTTTTGAACAATCTTTTGTATATTCAGCATTTATTTCCTCAAAAACATTTGATAAAACTTTGTTTTTACAATCAATTTCAAGTAAATTTCCAAGAAAATCAGATCCATTACCTTTCAAAACTACTTTCTTCTCAAAAACACTAAAATCAGTTATTGAGGTTAAAGGAGTAGAAAATTCTTTAACGAATTGAAGATCTTTATATTGTTCAATTACTAAATTATTTTCTTTTTTTGCTAAACAAAATAAATCTTTTATATCCCCTGAAAAAAATGTGATTCCTGAGACCCACTGAGGTACTCCATATTCAACAAAATTTCTCTCTACTCTTTTTTTAATAAAAATATTCTCAATTTTACTAGCATCTAAAAACAATAAGTTCCACCATCCAGAACTATCTTCAGAACATACTAAAAGAGTTTCACTTATCCAATAAGGTTGAAAAAAAGAAACGTTTTTTTTGACATTAATCAGCTTATCTGAGAATTTTTTTATTTTTGTTATCTCTCCATCCAAGTCAATTTGAGCAAAACAAAGATCATTTTTCTCCCAAGGCATGTATGGAGAATCCCACTCGACCCAAGAAAGTAAGCTAACAGAAGTATTAGAAGATAATTCTCCAGCGAAATTTTTAAATTTTTTTATTCTGTAAATATCTTGTTTAGTTTTTTTTAAGTTTAAAGAAAATAAGTAATCTCTTTTATTTATTTCACAAATACCATACAAAAAATTTTTTTGAGAAATAACAAATGAAGAATCGAAATTTCCATCAATTGATTTCGATAGTTGTCTCGGTTCTTGAACTGAATCAAAATATCTTTTTTGACTTCTATAATTTGATGCTACCTCTTTAAAAATTTGAAACCATACTGCGTTGGTAATCTGATCTATCCATATCAAATAAAAATTATTTTTTAAATATATACATTTATAAGACTTACCACCATATCCATGAAAGTTATTTTTAATATTATATTTTTTACTTGTTAATTTCTGAGGAGAGGCCTCTTTTTCATTAAATGGTCTTGCAAAAATAGCATTTTCATTTTGACCTTCACCAACAAGATCAATCCAAAAAATGATATCCCTAACAATAGTTAATTCCTTAAAAGATTTTTTTTTAGATACAATTTGCCTAACTTTTAACTGATCATCATTACTCATTTAAAAAAACTATAAAGAATGCAAATTAAAGTGCTAGTATTTTTATAGCTAAACTCTTAAGTAAAAACCTTTTTTTTAACGTGGCAAACCATTTTTCACAACTTGCAAAAAAGTCAAGAACAAATGGAAACGCAGAAAAAATTGCAAAAGAACAACCAGGTAAGCCATCTCTAGACATATATAAGCTTGGTGATGATGTATTAAGACAAAATTCCAAAAGAATAACCAAAGTTGACGAATCGATTAGAAAACTTTCTAGAGAAATGCTTCAAAGCATGTATGCAGCTAAAGGAATTGGACTTGCTGCACCACAAATTGGAATCAACAAAGAGCTTCTTGTCATAGACGTAAATTTTGAAGACTCAGCAGCAGAACCTTTAATATTAATCAATCCAGAAATTACAGACTTTGGAACAACCCTTAATTCATACGAAGAAGGCTGCTTGAGTATACCTGGCGTCTATTTGAATGTAGTAAGACCATCAACTATAAAATTAAAATTTAGAGATGAAATGGGACGACCACGTAAAATGAAAGCAGATGGACTTCTAGCGAGGTGTATTCAACACGAAATGGATCACTTAAATGGAATATTATTTGTAGATAGAGTTACATCAAAAGATGATTTGAACAAAGAACTTTTAAAAGAAGGGTTTAACGAAAAAGACGTTATCTCAATTAATTAATTTAATGACTGAAACAACAATATTTCAAAAAATAATTAATGAAGAAATACCCTGCGATAAGCTTTATCAAGATAAGTTTTGTATTGCGTTTAATGATATCCAGGCACAAGCTCCAGTACATTATTTAGTGATTCCTAAAAAGCCAATAATCAGTTTATTAGAGTGTATTGAGCAAGATGCAAATTTATTAGGGCATTTACTTTTTGTTGGTAGCAAAATAGCTAAATCAAAAAATTTAACTAATTGGAGAACAGTAATTAATACTGGAGCAGAATCTGGACAAACAGTTTTTCATTTACATATTCATTTTTTATCTGGAAGAAAAATGAATTGGCCTCCAGGTTAAAACTCTCGAAAGAAATATTAATGGGTTATAAATAAATAAAAACAAAATGAATACCCCAGAATCCTTAAATACAGAATCTAAAAATTTATTCAATTTAATTTCAAAAAATTGGGAAGAGCTAGATGATTCACTCAAAACTAAGTTAATAAAAATTTGGAACGTTTTAACTTATAAATGGCAATTACAAATTTTATTTAATTTACCTTTTCTACTGTGGTGGGCATTAGATAAATCTTTTCCAAAAGTTCATGAATTTGATGCAACAATCTTGAATTACTTGAATTTACCTGACTGGGCACTTTCATTTATTGGCTTTGGTCAATAGACTGCTAAAAGTTATAATTTATTTCATAACACGAGTCTAGTAATGAATAAAGCAGTTAATAATAAATCCAAAATACTTTATCAATTACAAAAATTAAGGAAGCTATCACAGCCGTTTTTTCTTCCCATAGATCAATGTAATGGATTCCAATTCATATGGCTTTTGATTTCTCTTTTATTTTGTGTTGGTGGAGTAGTACTTGTTGGTCTCACAGGAATAATAAGTTTTTTTGAAAGCTTTCAACCAATTTTTCTTGAAAAGTATTTCGGAGGTGTAGTAAGTACTGTCAATTCAATTTGGGCTGGGAGTTGGGGATTGCTTTTCTCTGCATTATTTCTAATTGGTTCAGGAAGCTTTTTTAGCTTAAGACGTCAATTAAAAAACCGTAGATGGTTACATTGGTTATTCCTTGCGATAATTGTATTAATGCTTTTAGCTGTAAACGGAATAAACGCAGGTATTGGATTCATTGCAAGAGATTTAACAAATGCTTTAGTAGAAAAACAAGAAGATGGATTTTATCGGATATTGGGGATTTACGCTTGTTGTTTCGCTGTAGCTCTACCAATACGTGTTTCCCAAATATTTTTTACATACAAGTTAGGAATAATTTGGAGAGAATGGCTTTCAAAAAGTCTAGTCAAAGATTATATGACTAATAAAGCTTATTACCAGTTAAATCCGAATGATGAAGAACAAACCGATGTAGATAATCCCGATCAAAGAATCACAGATGACACCCGAGCTTTTACCGGGCAAAGTCTCTCTTTCACATTAGGTATTTTTGATGCCCTTCTAACATTTTCACTTAATATTCTTATTTTATGGAGTATTAGTAGAACACTTACTTTTTCTTTATTTGGTTACGCTGCATTTGCAACTTCTATCCTTTTAATTGCTGGAAAAAATCTTGTAAAAATTGACTTTGATCAACTCAGATATGAAGCAGATTTTCGATACGGCTTAGTACATATTAGAGATAATGCTGAATCAATAGCCTTTTACTCTGGGGAGAATCCTGAGCGAAGTGAAACTGAAAGACGCTTAGGAGAAGTGGTGAGAAACTTTAATTTACTGATTATATGGAGAGTAATAATAGACGTTATGAGAAGATCTATTAATTATGCTGGAAATTTCTTTCCATATTTAATAATGGCAATCCCTTACTTTAAAGGTGATATTGATTATGGACGCTTTATTCAGGCAAGCTTTGCATTTGGAATGGTTGAAGGTTCGTTATTTTTCATTGTTAATCAAATCGAAGAACTTGCAAAATTTACTGCTGGTATTGGCAGATTAGAAGGATTCCAATCAAAAGTTGAATCCATAAGTCAAACCAACCCAACAAGCAATCAAAACGTTATTTCAGATTACCCCTCAATTCTTATTAATAATGCTGATCTTTGCCCACCTGGATCAAATAAAACAATAATTAAAAATTTAAATTTAAGCATCGACAATAATCAATCACTTTTGGTTGTAGGACCATCTGGGTGTGGAAAAACATCTTTACTAAGAATGATTAGTGGTTTATGGGAACCCGATCAGGGAGTAATTAAAAAACCAAAAATTGGGGAATTATTATTCATCCCTCAAAAACCATATATGTTACTTGGTTCTTTAAGGGAACAATTATGTTATCCCACAGAAGTTAAGAAATTTAGTGATGAACATCTTACTTCTGTACTATATGAAGTAAATTTAAAAACCTTAGTGGATCGGTATCCCAATCTCGATATCAAACAAGATTGGCCACGAATTCTTTCCCTAGGCGAGCAACAAAGATTGGCTTTTGCAAGACTCTTACTAAATTCTCCAAGATTTGCAGTACTTGATGAAGCAACAAGTGCTTTAGATATTAACACTGAAAAAAAACTATATAGTTTACTAAAGGAGCGAGAACTTTCTCTTATTAGTGTTGGACATAGACCTAGCTTAAAAGATTTTCACGAGAATATTTTAGAATTAAATGGACAAGGAGACTGGAAATTATTGACTTCAGATAAGTATAATTTTAAGGATTAACGAAAAAAATGAATTCTAAAGAAGATCAAACTAACTCAGAAGTCACTAATTTAGAGAATGAGAGTTTCATAGAACAGCAGAAAGATCCAAATTACATCAATGAACAAATTGGAGACAATAAATTAGATGAAAAATCTATAGAAATTAAAGAAGAATATAAATTTGGATGGAGTAGTTATTCTGAAATAACTAATGGAAGATTTGCAATGATTGGCTTCCTAGCAATAATATTGATTGAATTATTTAGTAAACAATCGTTTTTAAAATGGGCAGGAATCTTATAATTAATCATCAAATCTAGAACTGTTATCTCTTGGTTTCTTCTTGTTTGTTCCAACGTTATATCTACTATTTTGATTTTTTGAGCTTGATCTAGCTGAACTTACCCTTCGAGTCTCACTTGTTTTTTTAACTTGATTAGCATCTTTAAATGAAGCATCTTCTACTTGAGCTTTAGAAGTTTGCTGCCTAATAGGGGATCTAGTAGGTTTCTTTCTTAATGGAGAAGAATCACTAGCACCAGAGATATTATCTCGTCTAGAAACTGTACGATTCATTCTGGGTCTTGACCCTGTTTTAACTTCATCACGAGATAAATTTCTTCTCTCACCAAAGTTATTTGTTTCTGGTTGTTTACTATTTCTATCTTCAGAAGTCTGTCTTCTCCTTCTTATTGGTTCTTCATTTTCAAACTGACTTATTTCCCTCTTAGATGGCCTACTTCTACTTGCTGCAGCAGAGGGTATAGCTCTTGAAACATTCCTCCTACGAGATCTCCCCTCCATAAAGTCTTCTTCAAATTCATCTTCTTGAGGTTTAAATCTTCTGGATGGTCTTTCAGATTCTTCAAACCTATCATAATCGTCATTAAATCGACCTCTAGAATTTCTGGGAATATCAGAAATAGGATCATCATCAAAATAAGATGACCTTCTAGCTTGATCAGTAGCAACTCCCCTCAATCGCACACTTTCATATGCGAAAAAAACTGTAGTTCCTGCTAATAAAAACTGACCAAACTGAAGGATAGGATCTAACCTCCAGCCTTGAAAAAATAATATTCCTCCGCACAAAAGTCCAATTGCTGCGAAGAAAACATCATAATCCCTTGCTAAGGCAGGTTTAAAGGACCTTAAAAAATAAAGGCCTCCTCCACATACCGCGAGAACTATACCAACAATACTGGCCCAATTGAGACTAGCATTGACCACATTCTTTCTCCAAAAATTTATTTTTTAAAGGGTTAATAATATCCCTCATATATATAGTGTACTTAAAACTTCTACAAAAACTAGCGTCTTCCAGTAGAAGTACGATCGAGTGAATCTTTCTGGCTGACAAAAATCAAAAATGCAGTGGCTGGAATAACGATAAGTAAGGCAGCGGCAATAAAACTACCTATCATTCCAACTGCTGAATTATTTGCAACTTCAGCAGAAAAATCTGCTGCCAGTAATAAATTTGAGATTTGAAACACTTTTTAAATATTAAATTCTCAATTTATAATACGAATTAAATACGTTTCAATGGGTTATTTATTAAGATGAATTAATTAATTGTGATTTCCTTGCTTGTAAACTCTCTTCAAATTTTAGATATTAGTTTAGGAATTTCTCTTTCATATCTAACTATAGTTTTTCTAATAAGATTAATACTTACTTGGTACCCAAAAATTGATTTAAGTAAAGGTTTGTGGTTATTAATTTCAATACCATCAAGCTCTATTCTTAATTTAACAAGAAAACTAATTCCTCCTATTGGAGGTGTTGATGTTGGACCCGTAATTTGGATCGGAATTATAAGCTTTTTAAGAGAAATTTTAGTCGGTCAGCAAGGACTTATAAAACTCGCATTGCATACACAGATATCATAGAAATCATTTAATTATTTCTCAGTAATTTGGCAATAATTCTTCTTCTACATATTTAGTATGTATCTTACCTTGCTTAAATTTAGATTTATTCAGTAAGGTTAGATGAAAGTTAATTGTTGTAGGAATACCAGTTACAGCACATTCATTTAAAGCCCTGTTCATACGTTTAATTGCAGTATTACGATCTTTTCCCCAGACTATTAATTTACCAATTAAAGAGTCATAAAAAGGAGGTATTTCATAGCCCGTATAAACATGACTGTCCACCCTTACACCAGGACCACCAGGAGGAAGCCACCCAGTTATTTTTCCAGGTGATGGTCGGAAATTGTGAGAAGGATCTTCAGCATTGATTCTACATTCAATGGCATGACCGTTTAAATGAATATCATCCTGATTAAATTCCAAATTTGCTCCGCTTGCAATTTTAATTTGCTCAGCTATTAAATCAACTCCTGTAACCATTTCAGTCACAGGATGTTCAACTTGAATCCTAGTATTCATCTCCATAAAATAAAAATTATTATCATCATCAACTAAAAATTCAACTGTCCCCGCTCCTTCGTAGCCGATACTTTTTGCAGCAGCAATAGCTGCGTTTCCCATTTTTTTTCTTAGCTCAGCGTTAATTGCAGGACTAGGAGACTCTTCTAGCAACTTTTGATGTCTTCTTTGAACTGAACAATCTCGCTCTCCTAAATGAACAACATTACCCGATCTGTCGGCCAAAATTTGAATTTCTACATGTCTTGGCTTCTTTATAAATTTCTCCATATATAAACCATCATTACCAAAAGCTGCTTCTGCTTCGCCTTGAGCTGCTTTAAACATTTTTTCGAGATTATCAGAGTTTTCAACCAACCTCATACCTCTTCCACCTCCTCCAGCAGTCGCTTTAATAATTACCGGATAGCCAATATCTTCTGCCAATTTATAAGCCTCATCAACATTTGATAACAAGCCTTTACTACCAGGTACTGTTGGAACTCCAACTGCTTCCATAGTTTCTTTAGCTGTAGATTTATCTCCCATAGATCTAATAGCCTTAGGAGATGGGCCAATAAAAACTATGCCATGATCATTACACATCTCTGCAAATTTATCATTTTCCGCAAGAAATCCATAACCAGGATGAATAGCATCAACTCCTCTCGATGTAGCAGCAGCAAGAATATTTGGAATATTTAAATAACTCTTATTACTTAATGAATCTCCAACGCAAACCGCCTCATCAGCAAGCTGAACATGCAATGCTTTTTTATCTACAGTGCTAAAAACAGCAACTGTTGCAATACCTAGTTCTCTACAACTTCTGACAATTCGTAAAGCTATTTCTCCACGATTAGCAATTAAAACTTTTTCAACCATTATGAAAATAAAATTGAAGAAATGAAATGACTTAAAATAAAAAATTATTTGCCAAAGTATTCAACAAAATTTTTTAGTGATCAGAGGACATTTTTTACAATACAACCTAAAACGTTATATATGTATAAATATTTGTTTTATGCAATAGAAAAATTATTCATAATATTCAAAAAAACTCTTTTCGAAATACAATCTTATTTCTGCCAATAATGTATGATATTTTTAAGGTTTAGGCATCCCCCGGTTGCTGAAAACCCTTTGCGGACGTGGCGGAATTGGTAGACGCGCACGTCTAAGGAGCGTGTGGCTTCGGCCTTGCGAGTTCAAGTCTCGCCGTCCGCATTTAATGTATTCTGCTTTAACTGCAATGAAAAAAAAATCAGTTGCAGTAGTTATAATTTCTAATGGTCCTGGTGAATTAGCTACATGGGTAAATCCTGTAGTAAACGAGCTTAACAAAATAAATAAATCACTGTCTGATGATAAACATGATTTCACTCTTAGGTTAGTCCTTGTTCCTTGCCCAAATGCCACTGGTAAAGAATTTTTAGTTGCAAATTCATGGAATAAATTCGATTTAATTACAAAATCCAAAAATTTTTGGAAATTATTAATTAATCCACATTCTTTTAAAAATTGGCCCAAAAAAGGGGTAGTTATTTTCCTAGGTGGAGATCAATTTTGGAGCATTTTATTAGCTAAAAGATTAGGTTATTTAAATATCACATATGCTGAATGGGTTTCGCGATGGCCTAAATGGACCGACGAAATTGCTGCCATGAATGTAAAAGTAAAAGATTTAATACCTAAAAGATATAAATATAAATGTAAAGTCATTGGCGATTTGATGGCAGATATCAAACTTAATAGCGAAATATCATTAAGAAATACAGAAAAACACTACATTGCATTGTTGCCTGGTTCTAAGAAAGCAAAGCTTTCTGTTGGAATTCCTTTCTTCTTAGAAGTTGCAGATCGTATCGCTGAAGAAAATCAAAATATAAATTTTATAATTCCTATTGCACCAACTACTGATAAAAGTGAATATTTATTTTTTCAAAGCAACAAAAATCCAATTGCTAAATATTACTCATCAAAAATCAAAACAATTAAAAACTTCAAATCCTCTCGTTTTGATTATGTAATTGAAACACTAAAAAATACAAAGATTTATCTAATCAAGAGACATCCTTGCTATGAAATATTAAAAGAATGTGATCTTGCAATTACAACTGTAGGAGCAAATACTGCAGAATTAGCAGCAATTAGTCTTCCAATGTTAGTTGTTTTGCCAACTCAACATTTAAATATGATGAGTGCCTGGGACGGTATTTTTGGAGTAATTGGAAAAATTTCATTCATAAATAGATTCCTAACTTTTATAATTAAAAATTTCTATTTTAAAAAAAAGAAGTTCTTTGCTTGGCCAAATATTAAAGCTAAAAGAATGATTGTCCCTGAAAGGATAGGTAATATTTCGCCAACAAAAATTGCAAGAGAAGTATTATCTCTCATTAAAAATAGAGATCAATTAAAAAGTATTAGAGATGATCTACACAAAGAAAGAGGCGATAAAGGTGCTGCAAAAAAACTTGCTTCTATAATTGTTAATTCAATAAAAAAACTTTAACAATTACCAGGGATCATCAATTTCAAACTTTTCTGATTTTTTATTATCTTGAACTAAATTTTTTTCATCTAGTGGTTCAATATCTAAAGTTTCAGTCGCATTTTGAATTGGTCTTTTCGAAACTAAATTAGTAGTTGATTGTTTCTTTTGCTTAAAATCAATATTGTTTTTTTCATCTATTTGATTAACACTATTTTGATTCTCGATCTGATCAAAATAATCATTATCCATGTATAGCTTTTTTGTATTATTTATTTCCTCTGCAGAACCCTTTATTTCAACATATTCAAGTTCATCTTCATAATCATCTTCTTCAACAACTTCTTCATATTCCTCTACCAAATTGTTTTGCTGTTCTGATTCAGAACCTGAAAGTAACTGATTCTCAACAGGTACAAGATTTGCTGAGTATCCATTTACTTCCCTTTCATCCCATGAAGAACCCCCAACTCCTAGTTTCTCAAGTAGTCCACTACTTAGTTGCTTCAATTTCTCTTCCGCACCTTCATAAACAATAATCCTATCTGTACCACTACTTACAATTTCCTCAACAGGTATTTCCCAAGTACTTAAAACTCCCTCACCTAAAAGAGGAACACCAACAGCGCCCATAACAAGAGATATCAAATCCCCAGTCTCAATATCAAAAGAAAAGCCAAGAACTCTTCCTAAAAGTTGTCCAGATTCTGTAATCACTTGACAATTAATTACCTTCCCATATCTTTCTGGAGAAAAACTCTCACTCAAAGAATCTAGGGAGTCAACTAATATGACATCTCCAACTTGCTTTATACTTTCTAATGGCATCCATTTTGGCAAACCTGGTAAAAATCTTGTAAGTGGATTATCTCTTAGTCCCAAAGCGACCACCTCTCTTCTATCGATATCAACAACAACTTCGCCAACTACGCCTAGCCGCCTCCCAGTATCAGTAGTTATAACTTGTGTTCCCATTAATTCTGACCTTAACCATAAACGTTCACTAGGAACTGAGTTAGGGAGATTCTTATTAGCAGATGTGTTAGACAAGCTCATAAATTTCTTTTTATCATTCTGACGTATAAATTTAAAAAAGTGAGTTTATGCAGCATTTGGTAACCCAAGAACTTGAGTATTAGAACCTCTTGCTTGCGCAACCCCAATTGTTCGTTCAGACGCACTAATCATAGGTCTTCTATGACTTACGACTATAAATTGAGCATTTGATGACTGATTCGCTATTAGTTTTGACAACCTTTCAACATTTATACCATCTAAAAAACTATCAACCTCATCTAATGCATAAAAAGGTGAAGGTTTATACTTTTGCAACGCAAATAAAAAACTTAAAGCAGTTAACGATTTTTCACCACCTGACATAGAGGCTAATCTTCTGACATTTTTTCCCTTAGGATGAGCCACTAAGGTTAATCCTCCCTCTAAAGGAGAATTAGGATTTTCAAGTTGTAGAAATCCATCTCCATCAGATAAATTTGCAAAAATTTCTCTAAAATGTCTATCAACTTCTATAAATGCTTGCATAAAAGCCTCTTGACGCATCGTTGATACAGTTTCTATTCTCAGCAATAATTCAGATCTTTCATTAGATAGAATCCTTAATTTTTCTCGCAAACCATTTAATCTCTCAATTAATTCTTCCAGTTCATCAAGAGCCAACATATTAACAGGTTCTAAGCTTTGTAGTTTTGTATTTATGATCGAAATTTCTGATTGTAAAAATTCAAGACTCTTCCCTTCATATTCTCCAAACTCCGGGGAAGGATTAGGTAGATCTTTTTTATAATTTTCTAATTTTATTTTCTCGCTCCTCATCTCTTCTTTAAGAGAATGCATATCCCTTTCAAGATATTCAAGCTTCAACAGATAGTTATTATGTTCCTGCCTTTTATTTGAAATTGAAGAGTTTAATTGATCTCTTTTCCTTCTCAATAAACCTAAATCCTTCTCTAGTGAATTTTTTTTATTATCGAGATCTACAAGCTCTTTTTTAAATTCATCTCTTTTTTCTATCCATTCACTATGAGCAATTGCGAGTTGATTAATAGATTCCTGCAAGTTTTTTTCTTGTAGTAAAGTAAATTTCAATGAATTATTGATTCGCTCTTTATTTAAAGCAAATTGATTCTTTTTATCTATTAATGCATCTCTTTCCTTTATAAGTAATTCAAGTTTGTTATCAAGATTATTAAAATCGTTATTAAAAGTTATTAATGATGATTTTTGATTTTTTTCATAATTTGCCTTTTGAATGGTTTGTAATTGGTCAGCCTTATCATGATAAGGCTTCAATTCATTTTTTAAATGATCTAATTCGTAAACTAATAAATTATTAGCATTATCAATTTTATTTAATCTCGATTTATAATCCTCAATTCTTTGCGAGAAAGCCTTAAGAGAATCTTTATTGACTTCAATTTCTTTATTAATTGAGGCACAATCCTCAATTATTTGATTGCGATTAGAATTTAATTTACTAAGTATATTATTTTTTATTATCAAATCATTATTTGACTTTTTTAAAGCTTCTTCGATAACTAATAATCTTTCTTTTATAGGACTGGAATCATCAATATCATTGCTAATTCCAAACCTATAAGCCAAATCTTTATTTAATTTACTACCTCCTGTTATAGCACCACTTGCTTCTAATAATTCACCACTTAGGGTAACCAACCTATTTTTTTGTGTAGATAACCTTGCTGAAGATAAGTCTGAAAAAACCAAAGTATCTCCAAAAACATATCGAAAAACATCCGAATAGAATTCATCAAAAGTAATTAGATTAATAGCCTTATCAATAAATCCATTCTCCCTGTTATTTTCAAATCTTGAAATTGCATAATTCTTTTTTTGACTTTTAATTCTATTTAAAGGTAAAAAAGTTAATCTTCCCGCTTTCTTCTTTTTAAGAATTTCAATTGCTTTAGCAGCAATATGATCATTATCAACAACAATTTGTCCTAATCTGTTTCCAGCAGCAATTTCTAATGCATATCTATTTTTCTCACTGACCTCTCCAAGTTGAGCTACATAACCATGTATACCCTCTAACCCTGCTTCTAAGAGGATTCTGAGAGCATATGAACCTCTAGATTCGTTTAAAGCCTCCTTCCTACTTTCGAATCTAGATAAATCCTTTTCAAGCCTTAATTGCTCGTTATTTAGCCTTGATTTAGTTTTAATTAATAAATCAATTTCATTTTTCAAAGAATTAATTTCTGTGCTATTACTTGCCAAGTTTTTATTCTTTGTATCGGATATCTCTTTTTTTCTATGATTTCCCTCAAAAAGATTCTGCTTTTCTAAGTCTAAGGAGTCGATCTGAGACAATATCTCATCTTTCTGAATATTATTTTGAATAGTTTCTTCTTCAATTTTCCTTTTTTTTATTTCCAAAGGATTAATTTGATTTTTTATACTTTCAAGCTCAGCATTTAATTTGATACTTTGTTTTGAGAATTCTCCAGATTCTCCAGCCGCATCAGAAAGTTTTTTTCTAGATAATTTGTGTTTCAAAGTGAGCTCATCAATTTGCAAGTTCAATTGATTTAAAAAATTATCATCAAAATTTTCTTGTCTCATCTTTTCTGACTCGATATTCCTCTTAGAAATTGCAATTTCATCTCTCTGCTTTTGTAATTTAATACCTTCTTCTTTATTCAGACTTGATATCCTATCAAGTTCTCTCAAGCTAGAATTAATACTTCCAATATCAGAATTCACTTTTATCAATTTATCCTCTCCTTTTTCCTTAAGCTCATTAACCAGTATTTTCAAAGCATCCTCTAAGACTGATATTTCTTTACTAATAGATTCTTTTTGTTTATTAAATAATATTTTATTTTTTTCAATTTCACTTTCTTTTTTTTCTATAGATTCAACATGCCTAACTTGTTTATCAAAAATAAGAACTTTCTCTAATTCCATTATTTGTAATAGTTTTGCCTTTAACTCTTTATATCGCTTTGCTTTTTCACATTCTTTTTCAAGCTTATTTTTACTAGATTGCAATTCATTTTCTAAAATTTCACATCTTTCTTGTCTTTCGAAAACGTCATTTAATTTTGCATTAGTTTGTTCTATTCTTGTATCAAAAAGTGCGACTCCTGCTAATTCATCAATAAGATTTCTTCTCTCCTTATTATTCATTGATACTATTCTTGTTACGTCACCCTGCATAACAACATTGCTGCCCTCCGGATCAACACTAATATCTCTTAAAATTCTCTGTATTTGTTGCAACGTACATTGTTTTCCATCAGAAGTATAAGTAGAAGCGTAAGAACCACCTGGCATAAGCCTTAATTTTCTAGAAACTAACCATTCTTTTTGACCTTTATTAAGAGCAATTTCTTCTTCTTCTAGTTCCAAAGGCGGAAGGTCTTCTCTGGGGGACCAATCTTGAATATTGAATTTTACCGATACTGATGTTTCAGATGACTTACCCTCTTTAACTTTGGAGTTATTTATTAGATCTGGTAATCTTTCAGCCCTCATCCCTCTACTATTAGCTAAACCTAAACAGAATAAAATTCCATCTAAAATATTACTTTTTCCAGAACCATTAGGACCCGTAACCACAGTAAAGCCTTCTTCAAGAGGAATTTTTACATTTCCTCCAAAAGATTTAAAATTTTCAAACTCGACCTGATTGATATGTACCAATCTCAAGTCTCAATAGCTAAATAAGAATAACTAATTTGCAAAAATTCTCAATAGTAATATTACGTTTATTTATAAATGAGTATTAATAATATTTGCTCAATCTGCAAAAATTATCCGAAATTTCAAACAATCCATAAAGAAGTTCACCATCCAAAATGAATCCATAATATTCAGAATCCAATTTATCAGAAACGCTTTTAAATATTCCATGATCAATCCTTTTTACAAACCCTCTATTATCAGAAAGTTCATGCTCTATCCTAGATAACCATACAAGTCTATGATTTGGCTGCTTAGAAATTTCTATAGAAGCTTGATTTAATAAAGGTAGTTTTAAAAATTTCCAAGTTAAACAATCTATGCCATTTTCAACAAGAAAATCATAATGAATATCGAAAGAGTTAGCAGAATAAACTTTATGTTCAAGCAAAACCCATTTATTCATTATCTAATTGATAAATAAATCGAATCTATTGTCAAAACAAAGTTGAGATAAAGATATATTTTATTAAAGATGGTTCCTGTAATTTAATTACTTGCATCAGGAACAAATCTTAAAGCAATGAATAGTAAACTTCCAGCTCCAGCGATAGCTGCAGCTACTAATCCAAAATCTGTAGGGATTGTGCGAGATGCAAAAATTAATGATGCAAATGTAATATCCATGATGAAATTTAAACTCATTTAATAAATTCAGTAATAGCTTAACAAAACCTTCTTGCAGAACAGAGCAGATAAATAAAATGTAAATAAACTTTTATATGTTTTTATTCTATATAAATCGAACAATTCTTTAGATAAGGGTTCCAAATTAAGAAAATAGGGTCTAATCTTAAAATAAATAAGTTTTAATAATGGAGACTTACCATCCTCCCAAAGAAGTAGAAGAAAAAGAAGATAACTCTGATCTTCCTGAAAAAGAAGTTCTTTCGGAAAAATGGTTACTTGAAAAAATTGACAGTTTAATACCTTTAATTAAAAAAAAATGGCCTAACATTGCACAACAAACCCTTGAAGCCACAAAAGGGAGTATTGATGATTTAGTTGCAGTAATAGCTAACCATAGTGGAACCTCAGTAGGTGGAATAAAAAGCCAACTATTTGAAATCATTGATTCAATAAGAGAAAACAATTGGGAAATATCAGAAAAAATTGAACCTATCGAAAGTCAATTAGAAGAATTATTAGAAGAACTTAACAATACACTTAGACCAAAAATAGAAACTCCAATAAGAAAAAAACCACTATTATCAATTGCTATTGCGGCTGGTATTGGTTTACTAATAGGAACTCTTCTTAACAGTGGCAGAAAATAATATGGAAAAACCAAAAAATAAAAACTTTGCAAATACCGCTTCTAGAATTTCAGCGATCGCAAGTTCAGTTATGGATTTGCATGTAAGAATAGCTCTTCAAGAAGTAGATAGAGAAAAAAGAAGATTAATTAGTGGTGGTATATTTTTAGCAATTGGCATCACATTATTATTATTAGTACTAATTTGCATCCATATTATTTTTTACCTTTTTCTAACAAAATATAATAACTGGAATATTGAATATAATTTATTACTAATAATATTTATCGATTTATTTCTTGCAGGCTTAAGTTTGAAGCTTGGAGGAAAATTAGCCAAAGGACCTTATCTTCCTCAAACATTAGAGGGTTTAGGCAAGACAACAAAGGCCGTTTTAGGCAAAAAATAAATTACCTTATTAAATACTTTATCCATCTACAATTAATTCCTCCATTGCTAACGGGAATTTTCAATGAAGATTTCATTTTCAAATATTTTGTAAGTTTTGGATTTCCACTTAGCAGCCAAAATTCCCAACCTGAAAAATTATTCTTTAGGAAAATTCCCATTTGTTCATATAAACAAATCAATTCATTTTCATCGCCTAATTTTTTGCCGTATGGAGGATTACACAGAATGATCCCAGGTGTACATTTTAATTGGAGTTCTAAAAAATCATTATTTATAAGTTCAACATAATTTTCGAGTCCAGCCAATGATATATTTACTTTCGCCTGTTCAAAAACATTTTTATTAATTTCACAGCCTATTATTGTTGGTAATTTTTCATAATTTATAATTTTATTTTTTGCCTTATTTTTTTCATTAAGATAAATATCCCTCCTAAAGTCCAACCAATTCTCAAAAAGATATACTTGATCAATATTTATGGGAACTTCAAGAAATTGGTTAACTGCCTCAATTAAAAAAGTTCCTGAGCCGCACATAAAATCAATTAAAGGGACTTTGCCATTCCATTTAGTCATATTTATCAATCCAGAAGCTAAATTTTCTTTTAGTGGGGCATTACCCACTGCAGGTCTATAGCCTCTTTTGTGTAAACTTTCCACACTACTTTGAAGACTAATAATTGCTTTATTACTTTTTAAGTGAAGATGAATTATAAAATCAGGATTTTCTAAAGCAATATTTGATCTTTTATTCCAAAATTCCTTTTGCAAATCAGTTATAGAATTTTTAACTTCAAGAGCAGTAAAATGTGTATGACTTAAGGAAGATGTTCTCCCAGTTACTTGAACGTTAAACGTTTTTTCATAGTGCAACCAATTTAACCAATCAAATGAATCTCTAACTCCTTCATATAAAGATTGCTTGTCATAGCAATTAAAGCTGGTAATTTCTCTATAAAATCGAAAAGCTAATCTAGAATAAAAATGAACTCTATAAAAAGTTTCAAAATCACATTCAAAATTAATAAATCTTTTATAAGTATTAATATTAAAGCCACCTAAATTTGAAATTTCTTTAGCTAAATATTTCTCTAGTCCCTCTGGAGATGATGCCACTACATTCATATACGATAAAAACTTAAAAAAAACTATTCAATACTCATTTTGCCTGTCAGAATATAAATGTCCAATTGGACTAGGTGATCTCAACCGATGTTTCGGACAGCGGTTCGATTCCGCTCAACTCCACTATTTGGGGTTGTAATGGTTTCGACGGGGCATAAGGAAGGTGACTGAAGCCGGCTCGGTTAGAGCAAAAACACAAACGCTAACAAAATCGTTAGTTTCTCCCGTCAAACAGCACCAGTTGCTGCTTGATCCTAAAGGAGATGGGGTGATATCAGCCTTATCAACCAAATGATACGCGGAGTCTGGAAGGACTCCACTTTTTTAAATAACTAAGAAGTTGTAGTGGATAATTTGTTAGTTTGTAAATATTGCTGCAATTGCTTGTATTAAAAAGAATTTTTTTAATTTTATAAGTATAAATACCGAGAAGATAAGTTTTAAATTAATTTATCTTATTAAAAATTCCAATCATACAAAATGGAAACTAATAAAAACCTAAATGATTTGATAATAAATCTCAAACCTAAAGTAATTAGATTCACTGGTGAAAAATTTCCCACTGAACTTTGGAATAATAGTTTTCAAATAAAAAAAAATAAGAAGATATCTACCTAAAAATAAAATTAAATACTTGAAAAAGGATTTTTAGGCATTTTTTTTAAACAATTTTTTGAAACTTCCTGAAGTTCTTTAAATTCATCTTTATTTAAATTCCACTTGAATACATTAGAAACATCTATAACTTGAGATTTTTTTCGCATTCCAACGAGTGGAATAGTTCCTTGATAACAACACCAATTAATTGCTACTTGAGCTTGGGAAACTAATCTTTGATAAGCAATTATTTTTAGACACCTTCGCAATTCATATGTTGGTTTTTTATAGTTTTCAAATAAAGCATTGCGGATAAAACTTTTTTCTTTATTTTCTTCTTTATCTGGATCAATACAAAGTATTCCAAAAGACAAAGGACTATAAGCAAAGAAATCAATATTATTTTCTTCGCAAATTTTTTTTACCTGATATTGTTTGCTCAAATCGGGAGCAAGCAAAGAAAATTGTATCTGAACACTTTTTAGCCTCTGATCTCTTTTCCTCAAGAAATTAATTAATTTTTTTAACCTTTGAGGACCTATATTTGATAAACCAATTTGAAAATCGAAGCCTTGATCTTTTAAATCACAAAGATTATTCAACAGCCCTAATTCCTGCAAAGGATTGTATTTTGCAGTTGACCAATGTAATTGCACTATATCCAATTTGTTATTAAGTCTTTCTAAACTTTTCAAAAAAGGTTTATTAAACCCTTTATTACCAATTCTCCAGGGATAAGGGGCAAGTTTGGTTGCTACTTGAATTCTTTTTTTCTTTGCTGAAGGAGTATTTAGTAAAAATTTGCCTATCAATAATTCACTTCTACCTTGAAGATTGCCAGTACCGTAAGAATCTGCAGTATCTATTAGATCAAAACCTCTTCGTACCGCTTCATTATATGTATCACGTAAATCATCATCATTTGTAGGTTTGTAATTCCAAAAAAGCTTATTCCCCCAAGACCAAGTACCTAATCCAATTCTTTTCTTCACTAGCCAATTTAAATAAGGAACTTTATAAGGTTATCTAAAAATATTAACTTCTTTAAAATATTTCAAAAAATAAGTTTTAAAGCATTAATAATCAATTTCTCTTGACATTAAGAAATTATTCTCCAAAGTAAGAGAAATAAAAGTAAAAAATTGTTCATTACCGTTTGCGGACAAAAAGGGGGTGTAGCCAAGACCTGCACAAGTATTCACCTTGCTAGTGTCTGGCATTCTGAAGGTAAAAAAGTTTGTATAGTCGATGCCGACAAGAATAGATCAGCTTTAGCATACGGATCAAGGGGCAATCTTCCATTTCCAGTTTTTCCCGTCAATTCAGCTGCTAAAGCATCAAGATCATCAGAAATTGTAATAACTGATGGACAGGCTAGCAGTGATCAAGAAGAACTTAAACACTTAGCGTATGGTTCAGATTTAGTTATCTTACCTACAACTGCAAAAGCAAGATCAGTAGAATTAACTGTTGAACTAGCTAATTTATTAAGCAACTTAAAAGTTAACCATGCAGTAGTAATAGTAAAAGTTGATTTTAGACAGCAAAAAGCAGCGCAACAAGCTAAAGCAGCTCTAGAAAATTTTGGTTTATATGTTTTTGATACTTTTATACCCTTACTTTCAGCGTTTGATAAAGCAGAAGCCTCGGGCAATGCTGTATTTGAAGCTGTCGACGATTTAGGTAGATCAGATCCTCGTCGAATGACGGGCTGGTCTGCTTATTGTTCAATTGCCTCACAAATTCCATGCCTGATTTCGAAGCCCTCATCCGACACCAACAACTTAAACAACCAACAACCAATCAGCGCTTAAAAGTAGTTGATTCGCCTAATTTTGAGGAAGACAAAAAAGAAGAAACAATAATTAGACAATCTGGATTATTAGTCAATTTTTTTGGAGGTTTTATAGGCTCTGTAATTGGAACTTTAACAATACTATTTCTTTACATAAATGAATATCTACCATTGGATTTACTAAAAATTAAGTAGTTTATTCGCTATTGGTTTCCACAGACCTTGAAAAGCATTGCTATGACTATGTTTCATCCTTTAAATTTAGTGGTATTTAGGTGGTACAAAACTATTTTCATCCCTGAAATCGTAGTGATACCGTAATTACTGGTATTTTGGCGGTACAAAAAAACTTAATTAAAATGAAATTTAAGAAATTAACATTACTATTCTAAATATTCAAATTCGTGCAAAAATAATAAAAATTGGATTTTATTATGTTGAAGTTTTTATCAATAATTTTGATATCTTTATTACCCATTAATGCTTTCGCAATTGAGATAAATTCACCAGCATTTAAAGATGGAGAAAAAATACCAAAAAATAAAGATGTAAATACAACGGTGGTAAAAACATATCAATTCCTATAAATTTCTCAAATGTTCCTAATGATGCTCAATCGATCGTACTAATAATCGACGAACCTGATGCAAAAAAAGTAGCAGGGAAAACTTGGGTACATTGGGTATTGTCAGACATTCCTCCTGAAACAAAATATTTAGATGAAGTTAAAGATGGAAAAGTTGGAATTGGAGTTACTGGGAAAAACAGTGATAGAAGTAAAAAATATGTTGGTCCTTGCCCACAAAAAAATGAACACAAATACAACATTAAAGCTTATTCTTTAAACACAAAATTTGAGAAAAGTTTAAAAGCATTAACACAAAAAAAATTTGAGAAATTATATGAAAACGAAATTATAAGTTCATTTATGATTTCTGGTAAATTTAAATAATTTACGTTGCTAATTTAGTGGTACAAAAGTGGTACCACCAAAACACTATCTCTCAAACCTATTGTCCCAGATGGGATTTGGGGTTAAGTCGTATATTCGCTATTTATTTCAACATACTTTTTAGAAAAATCGCAACCCCAAGCTGTACCTTTTGATTCGCCAGAATTTAGATTAATCATAATGTTTACAATATCATCTACTAGATATCTACCTTGCATTCTGGACTTAATATAGTCTGTGACTTTTTGTGGATCATATTTATTTAACTTGCCGTTTTCCAAAATCTGAGCGTTTCCTATATACAGGTCAACGTCATTCAAGTTGAATTTAACTCCAGAATTACCTGCAGCAGAAATAATTCTTCCCCAATTAGGATCACAACCATGTATCGCAGTTTTTACCAAGGCAGAATTACAAATAGATTTCGCGAGCATAATTGCATCATCAGTATTTTTTGCTCCTTGAACCATAACTTCTAATAAACAATTTGCTCCCTCTCCATCCCTTGCAATATTTTTTGCCAAGTTTTGACATACAATATCAATCCCTTTTTGGATAATTGGAAAAAACCTTTTTTCAATTTTCTCTCCTGCATTTATTCCAACAAAAGAATCATTTGTGCTTGTCTCTCCATCAACTGATATTGCATTAAAAGATTTTTTAACCGCAATAGCAATCATTTTGTCCCATTCTTCTTTTTGAATACCTGCATCACAGGTAAGAAAAGCAAGCATTGTAGCCATGTTGGGGTAGATCATTCCTGAGCCTTTTGCGAATCCTGCTATTTTTATTTTTCTACCTTGAATAGTCGTCTCTAGTAAAACTTTTTTCAAAGTCAAATCAGTAGTTAAAATTGCTTCTGCTGCATTTTGGAAATTATTACTCTTTAAATCACTAACTAAATTCGGTAAATTTTTTATTAAATCATTTATTTGAATTGGAACACCAATTACACCAGTTGAGCACATTAAAACTTCTTCCTCTTTTATTCCTAAAAGTTTCGCAATCTTTCCTGTGGCAATTTGAAAATGTTGAATTCCAAGATTTCCTGTACATGCATTCGCTTGACCAGAATTAATTAGTATTGCTCTTACAAAACCTGACGCTCTTTTAATTCTTTCCTTACAAATATCCACACATGAAGCACGAACCATTGACTGGGTAAACATCCCACTAAAAATACTTCCTTCTGGAGCGAGTATTAGTGCTAAATCTTTTTTATTAGAAGCTTTTAATCCAGCAGATATCCCAGCAAAAAGAAACCCCTGGGGTGTTTCCTTGCTGTCATCAACAAACGACCAATTGTAATCTATCTGGCTCAATCTTTTTGATATTTTAATTCATACTAACTACTCTTTAATACTAAAGAAACAGTTAATTATATTACTATTAATTATATGGATATTCTTGAAAAATCAAAAAACAACCAAAGAAGAATTGGTTTAACAGGAGGTATTGCAAGTGGGAAGACAACCATAACTAATTACATTAAAAAACATAAAAACATTCCAATATTAGATGCAGATAATTTATCAAGAGAATTAATCAAACCAAACACATATGGATATAAGAAAATTTTAGATTATTTTGGGAATAAAATTATTGATAATAAGAACAATTCAGAAAGAGCAATAAACAGAAAACTTTTAAGGAAAATTATTTTTAAAAATTCAGAAAGTAAAGAATGGATTGAAAAACTACTTCACCCATTAATTAAAGAAAAAATGATAGAAGAATGCAGTCAATACAAAAATAATCAAACTATAGTACTAGTTATACCATTATTATTTGAAGCGAAATTTGAAGATATTTGCACTGAAATATGGTTAGTCAAATGTCCTAAAGAAATACAAAAAAAAAGACTTATCACAAGAGATAAAATTAGCGAAAAAGAAGCAAATGAATCCATAAATCTTCAATTAAGTTTTGAAGAAAAAAGAAAATTTTCAGACATTATTTTAGATAATTCAGATGATCAAAATAAATGGATCGATACAATAAGAGAGCTTCTTTAAAGATTTAGCTATTCAATTTTTCTGCAAGAAGTTTATTTGCAAGTTTAGGGTCAGCTTTACCTTTTGTTCTTTTCATTAGTTGACCAACAAAAAAACCAAGTAATTTGGTTTTACCATTTCTAAATGCTTGAACCTCATTTGGATGTTCAGTAATAAGTTCATCAATTATTGGTAAAATACTTGAAGAATCAGATATCATAGCTAACCCTTTTTCTTCAACTAATTTTTTCGGAGAAATATTTTTTTGAATTAGTTCAGGTAAAATTTCTTTTGCGATTTTTCCACTGATAGTGTTATTTGAAATCATGCTAATCATTTCAGCAAGATTTTCAGGACATAGTTTTAAGTCACTAAAACTAAGTTTATTTGCTTTTAAATAACCCACAATATCACTTGTTACCCAATTTGAAGCTAGTTTGGCATCAACACCATTAGCTACTGTTTCTTCAAAAAAGTTTGCCATATTAATTTCATCAGAAATTACCCTTGCATCATATGCAGATAACCCAAATTCACTTACGTATTTATTTCTTTTCTTTGCAGGCAATTCTGGAATTTCTTTTAACCATATTTCTTTTTGGGCTTTTGTAATTTCGATTGGTCCTAAGTCAGGATCAGGAAAATATCTATAGTCACTACTCCCTTCTTTCATTCTCATACTTTTTGTTAATTGCTTAGCTTCGTCCCATAACCTTGTTTCTTGGAAAATTTTTCCTCCATTTTCATAAACTTCTATTTGTCTTGCCATTTCATAATCACAAGCCTTTTGAATTGCAGAAAATGAATTCATATTCTTTATTTCCACTTTGGTACCAAAAGGAGCATTAGGTCCTTTTCTAACTGAAATATTGACATCACATCGCAAAGAACCCTCTTGCATATTGCCGTCTGATACTCCTAGATATCTAACTGTTCTTCTAATCTCTGAAGCATATTCAGAAGCCTCTTTACCTGATCTAATATCTGGCTTACTTACAATCTCACAAAGTGCTATTCCTGCACGATTATAATCAACCAAGGAATACTTAGAACCAGCTAATCTGTCACTACCTGAATGAACTAGTTTTCCGGCGTCTTCTTCCATATGTAGCCTTTCTATACCAATTTTTTTGATATAAGGTTCTTTATCCTTTTCAATTATTTCAACCTCTAACCAGCCATTTTCTGCTAGTGGCTCATCAAATTGTGAAATTTGATAATTTTTAGGAAGATCAGGATAAAAATATTGTTTTCTATCAAATTTACAATGTTCTGCAACATTTAAATTTAATGCTAAAGAAGTTTTTACAGCATACTCAATAACAGTCTCATTCAAAACTGGAAGAGTTCCTGGTAACCCACAAACTACAGGATCTATATGAGTATTAGGTGCATCGCCAAAAGCTGTTGACGCAGATGTAAATATTTTACTTTTCGTATTAAGCTGTACATGAGTTTCCAAACCAATCACAGCTTCCCAAGATTCCAAATTTTTCATTATCAAAAGTCTCTTTATTAATATTATTGGATATAAAGGAAAAGAGGACTAAAACACAAATAAAAATATTAATTATTAAATGAAACAAGAAACAAAAAATTCAATATTAATTATTGGCGGTGGACTTGTAGGTTTATCTGTTGCTTATGAATTTTCAAGAAATAACTTCAAAGTTTTAGTTTTAAGCAAAAACAGAAATGAATCAGCTGGATTTGTTGCTGCAGGAATGTTAGCTACTCATGCCGAAGGGCTCGAAGATGAATTACTGAAATTTGGCCAAGCAAGTCAAAGTCTAATTCCAAAGTGGATAAAAAGTATTGAACAAGATAGTAATATCAAATGCGGTTTAAAAAAATGTGGCATAGTAGTTCCTTTTACAAATAAAGAAGATCTTGAAGAGTATCCCACTTATGAATATGGAAAATATTTAAATCACAAAGATCTTCAAACAGAAATTAATGGAATTAATTCTATTTGGAAACATGGTTTACTTTTTGAACAAGATGGTCAAATAGATAACCGAAGAAGACTGATGCGTGCTCTTGAGAGGGCATGCTCCTTGCATGGAGTCGAATTTCAAGAAGGATCCGAAGTTCAGGATTTGACACTAGAAAAAAACAAAATTACTGGTGCAACAGTTTTATGTGCCACTGGGGAACTAAAAAAAATTAACTGCGAAAAAGCAATTATATGCAGTGGTGCTTGGAGTAAAAAAATTTTTAATAAGATTCCAGTCTTTCCTGTAAAGGGACAAATGCTATCAATACAAGGTCCAACAAATTTTTTGAAAAGAGTTATTTTTGGTCCAAAAACTTATCTAGTTCCTCGTGATGATGGACTTATTATCGTCGGAGCGACAGTTGAAAAAGATTCAAAATTTAAACAAGGTAATACTCCTAATGGAATAAAACAACTGCAAGAAGGCATTCGCTTATTATTACCAGAAGCTATTAATTGGCCACAAATGGAACATTGGTGGGGATTTAGACCCTGCACACCAGATCTTAAACCAATAATTGGAAAATCAAAAATTGAAAACCTTTTTGTAGCTACAGGACATTACAGAAATGGAGTTTTATTTTCTGCAATAACAAGTGATCTTCTGTTGAAAATAGTTCAAAATACAAGCCTCAAAGAAATAGAAAAAAGCTTTTTAGAAAAATTTAGTTTAGATAGATTTGAGATTTAAATTTTAATTCTCAGATCGCCATTTCGAATCAGAAGTTTCCCACTCACATAATTCCTCTTTGTTAAACCATAGATCAATTTCAAATTTAGCAGTATCTTCTCCATCAGAACCATGAATAATATTCCTCCCAATATCAATAGCTAAATCACCTCTAATTGTTCCAGGCTCTGCTTCAAGAGGTTTTGTTGCACCTATTAGTTTTCTAGCACTAAAAATAACTCCTTCACCTTCCCATACCATTGCTACAACAGGACCACTTGAAATAAAGTCTACTAAATCACCAAAAAAGGGTCTTTCTTTATGTACACCATAATGATTTTGAGCAAGATCTTTTGAGGGGATTAATTGCTTTAATCCAACCAACTTAAATCCTTTTTTTTCAAATCTGCCAACAATCTCAGAGACATATCCTCTTTGAACTCCATCTGGTTTAATTGCAATAAAAGTTCTCTCTTTGGTCATTTAGTTAATAATCACTCTATGTATATTCAACTTTTGGGTGGTAACTTGGCAAGTAGTCATTAAAATAAAAGATATTGTTTTGAGTTATTTTCAAAAACATTTTTTAATCACCTACACATAAATTGACCAATTTTGAGCCGAAAAAATTAAAGAATATATGGACTATTGAAGATAGTATTTCGACTTATAACATAGACAAATGGGGAGATAAATATTTTTCTATAAATTCCAAAGGAAATATATCAGTAACTAAAGATATAAAATCTGAAAATAAGATTGATCTTTTTAAGCTTGTCAAAGAACTTAAGAGTAGAGAAATAAATCCTCCATTAATCATAAGATTTAATGATATCTTGAAAGATCGAATAAATGCATTACATGACTCTTTTTTAAAAGCAATAAAAACCTATAAATATAAGAACATTTATCAAGGCGTTTTTCCTGTCAAATGTAATCAACAGAAAAATGTCCTAGAAAAGATAATAGAGTTTGGTAGCCAATGGAATTTTGGTTTAGAAGTAGGAAGTAAATCAGAACTATTAATTGGCCTTGCACTTCTTGAAAACCAAAATTCATTACTAATATGCAACGGATATAAGGATAAAAAATATATTGAGATTGCTACTTTGGCCAGAAAACTCGGCAAAAATCCAATAATTGTTATTGAACAACGAGATGAGGTAAAAAGAATTATTCAAGCAGTTCAAGAACTTAACGCGACTCCATTGATAGGAATTAGAGCAAAGTTATCAAGTAAAAGTAGTGGTAGGTGGAGCAAATCTATTGGAGATAATTCCAAATTTGGATTATCAATCCCAGAAATTATGTTGACAATAAAAGAACTAAAAGAAGCAAATCTTATCAACGAAATGAAATTGCTCCATTTTCATATAGGCAGTCAAATAAGCGATATTGCTGTGATCAAAGACGCATTACAAGAAGCGAGTCAAATATATGTTGAACTATGCAAACTAGGAGCCCCAATGCAATATATCGACGTTGGGGGTGGATTAGGAATAGATTTTGATGGAACTAAAACCTCCTCCAACACTTCTACTAATTATTCTCTCCAAAATTATGCTAACGATGTAATTGCAACTATTAAGGATTCATGTGAATTAAATAATATCAAGCATCCAACCATAATCTCAGAAAGTGGAAGAGCAATAATTAGTCATTGTTCAGTTTTAATTTTTAATGTCTTAGGAACAAGTCATGTCAGTTCCAAACTACAAATTTTTGATAAAAAAAAACAAAAATTAATAATTTCAAATTTACTTGATACTTTCTATGAATTAAAAAAACTTAAAAATAAAAAAATAAATTTATCTCAAATAATTGAACTATGGAATGATGCAAAAAAGTTTAAAGAAGATTGCTTAGTCGCTTTTAGATTAGGATTTTTAAGTTTGGCAGAAAGAGCTTATGCTGAAGAACTTACTTGGGCTTGCGCAAAAGAAATTTCTAATAACCTGAATAATGATGAAATCAATCACCCTGATTTATCTGAAATTACAGAAACTCTTGCATCAACTTATTATGCAAATTTATCTATATTTAAATCTATTCCTGATAGCTGGGCAATAAATCAGATTTTTCCAATAGTACCAATACATAGGCACTTAGAGGAGCCCTTCTGCAAAGGCAACTTTGCTGATTTAACTTGTGATTCAGATGGGAAGCTAAATAATTTTATTGATAATGGAAAAATTAAATCACTACTAAATTTGCATAATCCAGAAGAAGATAAAGATTACCTTATTGGAATTTTTATGACTGGAGCCTATCAAGAAGCATTAGGAAACTTGCACAATTTATTTGGCAGTACCAACGTTGTTCATATAGACATAAATCAAGATAATTCATATAAGGTCAGAAATATTATTAAAGAGGACAGTAAATCTGAAATTTTACAATTATTAGATTACAGTTCAGCTTCTTTGGTTGAATCTATAAGAATTAATACTGAATCAGCAATTGATCAAAAAAAATTAACTATTGAAGAAGCAAGGAAATTAATGGATCAAATCGAAATTAGTCTCAGAAAAAGTAGTTATTTATCAGAATGACTAGCTAATGTTTTTTGCAAATAATTTTTAGCATAATCTAAAGCATCACTTAACTTATCAATATCTTTAGCACCTGCTTGAGCAAAGTTAGGCTTTCCTCCTCCACCTCCCGAACAAATTCTTGCAATCTCATTAATTAATTTACCTGCATGCAATCCTATTTTTACTGCATCATCACCTAAAGAAACTACAAATAACAACTTTCTATTTTCTGGATTTGGTATTCCCCCAAGAATCACTATTGCTTTATTTCCCAAATGAGAAGTTAAATGAAATGCTGCAGATTGCAAAGAATTCCCATCTAAGCCATCAATCTGATTTATTAAAATTGAAAAAGAATTTACTATTTCTGCGGATGATTTTATAGAAGAGTATTTAAAATATGCAATTTCATCTTTCATTTTTTGTATCTCTTTATTCTTATTAATAAGCTCTGCTTGCAAATTATTAATCCTTTCATAAAGTTGATTAGGATTTGCTTTTAACAAATCACTTAGTTGGTTTACTAATGCATTTCTATTACTGAAATAGTCTAATGCTGATTGGCCTGATAATGCTTCGATTCTTCTGACTCCAGCTGAGATTCCTTCCTCACTAATTATTTTGAAAGAACCTAATTCGGATGTAGTTTTAACATGTGTACCACCACAAAGTTCCATTGAAACTCCTGGTACATTAACAACGCGCACTTCATCATCATATTTTTCTCCAAACATGGCGACTGCGCCCTTTTCAAGAGCCTCACTCTTAGACATATTTTTTATTTCTAGGGCATGATTTTCCATAATCCAAGAGTTAACTAAAGTCTCAATCTTAGAAATTTGATCTTTAGAAATAGGATTAGAGGAATTAAAATCAAATCGTAATTTATTAAAGGCTACTAATGAACCTTTTTGTCCAACACTTTCATTAATAACTGATTTAAGTGCAGATTGTAATAAATGAGTAGCTGTATGATTTGCAGCAGCCTTAGCTCTATTAGAAGAGCTAACATTAGTCTTAACTTTTTGTCCAATAGTTAATTTTCCTTTTTTGATCGTTCCATAATGTAAAAAAACATTTTTCTTTCGCATGACATTATCAACCAAGACCTCAACATCGTTTGAAAATATCGTTCCAATATCACCAACTTGCCCGCCAGATTCTCCATAAAAAGTTGTCTGATCAAGAACAATTAAAACTTTCTGACCTTCATTTGCTGCCTTAACTAATGTTGAATCCAAGAATATACCCTTTATTTCAGCTTCCGAAAGGAGTGACTTATAACCATTAAAAACAGTTTTGTTAAAAACATCTATTTCTCGCTCTAATGATCCCTCTAATGTCAAATCAATATTACTTGAAGCAGCTTTAGCTCTCTCTTTTTGTACATTCATTTCTTCTTCAAAACCATTTACATCTACACTGATACTATGTTCTTCAGCAATTTCTACAGTAAGTTCTAGAGGAAATCCATAAGTATCATAAAGTTCAAAAGCTTTAAAACCAGAAATTAATTTCTGCCCTGAAGAAATTAACTCATCTAGCAATTTCTCTCCTCTTTCAAGAGTTTCCCTAAATCTTATTTCTTCAATTTTTATCTCATTCAAAATTAAATCATTATTATTTTTTAAATCAGGATAATTATTTTGCATTAAGTTAATTCCGACAGTAGCAATATGAGGTAAAAATTCATTTGTTATACCTAATAATCTGCCATGTCTGACCATTCTTCTAATAAGCCTTCTTAATATATATCCCCTCCCGAGATTACTTGCTGATACTCCATCAGAAATTAAATGAATAACAGCTCTTGTATGATCACCAATGATTTTTAAAGAAATTTTGTTTTTATCATCTGAAGAAAAATAATCAATATTTGCAATCTCACAAATTTTTTGAATTATAGGAAAAATTAAATCTGTCTCATAATTATTTTGCTTTTTTTGTAGTATTTGAGCCATCCTTTCAAGACCCATTCCTGTATCAATATTTTTAAATTTTAAATCTATCAATTTTCCATTAGAATCACGATTATATTGCATAAAAACAAGATTATAAAATTCAATAAAACGATCTCCATCTTCTAAATCAATATTCTGCAGTCCCTTTTCAGGATGAAAATCATAATAAAGTTCTGAACAAGGTCCACATGGACCTGTTTTGCCAGATGACCAAAAATTATCTTCCTCTCCTAGTTTCACTATCCTATCTGGATGAATACCAATTTCATCTCTCCAAATTTTTGCAGACTCTTCGTCTTCGTGAAAAACACTCACAATTATATTTTCAACAGAAAGTTGATAAATATTAGCAACTAATTCCCAAGCCCATTGAATAGCCTCTCGTTTAAAATAATCTCCAAAAGAAAAATTACCAAGCATTTCAAAAAAAGTGTGGTGTCTAGCTGTAACTCCAACGTTTTCTATATCGTTTGTTCTGATGCACTTTTGGCTAGATGTAGCCCTTTTTGATGGTCTTTCTTTTAAACCTAAAAAAACTGGTTTAAAAGGTAGCATTCCAGCAATTGTGAGCATAACCGTAGGGTCATCTGGAATCAAAGATGCACTTGGAATGATTTTATGTAATTTTTCACTATAAAATTTTAAAAAAGCATTTCTTATCTCATCTCCAGTAACTATTTTTTTAATTAGTTGAGATGTCATTTATCCAGAATAAGAAGATTAAAAATTAAAGAAAAGCGTAATTTCGGTTATTTCGCAAAAATAATCACGCGAATTTATATTCTATATAACTAAAGTTAATTTATAAAGCTAATTATTCTATGATAGCCTCTCCTCAGACAAGTAATTCTAAATTGGCACAAACTAATAACAAGTTGACGGTTCAATCTCAAAACTTTGCTGAAGATTCTTGTGCCATAAGATCTTTGGATTGGGATCGTAGTAGATTTGACATTGAATTTGGTTTAAGAAACGGAACTACTTACAATAGTTTTATTATTAAAGGCGAAAAACTAGCAATTATTGATACTAGTCACGCAAAGTTCGAAGAATTATGGTTTGAAGAATTACTGATAAAGGTAAATCCGCAAGAGGTTGATTATCTAATTACTAGCCATACAGAACCTGATCACTCTGGTTTAATAGGTAATCTTTTAGAATTAAACCAAAATATCACAGTAGTTGGATCAAAATTAGCACTTAAATTTATTGAAGACCAAATACATATTCCCTTTAAACGTCTAGAGGTTAAAAGTGGAGAGTTTTTAAATCTCGGAACTAATCCTAATAGTGGTTTTGAACACAATATTGAATTTATAAGTGCACCAAATTTACATTGGCCAGATACCATATTTTCATATGATCACAGCACAAATGTTCTCTATACATGCGATGCATTTGGACTCCATTATTGTTCTGAAGAATTTTTTGACACTAATCAAAAAGAAATATTCGATGATTTCCGTTTTTATTACGATTGCCTAATGGGTCCGAACGCTAGAAGCGTTATGCAGGCAATTAAAAGAATAGATAAGCTACCTGAACTAAAAACAATAGCTGTTGGTCATGGGCCTTTGCTCCATAATCAGGTCAATTTTTGGAAAGGAAAATATCTAGAATGGAGTAGTAATAAAAGCAAAGGCAATGATTTTGTGTCAGTTTGCTATATAAGCGACTATGGTTATTGTGATCGACTAAGTCAAGCGATATCCCATGGAATAAGCAAAGCAGATGCTCAGGTTCAGTTAATTGATCTAAGATCTTCTGACCCGCAAGAATTAACAAGTTTAATTTCCGAATCAAAAGCAGTAGTCATTCCCACATGGCCAGTAGACTCAGATAATGAATTAAAAGAATCTCTAGGTACTTTATTTGCAGCACTAAAACCAAAACAATTTACTGCTGTCTATGATGCATTTGGTGGAAATGATGAACCAATAGATTCTTTAGCAAATAAACTAAGAGAACTTGGCCAAAAAGAAGCCTTCTCTCCTTTAAGAGTTAAAAATATTCCAGATCCCATTGTTTATCAACAATTCGAAGAAGCTGGAACTGACTTGGGTCAATTGATCAATAAAAAGAAGAATATTGCCTCTATGAAGAGCCTTGATTCAAATTTAGATAAGGCGTTAGGAAGATTAAGTGGTGGATTATATGTAGTTACAGCGAGCCAAGGCGAAGGTTCTACATTTAGACAAAGTGCAATGGTCGCAAGTTGGGTTAGTCAAGCAAGCTTTTCTCCACCAGGTATTACAGTTGCAGTAGCAAAAGATAGGGCTATTGAATCATATATGCAAGTTGGGAAAGGTTTTATTGTGAATATTCTGAGAGAAGATAACTATCAAAAAATGTTCAGACATTTTTTAAAAAGATTTGCCCCTGGAGCTGATAGATTTGCGGATGTAGATGTAATTAGCAACATCGCTGAAGGAGGGCCAGTTCTATCAGATTCACTCGCCTTTCTAGATTGTAAAGTTAGTTCCAGGCTAGAGACTCCAGACCATTGGATAATTTACGGAATTGTTGAAAATGGTAATGTTTCTGACTTATCATGCAAGACAGCAGTTCATCACAGAAAAGTTGCTAATCACTATTAGAAAATAAGTCTTTGAAATGTCAGATATTAATATAGGCTTACTTGCAGAAAATCAAAATTTAACAGAATTTGATATAACTGAAAATTTTTCTTGTGTAAGATTCTTAGACCAAAATAAAGAAAGATTTGAACTTGAATTTAACCTTGAAAAAGGAACCTCTTTTAATACTTTTTTCATTAGAAGTCATGAGGAACTGTTTATTATTCATCCACCTGAGAAACAATATTTAGATTCGTTTAATAAAGTAATTTCTAGGTTTTGCAATCAATTTAATTTAGGCAAAATTAACTTCATTTCTGGTCATATTAATCCCCAAATCATTGAAACTATAAAGAGTATAAGCACCCAATTTCAAAATACAACTATTACTTGCTCTAATCCAGGTTATAAACTTATTAGCGAACTTTGGAATCAAAGAAATCCTACCTTAGAAAACTTCATTGAAATTCAATTACCTGAAATAAACATAATCAAAAAAGAACTTAATTTAGAATTAGATAACATTTCACTAGAGTTAATTCCTATTCCAACAGCACGTTGGCCTGGTGGACTGATAATTTATGAACGTAATCAAGAAATACTTCTTAGTGAAAAAATTTTCTCTGCACATATTGCATCTAAATATTGGTCTGAAACAAATCGAGTTAGTACAGAAATTGATAGGAAACATTTTTATGATTGCTTGATGGCACCAATGTCTAATCAAGTAGTATCAATAACTGAAAAAATTGCCGATTATGACATTAAAACTATTGCACCATTACATGGTCCCGCGATCGAATATAGCTTAAAAAGCTTTTTAAATGACTATATTAGATGGGGAGAGAATCTCTCAACTAATAATCATAAGATCGCCCTGATATATGCAAGTGCATATGGAAACACAGCCTCAATAGGCGATGCATTGGCAAAAGGGATAAATAGAACCTCCGTAGAAGTTGAAAGTATTAATTGTGAATTTACCCCAAATGATGTACTTGTAAAATCCATCCAAAATGCTGATGGTTATTTAATAGGCTCTCCTACATTGGGTGGTCACGCCCCAACTCCAATAGTTAGTGCACTAGGAACATTGTTAGCAGAGGGCAATAGAGATAAGCCAGTAGGAATTTTTGGAAGTTTTGGCTGGAGCGGCGAAGCTATAGATTTACTTGAAACAAAATTAAAAGACGGTGGTTTTAAGTTTAGTTTTGACCCTATTAGGATTAAATTTAGTCCAAATAAACCAAAGATTAAAGAGTTAGAAGAAATAGGAACTCACTTTGGAAGAAAAATTATAAAAAAAGCAAAGAAAAAACCCAGAAAATCAGATACTGGAATGATTACAAGCAAAACGGATCCAAAGCTCCAAGCTCTTGGAAGAGTAATTGGTTCACTTTGTGTCCTGACAGCCTCTAAAGGCAAAGATGAGAATAATATCAAAGGAGCCATGCTTGCATCTTGGGTTAGTCAAGCAAGTTTTTCTCCGCCTGGGTTAAGTATTGCAGTAGCAAAAGATAGATCGGTAGAGTCTCTTCTACAAATAGGAGATTCATTCGCATTAAATATTCTTAGTGAAAAAGATTTTAAAGAACCTTTGAAAAGATTCACAAAGCCCTTTGCTCCTGGAGAAGATAGATTTGAAGGAATAAATATTGAATTAACTCCTAATGAACAGATAATCATTCCTGAAGCGCTCGCATGGTTAGATGCTTCTGTAAAAGAGAGAATGGAATGTGGAGATCATTGGGTAATTTACGCCGAAGTACTACACGGTAATATACTAAAATCCGATAGTCTAACGGCAGTTCATCACCGCAAAACAGGTGCTAACTATTAAATTTATTTATCTAATTTATGACTGAAACAAAAGATCTAATAATCATTACGGCTAGTTGTGGTAAAAATCTAGAACTTTCTGAAAAATTTCTTGAAAAAAGTAATGAACTTAAAATAAGTTCTGAAATTTTAGATCTTACCACTCTTGATATTCCTTTATTTAATCCAAGAATTCACAGCAAAAAAAATATTCCAAATGAAATAGAAGAATTAAAAAAAAAGCTTTTCAAAATTGAAAGATGGGTGATTTGTGCTCCTGAATATAATGGATCAATACCTCCGATTCTCTCCAACTTCATAGCATGGCTTTCTATTTCAGGAGATGACTTTAGGAATTTATTTAATGGTCAACCGATTGCAATAGCAACATTTTCTGGTGGCATAGGGTTAGAGCTGCTGACCTCATTACGCATTCAATTAGTGCATTTAGGAAGTCAAGTATTAGGGAGACAACTTTTGTCCTCATACAGTAAACCTATAGATACAAAAACTATTGAAGATATTATTCAAAGACTTTTACAAATGAAAAAATTAAAAACATAAACTTTAAAAAAATTATAAATTTTTTTCATTCCAAACTTTTAAAATTTGTTTAGCCATAGGAAGAGCATGTACCGAACCTCCACCAGGAGTATTTTGTGCAAAAGCGACTACAAGCAATTCACTCTTTTCCGAAGGAGCAAAGCAAATGAACCAAGCGTGATCTAAGCCACCTTCCCCATCTTCAGCAGTGCCAGTTTTACCTGAAACTGGAGGCAAATTTGAAACTCCATAATTAATTGATACTCCTGTGCCAGACTCTACTACTTTCCTTAGACCACTTTTTATCACTTGAATATTTTGTGGATCAATGTCAATTTGAATAGGTTTTTTATCTAAATGACTTTCTACATCTTTTTTAGTCAAATGTGGAGTAACTAGATAACCTCCATTAGCAATCGCTGCATATGCTCTAGCTAGTTGAATTGGTGTTACTTGAACAACAAATTGCCCAATAGACATACTTGCAATATCTTCTGGAACCCAAGGGGTTCTCCCTGGTTGCCCCCATCCTCTACCTTCTTTAGCCCATTCACTACTTGCTACCAATCCTATATTTTCTTGTTCAGAAATTTCAATTCCAGATAAAGAATTAAAGCCAAGCTTTCTGGAGACCTTATGAATTTCATCAACACCTACTCCATAACCTATTTGATAAAAAAATGTATTACTAGAAACTCTTAAAGCATCTTCATAACCTATAAGCCCAAAGCCTAAATCATTATGCTCTCTAAAACATTGACTCCCATAAGTTATACATGGCTTGGTATCTAACATAGTATCTCTAGGGAATTTGCCACTTTCCAAGCCCGCTAAAGCAGTTACAATTTTCCAAACACTTCCTGGATCATAAGCATTTAATGCTCTATTAAAAAGAGGTTTTTCAGGAGAATTAAATATATTATTGTATTCTTTTTCAGGCTTAAAATCCTTTGAAAAAAAATTCAAATCAAAATTAGGTTTACTTACCATTGCTCTTATTGCACCATCTCGTGGATCCATCACTACTATCGCGCCAGCTTTTTTGTCTTTAAGAACTTCCTCAGCAACTAATTGCAGATTAAGATCAATTGTTAGTTCAATATCATTACCTTGTACTGGTGGTCTTATACCCAATGATCTTTGAAATTTTCCTAATGAATTCACTTCAACCATTTCTCCACCCCATTCACCTCTTATAAAATCTTCATAAACATATTCAATTCCTGTTCTTCCTATTAAATCGTTTAATTTATAACCTTTCTTAGATAAAAACTTATATTCTGATTCAGTAATTGGCTGAGTATAACCAATTACATGAGCAGCAAGGGATTTATAAGGATAATTTCTAATTAATTTCGTTGCTACTTCAAAACTAATTAATTTACCTTCATTTTCTTTAAATTTTATTAATTGATCTACATTTAAATCATCAAGGATAGTTACTGAAAGTTTTTGATTTTTTAGTCCATCAGAATATTTTTTTTGAATTAAATTACTATCAATATTTAATAAGTTAGTAAGGATTGATTTATGTCTTTCCCAATATCTTTTATTAATAGATTGAGGCTTTATTATTAAAGAATATTTAACTCTACTATCTGCTAAAACATAACCATTCTTATCTATTATTCTGCCCCGTATTGGCTGTGAAGCGATAAGTCTGATCCTATTCTCATCTGACATCTTCTTAAAAGATTCATAATTTAAAAGTTGTAAAAAAATTAACCTAAATAGAATCAATAAAAAGGAAATAGAAGAAAATATAAGTAAGACTAGTGGTTGTCTTTTTAATGAAATATTTTTTTTATTAGGACTTTTTTTTATCAAAGATATAAAAATTATTTAAATATTGTTTTTTCCAATAAAGCAATGTTTGATTTTATCTCTCTAAGTTTGGTAATTAAATCTTTATAATCACTATCTTCATTGTTTAGGTTAAACTCATCATTTTCAATATTATTTGAATTCAAATTTTCACTCATAAAACTTATAATTTTTTTAAGAATTATTCCATTTAGTATAATCTTAAATAAAAAATTTATTTTTTCAAAATTATATTAACTCAGATACTAAAAAAGTATCAAAAACAAATTAATTCAATTGATCTATATTTTGTTCAAAATAAGGATTACAACTATTCTTTGATATCCCTAAAGACCATCCAATAAATGAAGAAATAAATATCGTTATTATTAAGGGCAAAATGGCTTGTTGAGTATTTACAAGACTAAACCATTCCCTCCAGCTACTAAAAAATCTTTCTCGTTGAAATTTTCTTCTTTCATTTTCTAATAATCTCGCTTTTTTTGCGAAGGATTTTGTTACCCACTTCTCGAAAGGAATCTTTTTTATAATCGCCATTTTTCTCTCCACTTCTAATAATTGTCCAGAACTAAGATAAGGATGAAATGTACTTATCAATTCAAGAGTTTTTAGAAACATTTCAACAGTTGCATCTTTTATGAGCTTTTGCTCATGACTTAAATCAGCCCACTCTATTTCTGGATAAAAACGGTTCCTGTTTGGTGAAATTTGATCCTCTGACATTTGACCAGGTTCTCTGAGCCATCTATTAGTATTTTCGTCAAATCTCCGCCAATATAAAAAAGGATTTATAAAAATTGTTTTGCCAGATACTTTCACTACATCTTGTTGAAGATGATTAGTTATCTTTTTTTCAGAATTTTTCGATTTTATCAAAAGTCTAAATTAATAATCTAATTAAAGATTATCTTTTTTTAACTACTTTTCCAGGCATATGAAAAAATTATCCTATAAGTATTAAGTTATCGATAACTGCCAACGCTTCTTTAAATAATTACAGTATTCACAATTTAAGGAAGGTTTGGGGAAATTATCCGAACGCAATAAATTTACAGTATCAATTATCTTTTTTTCTACCCATGCAGTAGAGCAATCTAATTTAATTAGATATACGTCAAAATTTAATTGATTATTAAATAACTCTTCATTTTTCTTTCCATTGAAATATAAAAGATAAGCTTCTTTAGCTACTTGAAAACCATTTTTTTTAAATAACCACTGATACATTTCTAATTGTCTCTTATAAGCTTTTGCATATTCGTGCTTATTAAAAGTCTCAGACCAATCAAAATTATTTCTAGATGTTGCTTTTACATCAACAATAATAAGATCACCATTTTTTTTCTGCCAAATATCATCCACTGCTCCACCAAAATCATAATTATGTTCAATTGACTTATATCTTATCCCTTGAAAATTACTTCTCCAACGTTCTAAATCTTTGTGTTTAAAAGGAATAGCATCAATACTATGTTCAATAAATAATGGATGAGGCTCCTTAATTTTTCTGTAGTAATCAAATTCATTTTTACATAAATTGTCTACAGCAATATTTAAAGTAAATGGTAAAGATGGTGGTTTTATTTGATATTTTTTATCAAGTACACAACATCTTGGACAACTAAGATATTTCTCAACAGTAGATCGACTTAATTTAATAATCTCGCTCATTTTATTTAAAACTCATTTCATAGAATTTTTGCTTAAAAAATATAAATTTTTAAAAATTTGATAATCAATATCTTGTAAATAGTCAGATTGGCAAGTAGTTTTTTGACTCTTGGAGTAATTACAAATATTGTAGTGATAAATTTTTGCTATCACAGGACTTTGGCTGTTAATGTGTATCTTTTGGAATAATTATTATAATTAAGCAATATTTAAAAAAAAATTTTGTAAAGACTATACTAGCAAAGAAGAAATTATCTTAATTAATAATGAAAGGTTTTGGTGAAAAGAACCAATCAAAGAAAGAAAAAATTTCAAAAAATAAACAGAAATTAAATACTGATCAATTGATTAAAAAAGCATTCGATCTTCAGGCACAAGGACGAAAGTTAGAAGCAGCAAAATACTATGAATATCTTATTAAACAAGGAATAAAAGACCATAGAGTTTTTACTAATTATGGAATATTCCTTAACGAGATAGGAAAACATAAAGAATCAGAATCAAAACTTAAAAAAGCAATTTCTCTAAATCCTGAATATGCAAATGCTTACTACAATCTTGCAGTTTTATTCATAGGTCGAGGCAATTTGGAAAAAGCAGAATTTGAACTCAAAAAAGCAATTAAACTTAAATCAGACTTTGCTATTGCTCACTATAATCTTGGATTTATATTAAAAGATCAAGGTAGATTAAAAGAGGCAGAATCATATACTCAAAAAGCACTTGAAGTTGATCCTCAATTAACTGATGCATATTTGTCACTATCAACTATACAAACAAATAATGCAACTCAAAAATGGCATAATCAACTTTTTTCTGAAAATATTTTGAAAAATAAAAACAATAGAGAGTTAGTGAATATTTTTTTCGCAAGATCAAATATTTTTCATAAAAAAGGACAATATAAAGAAAGTGCTGAGAATCTTATTCAGGCAAATAATATGAAACTTAGAATGCATAAATCTGAAGTAGATTTATTAATTGATAAAACTAAAAAATTAAAAATATCCTCAGATAATTATGAAAGCAATAATCAAAATTGTAAAAATTATCCAATGTCAATTTTTATAGTAGGTCTTCCTAGATGTGGTTCTACCCTTGTCGAATCAATTATAAGTTTAAACACTAAAGTAAAAGATCTTGGAGAAATTAATATATTTGAAGAATCATATAGAGAATATAAACAATCTGAAAAACAGAAAAGTCTTAGTGAGATATATTGGGAAAAATTGGAAATAAAAGATAGTAAAATAATCACAACAAACAAATGGTTATTTAATTATCAATATGCAAGCATAATTGCCAAAGCAATTCCTAATGCAAAAATAATCCATTGTTACAGAAATCCTTTAGATAACATTCTTTCAACTTATAGGGCACATTTCGCAACAGGGAACAATTTCTCTTCGAGTTTGGTTGATTCTGCCGAAGTCTATTCTGATCAAGATGAGATTATGGGAACATATAAGAAAGAATTTAAAAATCATATATATTCATTAAATTACGATAAGTTAGTGACTCATCCCTCCGACGAAATAAAATCATTGATTCGTTGGTTAGGTTGGAACTGGAATGATTTATATTTATCGCCACATTTAAATAATCGTAAAGTCTCAACAAGAAGTAATGTTCAGGTTCGTTCACCGATTAACACAAAATCTTTAGGAGGATGGAAAAACTACAAAGAGATGTTAAGACCTGCAATGGAAATCATTACCAAAAAGGAAAAATATAAAAGCCTTAAGTATTAATTAAGAAATAATTTATTAACCAAAGAAAAAATGTGTAGAAAAAACTACTAATGTCCCATAAAGACTTTAAAAACTTGCATTGGAACTACTCCCACTCAATGGTTCCGGGCAATTTTGATATTTCAAACTCATTGGTATCATTGACTTCTTTCAAGCAGCTATTTCCGTGACAAACCCGTGACAAACCAATTAGTTCCATTCTTGATGAAATAAGGCAATTTTCCGTCACTCCCACTCAATAGTTCCAGGAGGCTTGCTTGTAATATCATAAACGACTCTATTTACTAAAGTAACTTCATTTACAATTCTATTTGCAATCCTCTCCAAAATCTGAAAAGGAATTTTTGACCAATCAGCTGTCATACCATCTTCACTAGATACACATCGTAAAACTATTGGCCATGAATAAGTCCTTTTATCTCCCATAACTCCAACAGTTTTTACCGGTAGCAATACTGCAAAAGCTTGCCAAATATCATTGTAAAGACCTGCTTTTTTAATTTCATCTCTTACTATCCAGTCTGCATCTCTTAAACAATCAAGTTTTTCGTTATTAACCTCTCCCAAAATTCTTATAGCTAATCCTGGGCCTGGAAATGGATGCCTTTTTATAATTTCATCCGGCAAACCTAAAGCAGCTCCGACTTTTCGGACTTCATCCTTAAAAAGTTTTCTTAATGGCTCAACTAATTTAAATTGTAAATCTTTTGGCAATCCACCTACGTTATGATGACTCTTTATTTTTACAGCTATTCTTTCACCAGTCTTGGGATCAATATTAGTACCAGCACTTTCAATAACATCAGGATAAAGAGTACCTTGAGCTAAATACTGAAAAGGCCCCAATCTATTGCTTTCTTCTTCAAATACTCTAATAAATTCTTCTCCAATAATTTTCCTTTTATGTTCTGGATCAGTAATTCCTTGTAATTTATCAATAAACCTTTCCCTTGCATTAATATATTGAACTTTGATGTGAAATTTCTTATCAAAGAAATTCATTAAAAATTCTGGTTCACCTTTTCTCATGAAACCTTGGTCTATAAACATGCATGTAAGCTGATTTCCAATTGCTTTATTGAGAAGAAAAGCAAGAGTTGAAGAATCAACTCCTCCTGACAAAGCAAGCAAAACTTTTTTATTGCCAACTTTCTCCCTTATCATGGGAATAGTTTCTTCTATATATGTTTCGGTTGTCCAATCAGCCTCACAAAAAGAGATTTTATAAACAAAATTTTTAATTACTTTCATCCCAAACTCTGAATGAATAACTTCAGGATGAAATTGTACGCCAAATAATTTTTTTAGATCATTTGAAATTGCCGCATGGAGTGTGTTCTCAGTGTGCGCAATTTTCTTAAATCCATCAGGCAAACAATTAATTGAATCGCCATGACTCATCCACATTATAGAATTATCTTCTACATCAGAAAGAAGGCCAGATTCTTGATCTATTTTTATGGGTGCTCTACCATATTCTGCCTTTTTGGTTGCTGAAATAACAGATCCTCCAAGTTCTTTGACCATTAATTGCATTCCATAGCATATACCAAGAATAGGAATTCCTAAATTAAAAATTTTTTCATCACATTTAGGAGCATTTTGTTCATAAACAGAATTTGGACCTCCACTCAAAATGATCCCTTTGGGATTAATATCATTAATTTCCTCAATTGAAATACAATTACTTACTACAAGAGAAAAAACATTAGTTTCTCTAATTCTTCTTGCAATCAATTCAGAATATTGAGATCCAAAATCTAAAATTAATATTGAAGGATCTCGTTCTTTTTTGAAAGATGTTTGACTCATGTATAAAAGTTAGCTCAATTTATTTACAAAAGCATAATGAATCACAAATTTATCTTATTGAAAATAAGAAATATAATTATTACCGTTAATTCCAGCCCACCTTATTTTTCTTTGTCTATCAAATATTATTGATGCTATTTTCATATCAGTTTTTACATATCTATTTATGTAAGTTAAAGATCGCTTTTCAATCATATTTGATAAATTCTTAAATAATTTATCAGCTAAAGATTCATTAAATCTCTCAAGAAGAAGTAATGCATCCTCAAGATTATTTAATTGAGATAATTCAAATATTTTTTCAGGGGGTACTTTTTCTTTAACGGCTAAATAAACAAGAATCTCAATTCTTGCATCAGCTAAATGATTATGTGTATGAAAAATACCACCTGCTAATTTAATTAATTTTCCGTGATAACCAAAAAGAATTACAGTTTTAACTTTTTTTATTGCAGCATCAACTAATAATGGTCCTATCCAATTTCCAATTTTGATAATTGGCAAATTAACATTATGAGTTTTTGCCAAATTTAACCCATTTTCACCAATTACAAAAACAACTTCCCCTTTAAAATCATTTTGAATTAACTTTGCTAGATTAGTTTTAGCCTCTTCTAATTGATCAGGTGAAGCACTCGAATAAGTCTCAGCAGAAGTACCAATAATTGATAATCCATCAACGATACCAAATGACTTATTACTAGTTCTTTCTGCTAAAAATTTCCCATTTGGGAAAATAATTTCTAATTTCAATTTAAAGCCCTTAGGAATAATATCTAATAAATTTTCATGTAAAACTTCTTTTGCAAAATCAGAAATACATATCTCTGATGTTTTTTCTTTTCTACCTACACCAGATCCTGCAATAATATTTATTGGAATTGTTTGAACAGGATCATTAAGAGAAATTTTTTCTAAAGAGGCTATTGCCCATATTTCTAAATTTTGTGTAATGTCAAGATCTAAGCCAGATTTTGCAAAGGAAATTCCTAATGCATGAGATTCATCTTTAAGTAAACCAACAGAATGAATCTCGATTTTTATTTTTTTTTCATTAGGAATTTTTATAAGTTCATAATTCTCAAATGGTAACCCTACTAGTTTTTTTAATGCCGACCTAGCAGCTCCAGCAACCCACAAAGGTAAAGAAAATCCTTTTTTCAAATCAACTAATTGAAAAATATATAATGAGAACTAATCTAAGAATGACCTATTTCATAAAAAGTGGCCATACAACAAAAATTATCATTGATGATTCCTGGACCCACACCAGTTCCAGAAAAAGTTTTGCAAGCATTAAGTAAGCATCCAATAGGACATCGCAGTAAAGAATTCCAAGATCTCGTAGAAAGTACTACTAAAAATTTACAGTGGCTTCATCAAACAAAAAATGATGTTCTAACAATTACTGGTAGTGGAACTGCAGCAATGGAGGCTGGAATAATAAATACCTTAAGTAAAGGAGATAAAGTAATTTGTGGAGAAAATGGAAAATTTGGCGAAAGATGGGTAAAAGTTGCAAAAGAATTCGGTTTAGAAGTAATAAAAATATATTCGGAGTGGGGTACTCCACTTGATCCAGAAGAATTTAAAAAGGTATTAGAAGAAGATAAACAAAAAGAAATTAAAGCAGTTATTTTGACTCATTCTGAAACCTCAACAGGTGTAATTAATGATCTAGAAACTATAAGTTCATATATTCGTGAACACCACACAGCTTTATCAATTGTTGACTGCGTTACAAGTCTTGGAGCTTGCAATGTACCGGTAGATGAATGGGAATTAGATATCGTTGCTTCAGGTTCACAAAAAGGATATATGATACCTCCTGGGCTTAGTTTTATCGCAATGAGCCAAAAAGCATGGGAAGCTTCAGAAAGATCTAATTTACCAAAATTTTATTTAAATTTAAAATCCTATAGAAAAAGTCTTTTAAGTAACAGTAATCCATATACTCCAGCAGTTAATTTAGTTTTTGCTTTAGATGAAGCTTTAAAAATGATGAGAGAAGAAGGCTTAGATAAAATTTTCAATAGGCACAATAAACATAAATTAGCTTTGAGCAATGCTATTAAGGCTTTAAATCTAAAATTATTTGCTGATGAAAAATATTTAAGTCCCTCAATAACCGCAATAAAAACCGAAGAAATAGATGCTGAAGAATTTAGAAAAAATATTAAGAATAATTTTGATATTTTACTTGCTGGTGGCCAAGATCATTTGAAGGGAAAAATATTTAGAGTTGGACACTTAGGTTATGTTAATGATAGAGATATAATTACGGTAGTTTCAGCTATAAGTAATACACTTCTAAACATTGGTAAAATTAAAGCTCAACAAGCTGGAGAAGCATTAGCTGTGGCAACTAGATATCTTGAGAAAAATTAAGTTAAGTACCTGGCTCTTCAACATTGCCGCCTAACTCAACAATCTTTTTTCTAAGTACGATTGATTTTTTTTCATCACCCTTAGTTTGTGCTATTGCAAGAGCAAACTCTAATTTTTCGAGCTGATGGCCACCCTCAAAAAAAGATAATTTTTTCTTAAAACGGTTTTTATTATCTTTGAGTGAAATTTGTGAAGACATAAAATTCATGCTTTACATAATATTATGCCAACAAAAGGGGACATATACGAGAGAAAACAAAAATATTATTTGACTATAAACTTAAACAAAAAAAATCTTTTCTAATATTATGTTCAAACATCTCTCAAAATTATGCCTAACATAAATCTAGTATATTATTTAATCGCAGGTGGTATTTTTGGAGCTTTAGCTCTAAAAACAGGTATCCCTGCTGCTCCTCTAGCAGGAGCTTTAATAGGCGCAAGCCTACTAAGCATTAGCGGCAAAGTAGATATAGCAGCGTGGCCTATCGGCACAAGAACAATTTTAGAAATTGGAATTGGAACAGTAATTGGTACAACATTGACAAGAGACTCTTTATCTGATCTTCAAAGCTTATGGAGGCCTGCCATCTTAATCACTTTTACTTTGGTTATTACTGGATTAGTAATTGGATTATGGACAAGTAGATTACTTAATATAGACGTAATTACAACTATTCTAGGCGCTGCACCTGGAGGTATTAGCGGAATGAGTCTTGTTGGATCTGAATACGGAGTTGGAGCTGCAGTAGCAACTCTACATGCAGTAAGACTAATTACTGTACTTCTAATTCTTCCATTAATTGTGAAATTCTTGAATATATTTGGGGTAATTAAATCTTAAATTTCTATAGACATATTCACAATAAAAGATATTTTAAAATATGCAGAAAAAATTTTTTAATGCAAAGATTTAATCAAAAAAAAATTATTTTGTTAACTCTAGGATTATTAACTCCTTTATCCTTTACCACGTTAAAAGTAAATGCTGGTTCATTTGGAGCGGAAATTTTCTGTACTATGAGAGATGGTGGAAATGATCATGAAAGTAGTTGGGAGGCAGCATATACATATATAAAAAAACAAAAGGGAGGATTTTTTAAAGTCTCACCCAAACAAGCAGCAGCGCAAATTACTGAATCAGTTATAAGAGATAAAGAAAACTTCAGCTATTGCGTTGAATACTTAGATGCTCTGCATCCAAACAGGCAGCTAGAAAGAGATCTTCAAAAAGAAGAAAAAAGAAAAGAAAAAGAAGCTAAAGAAAAAGAAAATAAGAGAAAAAGATTAGAAAAAGAATTAGAAGAAGCTAATGAAGATTTTTCCGTAGAAACAATTGAAAGATATAGTTATTAATAAAATCTTTGAAATTTTTAAAACTTTAAAAAAGTTATGCAATAACTTTCTTTTGTATCTATAAACACTTAATGATATTTTTACAAGCTAATTTAAGCTATAAATTAATAATAAACATTGACTTCTAATATATTCGAGCCATTATTCAATTAATTAAATGATCTGAATGCACATTAATGATGCGGTTTTCTTAGAGGATTTATGCCCTAAGTTCAGATTGAGACAATGGCGAAAATCTATTCATAGATTTACAGGAAAAAGTTGTATATATTGTGGAAAACCATCTGAATCTATTGATCATGTAATACCACGTAGCCAAGGGGGATTAAGTATAACGGAAAATTGCGTCCCTGCATGTCTTTCCTGTAATGGTGATAAATCAGATGAAAATGCTCTTTATTGGTACAGAAAACAAAAATTTTATGACCCTCGAAGAGCAATGGCTATAAGAGCTTGGTTAGAGGGAGATTTGAGATTAGCTATAAGATTACTGCAATGGGCTAATCCTAATTTTAAGGTCAAACAGAATTACGAGAAAGATGATTCAGAATATAGCGCTGCTTAACTACCAAACATTACAAATTTTTTCAGAATTGTAACTCTCACATATATTCCCTAATTCTCTTGGCGATTGTGGGAATATTAAAATTGTAGAAAATGAAATGATAAGTATAAATAGTTTTTGATAGGATTTAAAATTGATAAAACCGATTTCTTTTTCTTTAATACGACTATAACTTTTGCTAATGCAATAAGTTTTTGATTTAAAGTCAGGTTTAAGAGCTGTCTTCATCATTTATTAATACATATGTACTACTTTAACATCACATGAAGAACCTCGCAAGTTCACTGGATAATAATAAAAAATTTTTAATCTTTGGATGTGGTTTCAGCGGAAATTTCTTTGCAAAAGCCATAAGAAAATTAGGTTGTACTGCTTTGACAAGTTCTAGATCTGAAAAAAAAGATCCAAATAGTTTCATATTCAACAGTGAAAACAGTGTGGTTCCTAACGCAAAAATTTTTGATGGTGTCACGCATATTCTTAGTTGCATACCTCCCGACAAAAATGGAAATGATCCATTACTAGGGAGTCTTAAAAATCAACTAAAAGGTTTATCCCTTGAATGGGTTGGCTATTTATCTACAACAGGAGTTTATGGGAACACCAAGGGTAATTGGGTTTCTGAAATTGATGAACCTAACCCTTTTCAAAAAAGAAGTCATAAAAGGTTAAATTGTGAAAAAGAATGGATTGAATCTGGTTTGCCTGTACAAATTTTTAGGTTACCCGGTATTTATGGACCAGGAAGATCCACTTTTGAAGCAATAAAAAATAAAAAAATTCGTGTTATATCTAAGAAAAATCAGGTATTTTCAAGAATTCATGTTGCTGATATTACAAATGCAATTATTTATCTATTACAAAATAAGAATTCCTTAAAGTTTTACCAAATTATTAATATTGCAGATGATCAACCCTGTTCTCAGATAGAAGTTATTAAATATTGCTACGATTTACTTGGTTTAAAAATGCCAACGCCAATATTATTTGAGGATGCCAAAGAAGAATTATCACCTATCGCTCAATCTTTTTGGATGGAAAATAGAAGAGTTTCGAACAAACTTTTATGCGAAACACTTGGATATAAACTAATTTATAAAAACTATAAATTAGGTTTAAAAAATTGCTATCTAAATAGTTAAAAAAATAAATTAAATAACTTTTTATGAATTTTCAAAATACAAATAAAACAATGAAATTAGTATTAAGCGTCGGAGATGAATCAGGTATTGGACCTGAAATAATCTTAAAAGCACTTTGTTCTAATGAGATACCAGACAATATTGACTTTATATTAGTTGGTTCAAAAAAAAAGCTACAAAATACTTATGCAAATCTTAGATCTATTGGATTAAGAAACATCGTAAATCCTAATAATTTGCAAATTCATGATCTCGAAATTTCCTCATCAGATAATGACCCTCAATCAAATTACGGTAATTCAAGTTTCCAATATTTAGCAAAAGCAATAGAAATTGTAAAACAATATCCTAATTCGGCACTTGTAACTGGACCAATATGCAAGAAATCATGGTCTCTAGCAGGTCATTACTTCTCTGGCCAAACTGAAGTCCTAGCAAAATCATGTGGGGTAAAAAACGTTGGAATGTTATTCACAGCAAAATCACCAATTACAGGTTGGAGATTTAATACTTTACTAGCCACAACCCACATAGCCCTTTGTGAAGTTCCAAAGAAATTAACCACAAAATTAATCCACACTAAATTGGATCTTTTCAAAGATTTTTGTAATGCCTATACTAATAATCCTACTTTAAAAGTAGCAGGATTAAACCCTCATGCCGGCGAAGAAGGCATTTTAGGTCATGAAGAAAAAGATTGGCTCAATGATGCATTAATAACATGGAATGAGAAGAATAGAAGTATTAAATTATTAGGGCCTTTATCACCAGATAGTTGCTGGAATTCTTCAGTAAAGGCGTGGAGTGACAAAAATGCTGAAAAGCATGATGGCATTCTTGCTATGTATCATGATCAAGGTTTAATACCAATGAAAGTGATAGCTCTTAATTATTCAGTAAATACAACAATCGGTTTACCTTTTATAAGAACGTCTCCAGATCATGGAACGGGATTTGATATTGCTGGTAAAGGGATTGCTCAATCTCAAAGCATGATTGAAGCTATAAAAGCTGCCATAGAAATGACCAATAATTCAAGACTGCTTAACGCGCATTAAAACTTGACCGAATTCAACTGGCGTCCCATTTTCAACGAGAATCTCTACTATTTCAGCATTAAATTCAGATTCAATTTCATTCATTAACTTCATAGCTTCCAAAATACAAATAGTTTGACCGACTTTAATATTATTTCCAACTTCGACGAATGGGTCTTCGCCAGGCGCTGCAGCCCTATAAAACGTTCCAACCATAGGAGAAGTAATTTCAGTAAGGCCAGAACGTCCTGGGGGCGCTACCTGAGGGGCTTCAGGCTCACTTACTAGTGAAACATTTTCATTAATAGATTTTTGATTAGCAATTGTTTGCTTATCAAATGAAGTGTTAGAAACTAAATTATTAACAACCTGGTTTTGATCAAATAAATTCCTTTTTATTTCAAGTTTAAAATCTTCTCCCTCTAGTGAGAACTCTTGTATATCACTTGAAGAGATTTTCTCTATTAAGCGATTTAAGTCTTCATGATCTAATTTCATAGCCATTAATTTTCACGTCCTAGATAACTATCATTACGAGTATCAACTTTAATCATTTCTCCCACAGAAATAAATAAAGGAACCATAACTTGAGCACCTGTTTCTAGAATAGCTGGTTTCGTGCCCCCACTAGCAGTATCACCTTTGACCCCAGGATCAGTCTCTGTAACTTTCAAAGTAATAGATATTGGAAGTTCTACTTCTAAAACTTTACCATTATGGAAAACAACATTAACCTCCATTCCCTCTTTCAAATACTTTGCGCCTTTACCGATTTGTTCAGAGGTAAGTCTTGTCTCTTCAAAACTTGTCATGTCCATAAAAACGTAATCACCAGACTCCACATAAGTATGCTGGAGGTTAGACTTCTCTAGGATAGCCTGCTGTACTGATTCTCCGGCTCGAAAAGTTTTTTCAACCACGTTGCCGCTTTGAACTGATTTTAATTTTGTTCGCACGAAAGCAGAACCCTTGCCAGGCTTGACATGTAGAAATTCTACAACACGCCAAACTTGTCCATCCAATTCGATGGTGGTACCTGTGCGAAAATCGTTACTGGAAATCATTCCTGTATTACATCCCCAAGGATCATAAACCTGCAAGAGTGCTATGCAAAAATTCTTATCAAATCAGAACAAACTTTTCTTAATTCTATCGATTGTAATTTTACAGGTTTTTCTCTTAAAACCGATTCAAGTACTAGCTGATTTACCTACTGGAAATGCAGTAAAAGACCCTAGTGCAATCCTCAGAAACGCACTCCCTATCAAGCAAGTTGAGTTACAAGAACTTCAACACAAATTGGAAGAAACTAGTGATCTTGTAAGAGGAGGAAGATGGCCCGCCCTTACGAAAACTGTTACAAAATGTCAATCTTTACTAAAAAAATACCAGAGTAAAATTATTCAAGAATTACCAAAAGATAAAAAGAAAATTGCTGAAAAAACATTTTTAGAGCTCAAAGAAAATTTTGATAGTCTTCAAGATTACTCTAAATCAAAGGATAAATACTCATTTATAGCGACCCGAAGAGATGCTTTAGACAAAATAGGTGGATTAGAAGAATATTTTCTACCAAATAAATTTCCATACTCTATTCCCCAGGAATTTGATAATTTACCAAGATTATTGGGCAGAGCAAAAGTCAATATAAAAACTTCCAAAGGAGATATGCAAGCAATTGTGGATGGATTTAACGCCCCACTTACAGCAGGAGCATTTATAGATTTATCTTCAAAAGACTTCTACAAAGATTTACCTATCAATAGAGCAGAAGAATTTTTTGTGCTGCAAACAGGTGATCCGATTGGTGAAGATATTGGTTATATAGATCCTGAAACAAACGAAGAACGTCACGTTCCCTTAGAAATCAGAATTCCTGATGAACAAGATGCTTTTTATAATCAAACTTTTGAAGATTTAGGTCTTTACACAGAGACACCAACATTACCTTTTGCAACACTTGGAACTCTAGGATGGTCTCATTCAAATACCGCAGTTGATGATGGCTCATCTCAATTTTTCTTCTTTTTATATGAAGCAGAATTAAATCCAGCAGGTCGCAATTTAATTGACGGAAGGAATGCTGCCTTTGGTTATGTTGTAGATGGATTTGATGTATTAGAAGAGCTTACTAAAGATGACACAATAATTTCAATTGATGTTTTAGAAGGGATTGAAAACCTCAAATTAAATGCATAAAGAAATATTAGAAGATATTGGGGAAAAAGAATTAATAAATAGGCTAGAAAAATTTATGCCTAAAAACCAAATTTCAGATGATTGCGCTTTAATCAAAATTAAAAATGAAAATTTACTTGTTAATACTGATTCTTTGGTGGAAAATGTTCATTTCAATGACATTACTATTTGTCCTAGGGACATTGGGTGGAAAGCAGTTGTTAGCAACATTTCTGACTTATTATCCAGTGGAAGCAAGAAAACTATAGGTATTACAATTAGCCTAGTTCTACCTGCTAGAACTGAGTGGATTTGGGTTGAAGAATTATACAAAGGAATAAATAAAGCATTGAAAGAATATGGCGGGGTGATTCTAGGTGGAGATTGCTCGAAAGGAGATGAAAAAATCATTTCAATTACGGCCTTTGGCGTTCAAGGTGAACTTGAATTACGAAGAAACGCTTGTAAACCCGGAGATATAATATTAACTACAGGAATGCATGGTCTTAGCAAACTGGGATTTTTGATACAAAATAAAACTAATTTCGAAAATGAATTTTCTCCTAATGAAAGATTAATAATTAAATCCATTGAACATTTTTGTCGCCCTAGAGTTTACCCAAATTTTCTAAATAATCTCCTCAAAACTCGCTCCAATAAAAATATAAAGAGAATAGGATGTACTGATAGCAGTGATGGTCTATTTCAAGCTTTACAAGATTTAGCAATGGCAAGCAACTGCAAAGCGATCATAAATTATGAAAAAATTCCTAAAGATAAGGATTGGCCTAAAGGAGATAAATGGGACGAATATTATTTTTTTGGAGGTGAAGATTATGAATTAGTTTTCTCATTGCCAAAAAAATGGGCAAAGAATTTATCTAAACTTGATAAAAATATTAACGAGATTGGATTTTTTGCTAATGGTAAACCATCAATAGAATTTACAGATAATAAAAAAAACAAATTATTTAATAACACATCTTACAAACACTTTTAATTACTCCCAATTTTTAGCAACAATCTCTGCTAAATCTACAACTCTCTGACTATAACCCCACTCATTGTCGTACCATGCAAGCACTTTTACAAGGTTATCTCCGATACACATAGTAAGGTCACTATCCACAATTGATGATTCATTGGTACCTGCATAATCACTTGACACTAATGGTTCGTCTCCATACTTAATAATGCCTTGCATTGAGCTTAGTGATGCTTCCTTGAGTGCATTATTGACTTCTTCAGCTGTGACAGATTTAGATGATTCAAAAACAAAATCTACTGCTGAAACGTTAGGAGTTGGAACTCTCATTGCAATTCCTGTTAATTTGCCTTTCATTTCTGGATATACCAGAGCTACTGCTTTTGCAGCTCCTGTAGAAGTAGGAACAATGTTTGTAGCAGCGGCTCTAGCCCTTCTTAAATCTCTATGACTATTATCTAAAATTCTTTGATCCCCTGTATAACTATGAATTGTAGTCATCAAACCTTTGTTAATCCCAAAAGTTTGGTCTAAAACTTTAACTACTGGAGCTAAACAGTTTGTTGTACAACTAGCATTACTCAAAATATCATAATCTTTATGTTTATATGTATCAGCATTAACTCCAACTACATAAGTACCAACGCCATCGCCTTTACCAGGAGCAGTTAAGATAACTTTTTTTGCTCCTACCTCTAAGTGCTTGCTTGCACCTACGTCTGTATTAAATACTCCAGTAGATTCAATAACCAAATCTACACCCCAGTCTTTCCAAGGAAGATTCATTGGGTTTCTATCAGAGAAACATTTAATTGTCTTGTTATTAATTACAAAAGTATCATCAGTATATTGAATATCAACACCATCAAGTTGACCAAGAACTGAGTCATACTTTAATAGATGAGCATTAGTCTTAGGATCTGAGGTAACATTAATTCCAACTACTTCAATATTGGTGTAAGCTCCTCTACTAAGCCAACAACGCATAAAGTTTCGACCAATTCTTCCAAAGCCGTTAATTGCAACACGCAAAGTCATAATTAATAATTTCTAAATGATTAACCTAAGTTGCTGATCATACTGAATTTTGTGCAATAACGTAAGGTTTTTTTGATTTATTAAGCAAATAAGTCTTGTTTTGTATTAATTCAAAAAAAAAAATAGCAAAATTTTACTTAGAAGTTATTTTGATTTAAGTGAAAGATAAACATTGGATAAAAAATTACTGTTGAAAAGTCATTTTCATTTTATTGGAATTGGAGGTATTGGAATGTCAGCATTAGCAATAGGTTTACTTAAAAAAGGTTGTTCAGTTTCAGGATCTGATTTAGTTAAAAATGATGAAACTAAAAAATTAGAGGAATTAGGTGCAGTAATCTTTACTTCTCAAATTCGACAAAATATTGAATTTGTTATTTCAAAATTTACCAACAAATTAATTAATTTTGTTGTAAGCTCCGCAATCAAGACAGAAAATGAAGAATTTTCATACTGCAGAGAAAAAAATTTATCAATAAAACATCGTTCAGAGATACTTGCAATGCTAATGCGCACTTATACTTCATTAGCGGTAGCCGGCAGTCACGGAAAAACATCAACCAGTACATTTCTATCTACTATACTTGAGTTATGTACAAGTAATTGTTCTTCAATAACCGGAGGAATAATTCCTATTTACAACTCTAATTGTCATTTAGAAAATACAAAATACTTAGTAGCTGAAGTTGATGAATCTGATGGGACAATTAACAAATATAAGTCTGATATCGGAATAATCAATAACATTGATTTTGATCATTGCGATCACTTTTCTAATTTAAGTGAAGTCATATCTTCTTTTAAAAATTTTGCTAAAAACTCTAAAAAATTACTACTTAATTTTGATTGTGAAACCTCAAGAAATAATTTTTATTCTAATTGTAAGTGGTCAAACACTACGGCTCAAAACGTAGCTTATGCAATAATTCCGACTGAAATTAATTCAAAGTATACAATTGGAAAATATTATGAAAATGGAAATTTTATTAGTAGTTTAAATATTCCAATTCCAGGATTACATAATCTTTCTAATATAACCGCAGCGATAGCAGCTTCAAGAATGATTGGAGTAGATTTTATGGAAATAAAGAAAAATATAAAATATCTGAAACTACCAAAAAAAAGATTTGAATTCAGAGGCCAAATAGATAAAAGAAGTTTATATGATGATTATGCACATCATCCAAACGAAATAAAAGAGACTATTAAATTAGGAAGATTATTGATTCAGCAAAAATATAATAATGAATGTCAAAAAAGTAGATTAATAGCTATATTTCAACCTCATAGATACTCGCGAGTAAAGCAATTTACTAAAGAATTCGCTGAAGAATTATCAAAAGCAGATGTTATTTATGTAACAAGTATTTATGGAGCAGGAGAAGGAAACGAAGATAAAATTACTTCGAAAATAATCACTGATTTGATTTATAAAAAAAATAAAAATGTAAGTTATATAAATAATTATTATGAAGTAAAGAAAAATTTTTACGAATTAACTCAAAAAGAGGATTTAATTTTGAATATGGGAGCTGGTGATTGTCATAATTTCTGGTCAATTTTAAATGAAAAAGACAATTAAAATAGATAACTAATTTATGAATAAAAAAATTTTTTCTAAAAACTGTAATTTAAGTAGTTATACAACCATAAAAGTGGGAGGAGTAGCTGAATATTTTGCTGAGCCAAAAAGCATTAAAGAATTTTCATATCTAATAAAATGGGCTATTTTTAACAAACAAAAATGTCAAATAATTGGGGCAGGTTCAAATCTTTTAATAAATAATGTTTTCATAAAGGGCTTAGTTGTTTGTACAAAAAAAATGAAATCACTAAAAATAGAGCCATATTCAGGAATTGTTGAAGCCGAGGCAGGTGTAATGCTCCCAACATTATCTAATTCTCTTGCTAAAAATGGATTACAAGGGGGGGAATGGGCTGTCGGAATTCCAGGAACATTAGGAGGAGCAATTTATATGAATGCTGGCACAGGTAATTTATCCCTAGCAAAAAATCTTATTTCCGTAAAAGTAATAAATAATAAAACTCATGAAAAACTTGAAATTGAAAAAAATGATATCAATTTTGAGTATAGATTCAGCTCTTTTCAAAGAAATGATTTAACAATTATCAGTGCAAAATTACATTTTGAACCTAATGGAAATCTAGAACAATTAATTAAAACAACCAAAAATAACCTTAAATTAAAAACAGAAACACAACCATATCATCAACCAAGTTTTGGTAGCGTTTTTAAAAATCCTGAAAATAATTATGCAGCAAAATTAATTGATGATATGGGTTTAAAGGGATTTAAAATTGGCGGTGCTGAAATTTCTACAATGCATTCAAATTTTATAATTAATACTTCTTCAGCAAGTTCAAAAGATATTTATGAATTAATAACAGTAATTCAACAAAAAGTACTACAAAACAAAGGGATTTATTTGCAACCGGAAGTAAGAATGATTGGTTTTGACTATCCTAACTAAAGAAACGTTTTTTACAAAATGGCGGGTTTTGGACTTCCTAACTTTGGACAACTTACAGAAGCTTTTAAAAAAGCTAAACAAATTCAGCAAGATGCTCAAAAATTACAAGATGAACTGGAAAATATGGAGATTGAAGGCAAAAGTGATGATGAAATGATAAAAGTTTGGATAAGTGGAAACCAACTTCCTTTAAAAGTAGAAGTACAAGAAAATATCTTAAATGCAAATAAAGAACAAATAGAGCAAAATATTTTACAAGCTATTCAAAAAGCTCATGAATTATCAACTACAACTATGAAAGAAAGGATGAATGATTTGACTGGTGGATTAAATCTTAATCTTCCTGGTTTTGATAATAGTGACTCTTAGAAGACTCAATCATTTCTTTATAAAAAGGATATCTTTCGAAGGATTTATTTAAGTTACATCCCTCATCTAGTAAATGTAAGCAATTACGAAATTTACACTTAATTCCTTCTTCGATTACCTGTTTATATATTTCTGAATAAAGATTTGGTAACAACTTAATATCAACCTCTTGAGGCTGCATATTAAAACCAGGAGTATCCACAATATAACTTTGATTCGATATAGAAAATAACTCAACATTTCGAGTAGTATTTTTTCCTCTCTTAATTTTATTGGAAACTGGAGAAGTACTATTTTTAAGACCTGGAATAATCATATTTAGCAAAGTAGTTTTGCCAACTCCGGATGGGCCCATAAAAATTGAACATTCTTTTTTCATTAACTCAGCTAATAAATTTTCAAAACAATCAGATTTCTGTAAATTTAAAGTTATTGCTTGATAACCCCATTTCTCAAATTTATCAAGAAAATATAATCTTCTTTTATCAGAAATCAAATCACACTTTGTCAAAACTAATGAGACTTCAACGCCCATTGATTCTGCTGAGATCAAAAACCTATTAACTTGAGATAAATTTAACTCTGGTTCTTCAACGGAAAAAGTAACGTATATGTTAGAAATATTTGCAACTGAAGGTCTAACTAAAAGATTTTTTCTTTTTTTTAGACTTGTTATTACTGCGCATTTACTTTTAAAATCAATTTTTTCAATCGCTACTTCATCTCCAACAAAAATTAATTGATCCTTGAAACTTATAGACTTCTTAACCCTACATAAAAATTTTTCGCTATTTCCAGAGTTTTCTTGATTTTTTAAGTCAACTAAAAAAAAATCATTAAATTTTTTCGTAACTAAAGCTAAATATTTACTATTATTTTTCATTTAATATTTTTATTTTTATAAATTTTTCACTTTCTTTGATTTGTTTAAACAAACATCCCATCTCTTTTAGATTATTTAATACCATTTGTTCTGGTTCACCTTTATCTAGTTCAACAATAAGTTGTTCGTTTTTGGATAACTTCTCCAAAGCCAATTTGATTTTGACAACATTTAAAGGACATGGAACAGATTTGAGATCCAAATGCTTTAAAGAAATCATTAGGATTCATTACCAAATAATTTACTAAAAAGTCCACTACTGGAATTAATATTTTTATCTGAATATTGAGAAGCTAAACCCTCTAAAAGCTCTCTTTCTGCGTCGGTTATGCGAGTTGGTAATTTTACTTTTACTAAGACTTCATGATTACCTCTCGCAACCGGATTACCAAGTCTAGGTACCCCTTTATTCTCAAGGGAAAGAGTTGTATTTGGCTGGGTACCACTTGGAATTTTTAAATTAACATCTCCATCAACTGTAGTAATTTTAACAGTGTCACCTAAAATAGCCTGCAAATAACTCACCGCTATTTCAGAGTAAATAGTCACACCATCTCTTTTAAGTTTTGAATCATTCTTAACCTTTATAAAAACATAAAGATCTCCAGGGGGGCCCCCTTTCAAACCAACATTTCCTTCTCCGGAAACTCTTAATTTAGTACCAGTATCAACCCCTGCAGGAATATTAATCCTTAATTTTTTTCTGACTTGTTTTACTCCATTACCGCCGCAACTCAAACATGGATCAGCAATTATCTGACCAGTTCCATTGCAGGAAGGACATTCAGCTACTTGTGTGAAATTCCCAAAAGGTGTTCTAGTAGCTCTTCTAACTTGTCCACTACCTCCACATGTTGAACAAGTTTTTGGTCCGGTTCCTGGTTTGGCACCTGTTCCCCTACAAACTTCACATGTCTCAAGATGAGGAATTTTAATTTCTCTCTGTTGACCAAATATTGCATCTTTAAAGTCAACATTTAGGTCATATCTTAAATCATCTCCTTGTTGAGGGCCTCTCCTTTGTGTTCTACCTCCTTGAGGATTTTGTCCCCCGAAGCCATTAAAAAAAGTTTCAAATAAATCTGCAAAGCCACCCATGTCTCCCATATCAGGCATTCCAGCGGCACCTCCTAGCCCAGCCTCTCCGAATTGGTCATATCTTGCTCTAGTTTCAGGATCAGCTAATGCTTCGTAAGCCTTACCAATTTCTTTAAATTTATCTTCAGCACCAGGTTCTTTATTAACATCAGGATGGTATTGTCTTGCTAATTTTCTATAGGCTTTCTTTAAGGTATCAGCATCAGCATCTCTTGAAACTCCAAGTATTTGATAGAAATCAGCCATTAGATAATGCTCAAGTAAAAATTTAGAATTTATACATCTTCAGAAGTATTTTCCTCTGAATCGATATCTTCTACAACTGTATCCTTTTCTACTTCCTCTTGTGAAATTTGTTTGCCAGGTCCCATAGAAACTTTAACCAAGGCATGTCGCAAAACCTTACCTTCTAGATGATATCCTCGCTGCAATTCTTCAACTATAAAATCTTCTTCAAGCTCCTCACTAGGCTCTCTTAAAACAGCTTCATGTAAGTTTGGATCAAATTGCTGACCAACAACTCTCATAGGTGAAACTCCTTGTTGCTTTAAAACTTCTACTAATTGTTTATACAATCCCTGATAACTTCTATGAAGAGCTTGAGCTTCTTCACTTTCTGGTTTAAGTTGTTGTCTTGCTCTCTCAAAATTGTCAACAATAGGAAGTATTGCAGTTAAAGTCTTTGAAACAAGTTGAATTTTTAAATCGTCCTGATCTCTAGATTGCCTTTTTCTAAAATTATCGAAATCTGCGGAAATCCTTACGTATTGGTTTTTTAATGTTTCATGCTCTTTTTCTAATTGTTCTAATCTTGCATCATTATTTGAAACGGTATTTTTTAAATCTTCGGTATTTATTTCTTCTGTTTTTTGAGAAGATAATTCATCATTGTCCGTTATTAAATTTTGCGTCGATGATTTATCTTCAGAAACATTTTCCTGGTTAGAAACATCATTTTCATTATTATCAATATTGTCTGATTGATTTTCAATCATTTTTCTAAAATTTAATAAAACTATTCTCTAATAAAGTGATGCACAAAACAAGTTGCGGAAGGCCGCACAAATATTTAGTCAGGAACAAACCTTAATGCTAAGCCATTATTACAGTATCTTTTGCCAGTGGGAAGTGGTCCATCATTAAAAACATGTCCTTGATGACCACCGCATCTAGAACAATGATATTCGGTTCTAGGGACAATTAACTTGAAATCAATTTTTGTTTCTACTGATCCTTGAATCGAATCCCAAAAACTTGGCCACCCTGTACCACTATCATACTTTTTTTCTGAGGAAAAAAGCGGCAAATCGCATCCTGCACAATGAAAAATTCCTTTTCTTTTCTCATTATTTAACTGGCTACTAAAAGCTCTTTCAGTGCCTTCTTCCCTCAAAATATAATAAGATTCTGGACTAAGCCTAGCTTTCCATTCGTCTTTTGAGAAATTCCAGTCTTCTTTCGAAGCAAGTGACAATGCTAAAACTTGAATAGGCTTTAAGATTATTTTTAAGATTGACATGGTAGCAATTAGAATAAAAGTTCTTCTTGATAGAAATTGATTCATATATTTAAATTACAAAAAAAGTAATGAATTTCATCCCGTTTAATCCTATTAAAAATATTCATAAATTAAGTGTTGCTCCAATGATGGATTGTACCGATAAACATTTCAGGATGATAATGAGAAAAATAAGTTCTGAAGCTCTATTGTATACGGAAATGATTGTGGCCCAGAGTTTAGCTTATACGAATAAAAGAGAAAATTTTCTGGATTTTAATAGTGAAGAACATCCGATATCAATTCAGTTTGGTGGAGACGACCCTAAAATCCTTAAAGAAGCAGCCCGAATGGCACAGGATTGGGGTTATGACGAAATAAACTTTAATGTTGGCTGTCCGAGTCCAAGAGTCTGTTCTGGAAATTTTGGCGCCTCACTTATGAAAGACCCTGAAAAAGTAGCAAATTGTATAGAATCCTTAAAAAATAATTGCAACTTACCGGTTACGATCAAACACAGAATCGGTGTAGACAATGATGTTAGTTTCGATAACTTGAATAATTTCGTAAGAATTATCGCTAATGCTGGTGCAGACAGATTTATAGTTCATGCAAGGAAAGCCATATTGAAGGGTTTAAATCCAAAACAAAACAGAACTATACCTCCACTAAATTACGATGTGGTAAAAAAATTAAAAAAATTAAATCCAGATTTATTAATAGAAATCAATGGAGGTCTAACAAATATCGATGAATCATTAAAGGCCTTAAATGATTTTGATGGGGTCATGATTGGACGGTCAGCATATAAACATCCGCTAAGATGGTCTCAAATTGATCAAAGGATTTATGGAATTAATACAAAAGCCAAATCTGCTTCAGATATTATATTCTCTTTAATTCCATACATAGAGAGACATTTAAGTAATGGAGGAAAATCTTGGGATATTTGTAAACATCTTATAAATTTAGTTGAAGGTGTACCAAGAGCGAGAATTTGGAGAAATAAAATTTCAAATAAATCTATAAAAAAAATTTTAGATATCGAATATCTATTGAAATCAACAACAGAGCTTAAAGAAATGGGTTTCTAATTTGACTCGTTTGAAGCATTGCTCTCATTGGAAACTCTCCTTTTTCTCCTGCTTCTCCCACTTTCATATTCAGAGTTTTCAGAAGAATTTCCATAACTTCTGTCTTCCCAACCTTCTGCTCCAGAGGATTTATTAGTGTAAGAATTATTAGATTCAGGATTACCGCCACCGTAGCCACCACTGCCGCCTCTTCCTCCTCTACGAGATCCGCCAGAACCTCTCGGCTCAGCTTTATTAATTCTTAATGGCCTACCCATAAGTTCCGTGCCTTGCAAACCTTCAATAGCTTTTGACTCAATCGCTTCATCTGCCATCTCAATAAATGCGAATCCTCTTTTCCTTCCAGTATCTCTCTCCAAGGGAAGAGAACAATTTAAAACCTCACCAAATGGAGTAAACAACTCCATAACATCTTCTCGCTCTGCGCGGAAAGGCAAATTGCCAACAAAAATACTCACTTTAAACTCAACAAAGAAATTACCTTATAAAAAAACTACAATTAGTAGTTCTATAACATTGCTACACTATTCTACTTCAAAGTATACCCTTGTTGTATAAAAATAATTGAGATTCTAAAGTAACAATCTTTTTTCCCAATTATTTACCTCTTTTTGTACCTGAACAAAACCTGTGCCACCTTCGCTATTTCTTGATTTAACTACATTAAGAGGTTTAAGAATCACAAAAACGTCTTCATCAAATTCGGGATGAAATTTTTTAAATTCATCAATTTTGAGATTTTTAAATAACATTTTTCTCTCAATGCAGTATTTCACTATTTCACCAACAATTTGATATGCGGTCCTAAAAGGAATATCTTTACCAACTAAATAATCTGCCAAATCAGTGGCATTAGAAAAGTCATTTTCTACGGAATAAGATAAATTTTGAATATTAAATTCAATACCTTCATTTATTAAGATAGTCATAGCTTTAATACAAGAAGATATTGTTTCTGCAGTATCAAATACTGGCTCTTTGTCTTCTTGAAAATCTTTATTGTATGAAAGTGGTACTCCTTTGACCATAGTTAATAATGCCTGAAGATGTCCATACACTCTTCCCGTCTTTCCTCTTATCAATTCTGGAACATCAGGATTTTTTTTCTGCGGCATTAAGCTACTTCCAGTAGCACATTTATCTGTTAATTTTGCAAAAGAAAATTCATCTGTTACCCATAAGATTATTTCTTCAGAAATTTTACTAAAATGCGACATTAACAAGGCAGATGAAGAAACAAACTCTATACAAAAATCTCTGTCACTAACCGCATCAATACTATTTTTATAAATCTTTTCAAAGCCCAATTCTGCAGCTGTAAAGTGTCTATCTATTTTTATTTTTGTTCCAGCTAAAGCTGCAGCTCCTAAAGGAGAAATATTAACTCTTGCACGTACCTCTTTAAACCGTTCACGGTCTCTTTGAAGCATTTCAATGTAAGCCAATAAGTGATGAGCCAAAGACAATGGTTGAGCTCTTTGCATATGGGTATATCCAGGAATCAAAGTATAAATATTAGATTTAGCAAGATTTAAGAAGGATTTTTGCAAATCGATTATTAAAACTTCAATGTTATCAATCTCTTTTCTTAGCCACAATCTTATATCTGTACCAACTTGATCATTTCTACTTCTACCCGTATGTAATTTTTTTCCAGTTTCACCAATTAAACTTATCAGTTTTTCTTCTATACAATAGTGAATATCTTCAGAAGGTGGACTAGGAAAAAATTTGCCCTCTAAATACTCAACTCTTATTAACTTAAGACCATTAATAATTTTCAAAGCTTCAGAAGAGGATAATACTTGAGTTTTGCCAAGCATTTTCGCATGAGCAATCGAACAATCTAAATCTTCTAAAATAAGCTTTTTATCAAAATCAATTGAGGCATTAAACTTTTCAATAAAAGGGTTAAGAGCATTATCAAACCTTTTACTCCATACTTTTGCCATATTAATTATTAACTTTAAGTATCTCTAATAAAGCATTTTTTTATATAAGTGACAAAACAATATTTATTTTAATTGAAAAATCACCATCGATGCGTCATCTTCTAGATGTCTATTTTGCCCTGTAAAATCATCTAACTTTTTAAATATTCTATTTAATATTTCTTGGGATGTATAAGACTGCTTGCATAATTTTGTAAGGGTTTTAATTAACCTTTCCTCGTCAAATCTTTGCCCTAAAGAGTTAGAGGTATCAATTACTCCATCGGTGTAATAAAGCACTAAATCATTTTCATTAAGCTTTATTTCACCACAATGATATTCAGCATCTTTTTGTAATCCAAGTACAAATCCCTCTGCATCTAATTTTATAATTTTCTGATCTGAACTTTTCCAGAGCAGAGGAGGATTATGAGCTGCATTGGCGAACCTCAATTTTCTAGTTCTAGGGTCATAATCTGAGTAAAATAATGTCACAAATCTATGCGATTGATCCAAATCATTAATTGCTAGTTGATTCAAATCATGCAAAATTCTATCTGGAGGCAGGCCTGTTAGAACCTCCGCTCGTAACATTCCTCTTAACATAGTCATTAAAAGACCAGCTGGAATACCTTTTCCCATAACATCGCCAATTACAAAAGCCCATCTTGATTTTTCTTTTCTTTTTTCAGAGATATTAGTCTTTAAGCACATAAAATCATAGTAATCCCCCCCAAGCTGGAGAGCTGGTCTACAATGAGCAGCTAAATCTATGCCATGGATAATTGGACAATAATCCGGCAATAATTGAGATTGAATTTCAGCACCAGTTGAAATTTCTCTATCTACGTTGTCATGCTTTTTCTTTGTTTTTATTAAGTAGTGATTTTCTAATCCAACAGCTAAACAATTTTCAACAAAATTAAAATTACTATCTTCGGAAATCGACTGCCAAGAAATATCTTTACTAAAAATGTAAATAAATCCTCTACATTTACTTCTAGATAGTATTTTTTTTGTTTCAATTTTATATTCTTTAAAATTATTTTTTAAAGCATTTTCAAAAGTTTGAATTTCTTTTATTTTAAAATTTTTTGAAAATTGAAATTGACGCAAAAAACTATAAATTTTTTCTTGTATTTTTAATTTTTCTTCACTAGCAGAGATTTTTATATTTTCATGCCATATCTCTCCCTCATAATTTAAAGGGATAATTAAGATTATATTTTCAGAAAAAATATGTTTAAAAATTAAGCATACATAATCCAATAATTTATTTATATTGGAAAATGATTTTAAATAATATGTTAGTGAAGATGCAATTTCTGCAAATTTATATTTATTTTTTAAAGTTACTGAAGATTCATTTTCAAAAAATTTTTGAATAAATTTGTTCGAAAATATTTTTTCTTTTTGATTATTTGTCAAAACAAATTTAATAGATAAATATGTTTTAACACTAAATTTAAATTTTTAGAAAAAATTTATTTAATTTTTATTTATCTGCGAGCATAGCCTCAACAAATTCATAACTATTGAATGGTCTCAAATCTTTTATACCTTCTCCAGCTCCAATAAACCTTATAGGCAAATTTACTTCTTCAGATACAGCTAAAGATACTCCTCCTCGAGAAGTCCCATCTAATTTAGTAATAATTGCTCCACTTAAATCTGCTGATTTAGCGAAACTTTTTGCTTGTTTTAAGCCATTTTGACCCTGACTTGCATCTAAGACTAATAATGATTCAACAATTGCATCTGGAACCTTTTTATCAATAATTTTTTTTATTTTTGCTAATTCATCCATTAAATTATTTTTCGTTTGCAGTCTGCCCGCGGTATCAACAAGTAATAAATCAACATTTCTTTTTTGAGCAGAATTAATTGCATCAAAAACAACAGCAGCTGGATCAGCATTTTTTGATTGATTAGATATAACGTCAACATTACTTCTATCTCCCCATACTTTAAGTTGTTCTACTGCAGCAGCTCTAAAAGTATCAGCAGCCGCAATCAAAGTTTTATAATTACTTTTGGAAGACAAATACGCTAATTTCCCTAACGTAGTAGTTTTACCAACACCATTAACTCCTACTAATAACCAGACATTTAACTTACCTTTTTGAGGCACTAAAAGATCAGTACCAGAATTTTTTATTGGTTTATCGATAATTAATTTTAATTCCTTCTTCAAGAATTTTATTCCTGCTTCTCCACCAACAACCTCCTCGTTTAATTTTGTTCTGAGAGAATTTATAACTTTATCGGTTGAATTAATACCTACATCAGCTCTTATTAATAGAGTCTCTAAATCATCAAGAGATTCTGGAGTAAGGGGATCATCTCCCAATTTATCCAAAAGTTCAGTAACAAATCCTTTTCGGGTTTCTTCTAATCCTTTTCTTAATTTAGTTAACCAATCAATTTCATCAACCGATATTTGATTTATTTTTTTTCCTTGAGCAGCTAAAACCATTGCAGACCAAGTAAAATTATCGTCAAATTCTCCTAATTGCGTTTCAGCAGTTGTTTCAGACTGCCCAAAAATATTTTTTTTTGTAGCAATCTCCATAATTTCTTGCTTTTGCTCTTCCTCTTTTTTTAATTCTTGCTTTTGCTCTTCCTCTTTTTTTAATTCTTGCTTTTGCTCTTCTTGACGTTTTTTTAAAAGTGCATAAGCTTGTGCAGCCCACTCACGAGAATTATCGGAATCAGGATTGGTCATTATTGTTTATTGTTCGTAATTAAAATTTTTAAATTATTATCTATTTATATCAAATAATTATGACAATTAAATTGTTTGTAATCTCCTTAAAACCCCATTAATAAATTTTCTTCCTTGCGAATCACTATATTTGTTAGCTAAATTGACTGCCTCATCACAAGCAACAGCGACAGGTGTATTCAAAAAATTGATATCCACGTACGCTAAACGCAGAATATCCCTATCAATTCTTGGTAATCTTTTTAATCTCCAACCATCCATTACTCGATCGATATCAGAGTCAATCCTTTTAAGGTTATTAATTATATTACAAATCCTTTGATTAGCATCATCTCTGATATCAATTTGACTGCTAGAAACAATTAATTTTGGGTAGTCTAAAGTTACTGAAAGTGTATTCATTACTGTTTCAATTTTTGTCAGAGATTTTTTTAACTCATCTCGAACATTTGAATAATGGGGATCAAAACCCTCTTGCAATTCACTTTCTAATATTTTTTGTGAGGCATTTTCTAACTCAGACTCGCAATTATCTAATTGATCCCTGCAATAGCTTATTAAAGAATCCAAAGCAGATTCAAAAATTTCTTCTATCTGAAATTTATTTAATTTAAAATCGCCTTTATCTTTTATAAGGCCAAGAGAAATTAAAGCTAATTCTCTAGAAAGAGATCTATTATGCATCAATTAAGAAGAAGTATTAGTGGAGGCTCGTAATTGAGAAAACAATTTTGAAAATGTTGGATTTGTAGTATTATTTTTCTCATCAGGATTTACTATCCCAGCCGAAATTATTGTTCTAAAAGCATCTTCAACAGAAATATCCAAATCTTTAACAGAAGACTCAGGAACGAGTGTATACCAACCAGTAGTTGGGTTTGGTGCTGTAGGTATAAAAACACTAAGTAACTTTTCTTCCAATTCTGGTTGCAGAGAAGGTCCTACATCACCAGTTACAAAACCAACACTATAAAGTCCCTCACGAGGATATTCAACTAAAACAACTCTTCTAAATCTATTAGATTTATTGCTTAAAAAAGTTTCTAGCAATTGTTTAAGAGTTTTATAGACCGCTCCAGCTACTGGAATTTTTGATAAGGTGCCTTCTCCAAATTCTAATAACCATCTTCCTACGAAATTTCTCGCCATTAAACCTATAAGCAAAATAGCTAATAATGGAACAGTTAAACCTAAGGTAAGATTAATTAAATCTTGTAATAAAGGATTTAAAGTAATAAATGGATTTAATTGCTTTGGAACTGAAGTAACTAATGTTAAAACAAATTTACTTACTAATGATGACAACCAGATAGTTGTTGCCAAGGGTATTACAACTAACAATCCAGCTATAAGATCATTTTTTAGATCTTGTTGAAGCCTAGATCCTAAATTGGAATCTTGATTTTGATTAGTTTCAACCAAAATAACTTTCCTAACTATATTAACTTTACTAATAATTTAACTGTTTTTAATGAGTTAGGATATATTTTTTTTAAATATATCTTTTTTATTTATAAGTTTATTCTCCAAAATAACTTTTAAAAGAAATACTACAAAAAATTATGAAATGATTGAAAAGATTCAAGACAAAAAAGAAATAAGTACAAAATTGAAAGAAAGAGCTATTTTTGAAGGTTTTACAATTGCCGGAATAGCTTCAATACCAGGTAGTACGCGTATAAAATTAAGAACTGATGCATTAGAAAGATGGTTATCAAATAATCACCATGCAGAAATGAAGTGGATGGAGGCAGAAAAAAGAAAAAATATAGGCTCACTTTTTGAAGAGGCAAAAAGTATTTTAAGCGTTGGGTTTGCTTACATTAATTCAGAAAACAATAACAAAAATTTTCTTAAGGTAGCTAAATTTGGCCAAGGAGAAGATTATCATAAAGTGATTCACAAAAAATTAAAAAATATTGGTAAATGGATTAACCTAGAAATTCCTGATTGCAAATGGAAAATATGTGTTGATACTTCTCCGCTGCTTGAAAAAGCATGGGCTGAGGAGGCAGGAATTGGTTGGATAGGCAAAAATAGTAATTTAATCAACAAGAGCAATGGTTCTTGGTTTACTTTGGGTTTTATGATTCTCACAAAAGATTTAATACCAGACAAACCTCATCAATCTCTTTGTGGAAAATGTGATATTTGTATTGAAAACTGTCCGACAAAAGCAATAGTAGAGCCTTTTGTAATACAATCAGATTTATGTATTGCATATCACACAATAGAAAATAGAGCTAAAACTATTCCAAAGAAAATAGAAAAAAATTTAAATGGATGGGTTGCCGGGTGTGATATTTGTCAAGATGTATGCCCATGGAATAAATCGGTGCCATACAACAATAATTATGAAACTAGTCCGAAAGAATGGATTAAGAATCTCGATATTGAATCAATAAATTGGGACGATAAAACATGGGGGGAAAATCTTCAGGGAACTACATTAAAAAGAATTAAACCATGGATGTGGAAAAGAAACATAAAAGCAAATCTAAAAAACCAAAAAAATAAAACATGAAAAAGTTTTTAAAAAAAGTAATCTGGATCTCCTTTATCAGTTTTTACTTTTTTCAAATAGGCAAAGTTCAAGCAATAGTTCCCTACTATTATTTTCCTACAATGAAAAATTTAGAAAAGCAAAGTTTATATATTGGCAAAAATGCATATCAACTTCTTTATTTTGGACAATATGAAGACAGTCTTAACTTAGCCAAATTAGCTGTGAAAATAAATTCAAAAGATGAACAACTATGGTTAATTCTAGCTGAAGCACAAATAGCTAATACTCAATACAAAGACGCATTGAAGTCTCTAAATAAAGCAGAAAAGATAAATTCAAATATTAGTGAAATATATTTTGCCAAAAGTAATATTTACTTAAAAACTTCACAACAAACAAAGGCAAAAAGTGCTTTAGAAAAAGGAATAAAGATGGAACCTAATAACCATAAAGCTATTTTTCAATTAGGAAACATTTTATTAATGGAAAAAAATTACTTGGAAGCTATCAAATTATTTGATGCATCTATAAAAATTAAACCTAATTTCTGGCAAGCAATTAATAATCAAGGTTTAGCTTATTTTGAAAAAAACAATATAAATAAATCAATCAAACTTTTTGAAAGTGCAATCTCACTTCAAGAAAATGCTGAACCATTACTAGGACTGGCCGCATGCGTTAGAGTTAAGGATACTAGATTAGCAATTCAACTAGCAAAAAAAGCATTGGCTAAAGATCCTAAATATGTCAACTATGATTATAGAAAAGAACAATTATGGGGAGAAAAATTACAATCCTCTACAGAAATTCTTTTGCAAAATGAACAGCTTAAAAAAGATGTAATAGAGGCAAAATCAAAAATAACTGAATCATCTTAATTTGCAATACTGGTAAATATTATTTTACCTATTAGTCTTAATTTAGTTAATCAATAATTTTTTCAGTTTTACGCTCTAATGGATAAGAAAAAATTCACTTCTATTTCACTTCAAGAAGAAATGCAACGTTCTTATTTGGAGTATGCAATGAGCGTAATAGTTGGGCGTGCTCTACCAGATGCAAGAGACGGTCTTAAGCCTGTACAAAGAAGGATTCTTTTTGCGATGTACGAATTAGGTTTAACACCTGATAAACCATTTAGAAAGTGTGCAAGAGTCGTTGGAGATGTTCTTGGAAAGTATCATCCTCATGGAGATCAAGCAGTATATGATGCATTAGTAAGGCTAGTGCAAAATTTTTCTACTAAATATCCTATTCTTGACGGCCATGGAAATTTTGGATCTGTTGATAATGATCCGCCAGCAGCAATGAGATATACTGAAACCAGATTAGCTCCGATAGCTCATAAAGGATTTCTTGAAGAAATTGGATCAGAAACAGTAAGCTTTTCAAATAACTTTGACGGTTCTCAAAAAGAACCAGATATTCTTCCTGCCCAACTTCCATTTTTATTGTTAAACGGCTCATCAGGAATTGCTGTTGGCATGGCAACAAACATACCCCCTCACAACCTAGGTGAAATTGTAGATGGTTTAATTGCTTTAGTAAAAAATAATGATATTACTGATAAAAAACTTTCTAACATTATTAAAGGACCTGATTTTCCTACAGGTGGAGAGTTGATTTATAGTCAAGCACTAGAAGAACTTTATGAAACCGGAAAAGGATCTTTAACAATAAGAGGTGTTATAAATAAGGAAGAAGTCAATTTAGGCAAAGGAAAACATAAAAAAAATGCACTAATCATTACGGAACTTCCTTACCAAATTAATAAGGCAGGTTGGATTGAAAAACTCGCAGAACTTGTCAATTCAGGGAAAATTCATGGAATCTCTGATATTAGAGATGAAAGCGATAGAGATGGAATGAGAATTGTAATAGAGCTAAAAAAAGATTCTAATTCTGAACTTGTTATTTCTAATTTATATAAAAAAACGACTCTCCAAACAAACTATGGTGCTATTTTTTTAGCTTTAATTAAAGGCAAACCTGTACAACTAAACCTAAAAAAATATCTCAATTATTTTCTTGAATTTAGAGAAGAAACAATTAGAAAAAGAACTTTTTATTTTCTAAAAAATACTCTTGAAAAACTAGAAATATCAGAAGGTTTATCTAAAGCCACAAAAAACATAAAAAAAGTTATCGCAATTATTGAAGAATCAGAAAATTCTGTAGAAGCTAGATCAAAATTAATTAAAAAATTTTTCTTAAGTGAAAAACAAGCAAATTCAGTTTTAGATATGCCACTAAGAAAATTAACAAATCTAGAGAAGAATCAAGTTGATAATGAAATAAAAAATTTAGAAGAAAAAAAGAATTATTTTCAAAAATTATTGAACGAAAGAAAATTATTACTTAATTTGCTCATAGAAGAATTATTAATTTTAAAGAAAAAATTTAATGTTACACGTAAAACAAAAGTAATTAACAATATAAATCAAAATGAAGAACTAAAAACGATTAATAATCAGATATTAGATGAATTTATAAATAAAAAAACTAAATTATGCATAGACAATAGACTTTATATAAAAAAAATGCTTTTAGGTAATTACAAAAAATCATTTGAGATTATAAATAAAATTATAGACAATAAAAATATTCAAAAATTTATTTGCAATATTGAAAAAAATATAAAATTAATTGGAATCACAAATACGGGAAAAGTTTTTAATATTGATTGGGAGTCAAATTTTAATAAAGACTATAAATTAGATAATAAAATTCTTGGAAATATTCATCCTAGTGAAATAATAAATTTTCATTCAATTAAAAAAGAAATTAGAAATTATATATGCATTTTGAATTCAGATGGAAGATTTAAAAAAGTATTATTTGATGAAGATATGATTAAAAGTAATAGATCTTTCACAATTACGAAATTAAAAAATAATTCAAAAACAATTGATTCATTTATTTCTGATGAAAACAAAGATTTAATAATATTAACCTCGATTGGAAGAATTTTTAAATTTAATTTATCAAACAAATTTTTAACCCCAACCTCTAAACAATCGCAGGGATTAATTCTTGCAAAACTTTTACCAACTGAAAAAATCGTTTCTTGTTGTAAATTACATAATGGAAAAGATATTTTTTTAATATCTAAACAAGGAAAAATCTTTTGTATAAATAGTAATGAAATTTATTATTCAAATGAATTTAGCATGGGATACTTAAATGAAAAAACCAAGCTTAAAAACGATTCCTTTTTTAAAATAATAACAAGTAACCATTGCCTTGATATAGAAACTAATAAAAATAAATCTGCAAGATTAGACCTAAATAAATTAAATTTCAAATCTAGTATGTCGAATTTTTTAATTGATTTTTTAGACTTAGATAAAGATGAATACCTTGAGAATTGTTTCCGACTTGAAAATTTTTTAAACTAAGATTTATATTCATTTTCAACCCAATTTAAGTATTCTTGATTTACTGTTCCGGTTACATAAGAACCAGTAAAACAACTCATCTCCAAATCTTTAATAGGAGAATCACTAATTATAGATTTACGTAAACTTTCAACGCTTTGATAAACAAGGTTATCAATTTCAAGGTGATCAGCAATTTCAGGTATTGTTCTATCATGAGCTATTAATTCATCTTTATTAGGCATATTAATTCCATAAACATGAGGATAACGAACAGGAGGAGCTGCTGATGTAAAAAACACTTTGTTTGCTCCTGCATCTTTAGCCATCTGTACAATTTCTTTTGAAGTGGTACCTCGTACTATCGAGTCATCAACAATTAATACATTTTTATTTTTAAACTCTGCACTCATAGCATTTAACTTTTGTCTTACAGATTTCTTACGTTTCTGTTGACCAGGCATTATAAATGTTCTACCAACGTATCTATTTTTAAAAAAACCTTCCCTATATTCAATCCCTAACTGTCTTGCAACTTGCATTGCGGCAGGTCTAGAAGAATCAGGAATAGGCATAACTACATCCACATCTCCAGAATTAATTGTTTGTTTTATTGTTTCTGCCAAATAATCTCCCATCCTTAAACGAGCTTTATACACTGAAATTCCATTCATGATTGAATCTGGCCTAGCTAAATAAACATATTCAAAAGCACAAGGAAATAACACTGGATTTTCAGAACATTGCTTAGAAAAAAACTCCCCATTTAAATTTATAAAAACAGCTTCTCCAGGTTCTACATCTCTCACTACTTGATAATCGTTATTCTCGAGCACTAAAGATTCGCTAGCAACCATCCACTCTTCTTTTTTTGTAGTTAATGAAAATCTTTTTCCTATGATTAAAGGCCTAATACCGTAAGGATCTCTGAATGCTAATAAACCATGCCCTGAGATCAATGCAATTGAAGCATATGATCCCTGAATTCTTTTATGTAAAGATTTGACTGCATTAAAAATAATATCAGGTTCTAATTCTTGATTATGAATTTGTTCTTGTAATTCTGTCGCAAATACATTTAACAACATTTCAGTATCACTTGAAGAATTTGTATGCCGTTTGTCAATATTAAATAATTGTTTTTCTAAATCTCTGGTATTAGTCAAATTTCCATTATGTATCAAAACAATTCCATAAGGAGCATTAACATAAAAAGGTTGTGCTTCATCTACACTTTCTGCTGATCCCTTTGTTGCATATCTAACATGACCTAGTCCAATTTTTCCAATCAAATTCCTCATATTTCTTGTTCTATAAGCAGTATTAACCTGACCTTTAGCCTTATGCATATGAAAAACAGTATTTTCCATTGTGGCTATTCCTGTTGAATCTTGACCTCTATGCTGCAAAAGCAAAAGACTATCGTAAATTTGTTGATTTACATCATTCGAAGAAACGATTCCAACTATTCCACACATAATTTAATTTCTTATAAATTTTAATAGTTGAGAAATATTTTTCATATTTAAAAGTAACCTGAAATACTATTATTAAATTTTTCGGATAATTCCTCAACCCTAATATTGCAGATATTTTTTTCTTGAATTTTAATCTTAAGCGTTTCGCTAGATACATGTCCTATTTTTTTTACATAAACACTCGATGGAAAATTAATTTGATTTTGTTTTAAATAATCAAACCATTCATTTTGTTTAATTTTGCTAATTGAGAAAATAATTCTAGAACCTCCTTCTGCAAATAATAAATTATCATCTCTATTTAAATTTTTGTCTAATTCTATCGTTGCACCTTTTGCGGACAAAATACAAGACTCTGCTAGAGCTATAGCTAAACCGCCATCGCTGATATCATGAGAAGAAACTACAAGACTTTTTATAATTGCATTTCTTAAAAAACTCTGGCAAAACTTTTCATCCGACAAATCTATTTTTGGAGGACGACCCGTTATTTCTCCATGAAAATATTCCAAATAAGAACTTGCTGCAATTGTTGTATCTGATTTATTAGAACCAATTAACCATATTTCATCATCAATATTTTTCCATTCACTACTTATTGCTTTTTCTACATTATCTAACTTACCAACCATCCCAATAACTGGAGTTGGATTAATAGGGGTTTTTAAGTTATCTTTATTTTTAGATTCATTGTATAAAGAAACATTTCCTCCTGTAACAGGAGTTCCCAAGGCATTACAGGCATGAGAAATTCCACTACATGAAGATGAGAGTTGCCAATATCCTATTTCATTCTCCGGAGAAGAAAAATTTAAATTATTTGTAATTGCTACTGGCTCAGCTCCAACACAACTAACATTTCTAGAGGATTCTGCAACAGCAGCGATTGTTCCTCTAAAAGGATCAAGAGCAACCCATCTACTATTACAATCAACTGAAGCTGCGACACCAGAAAATACTGTACTTTTATTTTTTTTATTTTGTTCCCTTAATCTTATTACTGCTGCATCTGATTTTCCAGGTTTAAAAACTGTATTTGCCTGCACTTGAGAGTCATATTGTTTATAAATCCATCGTTTAGAGGCTATTGAAGGATTAGAGAGTAGTTTTAATATAATTTCTGAATAAGAAAAATTCTTATTTTCCTTTAAAGAAAATATTTTTTGCTCGTGAATTACTGGTAAATCATTTTCTTTCCATTCCCATTTCTTTAAAATATAATCAGGCGGATTATTAATTACATTATGAAAATTCACAGGGGTATCATCAGATAGAGCAGAGGTAGGTATTTGGGCGACAATCTTACCTTTATGAGAAATAATTACCTCATTAGTTTCTATTACTTGACCAATTACATTTGCATATAATCCCCATTTATTAAATTTTTCAATAAGAACGTTAATTTTTTCTTCTTTAACGACAAACAACATTCTCTCTTGCGATTCAGATAATAAATATTGGTATGCAGACATATCATTTTCTCTAGAAGGAACTAAATCTAAATCAATAGATATACCTAAATTTCCATTTGCAGCCATTTCTGCACTACTGCATGTTAAGCCTGCAGCGCCCATGTCTTGAGCTGCAATTACATCTCCTGTTTTGAAAGCATCCAAACAAGCTTCAATAAGACTTTTCTCAATAAATGGGTCCCCTACCTGAACTGCAGGTCTATCATCTAATGAGTTTGTGGTTAATTCTGAACTGGCAAAACTAGCACCACCAACTCCATCTCTACCAGTAGTATTACCCACATATAATACTGGTGATCCAATATTTTTAGCTCCTGAACAAACGATTTGATTAGTCTCTAAAAGTCCTAAAGCCATAACATTCACTAAAGGATTTCCAGAGTAACTATCATCAAAGTCAATTTCACCTCCAACAGTCGGAACTCCTACACAATTGCCGTAATGGGCAATGCCAGATACAACTCCTCTAAGTAAATCGACATTTGATGATTTATCAAGGTTTCCGAATCTCAATGAATTCAACACAGCGATTGGTCTTGCGCCCATTGTAAATATATCTCTTAGAATACCCCCTACACCCGTTGCTGCACCTTGAAAAGGTTCAATAGCAGAAGGATGATTATGACTTTCAATTTTAAAAACAAGTTTTTGATTATTTCCAACATCAATAACACCAGCATTTTCTCCAGGTCCAACTAAAACATTTTTTCCTTTCGTAGGAAACTTAGATAGTAGAGGTTTTGAATTTCTATAACAACAATGTTCGGACCACATAACTCCAAACATGCCTAATTCAGTTCTATTGGGTTTTCTCTTTAATCTTTTGCAAATTTCCTCGTAATCTTTAAGTGTTAAATTTTCAACTGTCAATGCCTCATTAAGGTCATAAAGATCATGATTTTCTTGATTTATCATTCTTTATATCCAGGGGTCATCTTCTT
>QCBH01000003.1 GCA_003281685.1 Prochlorococcus sp. AG-347-E23 | reverse complement strand
GTATCTAAGGTTTTTCTTTTAATATTTTAATGCCAGATATTATTGAGATCATTGAAGCTATACCAAGAAATATCGAGTAAAAAGGTTGCAAATTAATAATGCCAAAATTACCCGTATGCCATTTTATTAACCAAAAAGCATCTACTCCTAATGGTTGAAGAATACTATAAATAGTCCCAGATACAATAGTAATTAGTAGGGGGATTGCTGAAATGGAAGTTACTTTTCTGTGAATTTTTCTTTTATTGGTTTTTAATCTTTCCATCTATTTCCTCAAATAAATATGTAATTCTTTTTCGTTTTTGCATGGCATCCATTTATCCTTGTTCTTATGTATTCCTTCGCAACCAAGTTCTAAAGCCCTTTTTTCAGCTTCCTCCTCAGAAAGAAATGTACCCCTCATATGTGCAAGAGAATAATTATTGAAATTTAGAGATAAGAAAAATAAAAAAATAAAAAATTTAAAATTTCTAAGAATAATACGCATTTTTAACTTTTGAGGATAGAGTCACAAATACTAGATGGATTTGCTTGTTTAACTATTTTTAGTCTTTTGATAAGTTTGTCACGATCTATTTGATGTTTTAAATATTTAATACATAAATTTTTTTCCTTATATACCTTCGCTATTGGAGTAATCTTTAAAGCAATTGCAAAAGTACCAACAACTAAAAGAATGTTTGTAGTAAGTCGAATGTTTGGTCGAAAATTAGATCTCATTCGTATTCTTTATTTTTGTCAATGACTTCCCTTAAATATATATCTTTTAGCTCGTCATTGTATCCATTTTCTTTTGCAAATTTCTCTAATTCCTTCAACTCTTTTTCTGTCATTAAGCAGATTTGGATATATTGTTTTTCATATCTTCAATTTGGTTGATTAATTCATCTAACCATTCTGTGTTATTTTCGGATCTTTTCTGAAGATATGTAATTTTAGGTTGATTTATTTCTAGTGTCTCATAATCTCCACTCATAAATTACCCCTAAATTTATACTCTGCATAATTTATCTAGAGAGATTAGGCACATCAATAGGTTCTATTACTTATTAGACATTTACTATGAGTAAAAAGTCGTTTTTTAATAGTATAAATATGAATGAATTTATCTTTAGAAAATATGGCAACTAATGAAGAACTAGAAAAAAGAATTGAGACTTTAGAAAAAGAAGTACAACATCTAAAAGCTGTTCTGCAATATCAAATGAGAAATAAGAAAAAGTGATTCTTATTGCATAGCAATGACTTTTGGTCAGATAAGCATTTTCTCTTGGTTGTTTTAGGTACCTAATGAAAAAGCTAAATATTAAAAATTAGTCCATAATTAACCACTTTTTAGAAAAAATAACTTTAGTCATTGATATTTAGAACATATTTGTTTTTATATATATAAAACTACTCGATATGGTTAACTCAATAGCTATTACATTGTTGTTATTGGGCTCTTTAGTCGCTTACAAAAGACTGAAAAGAAAGAAACGGCAATTTCAAGCACCACCTACAAATCAGCTTCCTAGTTGAATATTAAGTTCCGTCTTCGTCTTCTCCAAAAGGATTGTATCTAATATCCCAAATGAGAACTACTGCTATAGATAAAAGCAATAGACCAAAAATAACTTGAGGAGGTGGGAATAACATCAATGAAATATAAAAATTATCAATAAGCTTTGCTTACGTAAATTTTAAAGAGTAATCGATATTGTTTGGTTCTAAATGTTTAACATAACATGCTGTTGTGCAATCTAATCCCTCACTATTGACGCTACAAAAAGTTATACATTCAAAAAAACTTTCCAAAGCATCTGAATTTTTAATATTTGAACAAATATAATTTTTAATGTTTAATCTTCTATTCTGATGCTTATCTAGCAATTAATTTTTAATAATTTTAAATTTTAGGTAAAGTACCTATCCACCACTTTAAAAAACTATTGAATCTATAAGTTTTTCCCCGCCCTTCCTCTAAAAGTCTTTATATTAGTTTCTCGCTTCTTCGATATATTCAACCCTAGAGCCGTTCATAACTGGCTTACTTGATCACTTAAAAATGCAACCATAAGAGATTAAAATTGCATCTATCATAGAAGAGTTCATATAACTATCTGCAAAAGGTTCAAATACTTTAATCATCGATATGTCTTTATTGATCAAAGTAAATTTTTCTATAAATAAAGGGCGTTAGATTCGCCCCAATCAAAAAGCGGGATAATCCCCATCACCCAACCTTTTAAAAATCCTAGCACTACATATGGTGTTTGTAAGTATTTAATATTACCTATTGATGGGGTTGTTTGTTTCTGTTTAATTTGTCATTATAGGAGTCCCCATCACCTAGGCTCGTAAGAGTCTTTTTTTTTGCTATTTTCCCCTTCTAAGTTTGAGCTTTTTAATTAGTGTTTAAAGACTTTTTATTTAATTTTTAAATTCGATAATTAATAATTAAAAAAATAATTTTATTTATGCAAACTTACATCGTTCACTGGCAATTTCCAGATCAAGAAAGTCATATGCAAGGAGCCGAAGCTTTTGCGGGTTTTGTTGAGGGAGGATGCGAAGGTGATGAATTTGATGGGTTTAAAGTTCTTAATCGAGTAGTAAATCCTGAGGGAGCTAATGGTTGGGCAATAGTTGAATCTTCAAACCATCAGAACATTTGGAAATGGAGTAGTATCTGGGTTGATAATTTTGGTGTAGAAATTGAAGTTACACCAGTTCTAACGGATAAAGAATTTATTTCCGTCCATAAAGAAATTGCAGCAGCCTCTAACTAATAGTTAATCTTTTGTGTGTTTGGCTGTTGATTTAATATAAAAGCGTAGTACAAAATTTTTATGGGAAAATTTTCTTCTGAAGAAATTGCAAGTCAATACAATTTAATAAAAATGCTTCTAGCTGAACCTGAAAAGTACAGTGATGCCATTAATGCAATAAAGAAGGATATTGCATATATGCCTATAGAACTTAAAAAAAAACTTGAGGAAGAAAATATTTTCTTATGAAAGAATCGCAAATTGCAATCATAAGGATCGTTTATTTTTAAAAATTAGTAGATAGTCATTCAAATAAACTAACCGAGGGAGTCTAAATCTCTACGGTGGTGTACTGTATTTCCGTAATCAAGTGGAACTTTCTGTTCTCTCATTAAATCTGCAATTGTTGGATAATCTTTTGCATTATCCAGATCTCTTGCATTTTTATCTTGAATTGAGAATGGTGATCTTTTTAAATTCATAATTAGTTTCCTCAAAATTTTTGTTGGATTCTGATTACAGATCCTGGATTGTCATGTACATAAGTGTTGAATTCTCTCGCAAGCATTAGGCAGTCGTATGCATCGCGCGCGTAAAAGCCAACTTCATGTGTCTTATTTGTTGAATCTTTGTAACTTAATAAATATTTATTACAAGATTTTAATGGTGTTGAAGGCATTTAATTTATCTCTGTTACAACTAAGTTCTAACTAGGTATGCTTATCAATCGACTAATAAAAATGTACGGTTTAAGGCACAAACATATACGGATAGAGGACCAACAACTTAATTTAAAAATAAATATAATCTTCATGTAGATTTCACAAAGAAATACAAAATTTCTGTTATTCTTATTAAAAACTATTTTCAGTGGTAGATACTTTTAGCAATAATGTGTTTTTATAAATAAATCAACTATCTTGCTAAATTAGTGTATTCGAGATTATAAATATATTTTTCTCCATCATCATCATCGTCATCATCATGGAAGGAAGAGATTAATACATAAACTCCTCCAAGTCCCAATAACATAGATAGATAAAGAATAGGATCTGTCATAACTTAAGCTTGAAGCATTCAAATTAAATTTGAGGAAGCTTTTCAATATCTATATTATCTTTTAATTATTTGGATAAAAAACTTTCTACGATCAAAAAATTGTTTTTTATTTGAGAAAACTGAAAGTAGATCTAAAATAAGGTAAATTTACTATTTTTTTAAAGTGAGTTTTAAAAATATTTTAAAAATCAATGTGCGGAAGATTTGAGCTGAAAACTAAATTTGAGAAGTTGCCAAAAATTTTAAAACAAGACTATCCAAGTGGACTTGATTCTAAATATGAGACTCAAAGTCTAATAAGACCTAATGATCCTGTTCTTGTAGTTAAAAACGAAGGAAGAATTAAAACTACTTTTATGACATGGGGCTTTATTTCTCCTTGGGCTAGAGACCCATTTGATAAAAATAGACCAAGACCATTTAATGCAAGATCAGAAACAGTAGAAGAAAAAAAATTATTTAGTGGAAGTTGGAAACATAAAAGGTGTTTAATACCTGCGAGTGGTTTTTTTGAAAAAAAATATTGTGTTCGAAAAGAGAATTATGAGACTTTTTGGTTGGGAGGAATTTGGAGTAAGTGGACCTCTCTAGATGGCGCAGAAATTGAGAGTTGCTGTGTTTTAACAACTGAACCAAATGAAATAGTAAAACCTTTACATCGCAGGATGCCTGTAGTTGTTCCTAATGGATATGAAGATCAATGGACAGAACAGGTAAAAGATCCTGATGAATTAAAAAGTTTACTTCCAATTATGTTGGGTTGGCCTCCCGAAGGATGGGTAGTAGAAGAAGTAAGTAAAAAGTCTTCTGATCAAATGAGTTTTTTAAATAAAATTATTTAAACTAAGTATTGCTTAATTAATATTATTGTTTTTATTTTGAAGTTAATTAAATTTAAAATAAATAAAAAGGTAACTTTTATAGAATGGCTACCAGAATAAACAAATATTTAAGTGAAGCCGGATACTGTTCTAGAAGAGTTGCAGATAGATTAATTGAAGAAGGAAAGGTAACCATTAATGGTGAAGTCTCAAAAATTGGTACCAAGGTAGATGAAGAAGATTATGTAGAAGTTAAAGGTCAAAGAATAGAAAAATCAAAAAAACAAAAAAACGTATATTTAGCTTTTAACAAGCCGGTTGGAATTGTTTGTACATCCGATAAAAGTGTAGAACCTGACAACATCATAGATTTTATTAATTATCCTACAAGAATTTTTCCTGTTGGCAGACTGGATAAGCCTAGTGAGGGATTAATTTTTTTAACTAATGATGGAGATATCGTAAATAAAATACTCAGGGCTAGGAATAATCATGAAAAAGAATACATCGTAAGCCTAAATCGTCCAATTAATAGAGACTTTATTCAAAGTATGAGTAATGGAGTTGAAATATTAGGCACTAAAACTAAGAATTGTTTTGTAAAAAAACTAGGTCAAAAAAAATTTAAAATCCTACTAACTCAGGGACTTAACCGCCAGATAAGAAGAATGTGCGAGTCTTTAGGTTACAGAGTAATTTCATTAAAGCGTGTAAGAATTATGAACATCAAGTTGGACATCCCAACAGGCAAATATCGTGAATTTACCGGAGAAGAAATTTTAGAATTAAATAGATTACTGGCAAAATCTTCAAAAACATTTGAATAATTTTATAAGCTATTGCATTCGATAAGAATTATGAAAAGTACAAAAAAACTTATAACTTATGAGAGTTTTCTCGACTAGAGAGAAAAAGATATTAATTAGTTAATAAAAATACAGTATGGAAAAACTATACATTACTTGATTATCATAGTCGTGGTTAAAGGATTCGTACCTGCGACCTAATGCTCCCAAAAAAACGCACACACCATAAAAAAATATTAGCTTTAAAACAACATTTAATTTTTTTTCATAGTCATGTGTAGTTGGTCCTGAAAATTTAAAAAACATTTGTTCATTATTTTTCTACTTTTGCAAAATCAGGTACAGCTTTAAATCTCTTTTTTGTCCAAACTTCCTCAGTTCTCCTCCAACCTTGAGCTATTAATTTTTTCCATCCTCTCTAGCTACTTCTTTCTTTAATTCTTCTCTAGTTGTCAAAACTGTTGGTTTTATACTCTTTAGAAATTACCTTCCCAGAATAAATAAACATATATTTAAACAATTGTCTGTATTGTTTGTATTTTCAATAAAACCTATTACCTTTGTTCTATTTGAGTTAACCAACCAGTAAGACCTAGCCATTACTTTTTTAAGGATAAAAGTTAAGTTTCCAACACATTAAGCAATAATTTAGAGAATTATATCCGTTGCAATTCCAAAACTTAAATATTTTTACAGAGAAATGGTGGAATCCATTATCATTTAAAAATGCCCAACCAAAATAAATGGCAAATGCAGTTACAACAAAATCGGCATATTGAAGCCAATGCATTCCAAACTTATCTAAACCATTTTTATCAAAATCATAATTACTCACTTAAAGGATTGGATATGCTATCCAACCAAATAAGGTATAGTTAATTATTACAGCCATGAAACCGATCATTGCCAACCTACCATTCGTTCTTTCCGCAATAAACCAATAGGTATTAGGCCATTCAAAATCCCCCCTCATATTGGGTATTTGATTTTCAGAAAAAAGTTTCTTTTTTGCAAAATTTTCCTGTTCAATATAATAATTGCTATCTGGGAAATAGCTTTCGCTTCGTATATTATCTTCTTTTTTAATCATTTTTTAGAAATTTGAATTTCATATATATTAAAAACTAAAAAGGCTAAATAGGTTAAAAAGAAATTTATTTTTTATTCTGTCTTTGATATAAAAAACTTATGATCCAATAATTAATTGACGTAAAAATCCAGTTTTTTTATTTTATGGATTACTAGTAGAATGACCATAATTTATAAAACGTTTTTTTAACGTGAAGATCACAAGAACCAACTAAAAGGACTGAATGTGAGAAGAATAAAACATATTGACGGTTTGAGAACTTTCGCCATTGTTCCCGTAGTGCTTTATCATACTTTTCCTTCGATTTTCCCTAACGGTTATTTAGGCGTAGATTATTTCCTTGTAATAAGTGGATTTGTTATCTCTAAGAAATACTTCACAAGGCCTTTGGGATATTTTTCACTAAGTGATTTTTGGGCCAAGAGAATTTCTAGATTATACCCACAGTTACTTACATGTATTGCAATTTGCATTCCTGTTTCATGGTTTTCAATGCATCCAGATCATCTGGAAAATTTCAGTCAAAGTGTAATTGCATCATTACTTGGTGCTAATAATTTTTTACTTCATAAAACTGGTGGTTATTGGAACCTAGCTAATGAATTAAAGCCACTTTTCATGACTTGGAGCTTAGGCCTTGAAGAGCAATTTTATTTTTTAATAGCAATTGCATTTGCCATATCTCATAAACGTTTCAAAGCTGAAACAGTAAAAAAAATATTTCTGATTTTATTCATATCAAGTATTATTGCCAGTGGCTTTGGTTCTCTTTATTTTAGGACTACCAACTATCTTCTTCTCCCAACAAGGTTTTGGGAATTTTCCCTTGGGATATTTGCATCATTTGTAGCTCGAGAAAAACCGAAATGGATAAGTAATAATTTAACAAATTTAAGCTTATTAACAATTTTGTTAATATCGCTCGCAATTCCAATTAAAACTATAACGTATGCTCCTAATCCTCTATTTTTAATTCCTCTTTCTGCAATTGCTATTATCTGCACTAGTGATAATACAAGCATTTCAACTCGAATCCTCTCATCCAAATCAATAGTTTATACAGGTTTATCAAGTTACGCAATTTATCTGTACCATCAACCATTACTGGCATTCGCAAGATTGAAAACATTTAATGAGCTTAAAATATCAACTTCAATATTTTTAGTTGTGGGTTCATTCTTAATAGGCTTCGTGATGTATGAGCTTATTGAGAAAAAAAAGATATTTGGGCTATTTAGTGAAAGATCATTAGTTTTACTAAGACCTAAAAATTTGTTATTCGTAACAGTACTTATAGGATTAATCAATATAGTTATAGTTATTAATCAGGGTTTTTTTAGTTTTCGTTTCCCGTATATGCTTGTTGATGGAAAGCCTCCGCTTGGTTTTCTTGGTGGCAAAGGATACACAGATCATCCATATATTTACCAATACAAAAATTTCCCTGATAAAAAGGAAAAAGTTGAAGAAAATAATCTCAAGAAAACTTTAAACATTTACTTAGAGGGTGACAGTAGAACTCGAGATTTATTGAATGCCTTGGAGATAATAGAGGAAATAAACCCTAACTTGAAATTTAACTACTCATATAATTTCCCTAAAATTGCTGAAGCAAGTAAAAATTTATTAGATAAAGCTGATTTGTTAATTATCCAAATAAATCCCTTAAAAAATGAGAACCAAATTATAGATGATAAGGTATTAGAAGAATTTAGCGATTACTCCGAGAAATTACTTTGGCTTAAGCCAAGAGAACAATTTGCAAAAAATATAACCCCCATAATGTATATAAAAAATCAAGGAAAAAGGTCAAATTTCAAATATGATTCAATTGATTCTTATAGCTGCAAAAAGGAGGATGTATTATCCAAAAAATTCGAACCAAACAACTCTGCACTAGGCATAATTGATACTCAATGTGTCTTCAATGATTCAGATGGGATGAAAATATTAACATCTAGCAAAGGTGAGCTTTACACATTCGACGGGGTACATCTCACCCTTGCTGGAACAAATGAACTAGCGAGAAATCTAATGGTTTCCCAAACATTTAAAAAGATCCTGGGTTTTTAAAACTTTTAATCTGCTATGAATCTCATAGCTTTGCTGTCATTTGTAAAACTATATTCTCCAATAAATAATGGCCCTTCTTATAAAAGACCAGCAACTTTGTACACTTCTTGAAAGGAATTTTTACAGGAGATTTGGCAGAATCATTATGACCCAGCCCATGCAACTTATGGAATAGTTGGAATAATATTATTGTTGGTAATTTATAATCGTTTACTCAATAAATATCAGTAACAAGAAACCCTTCCAGAAATTCCAACTACTGAAAGGGTTATTAAATCGACTCGCAACTATATTGAATCAATCTATGTCTTGCAGCAAACGTAGAGTGTGCTGACGAGGTTTGGCCTCAATTAATTTATAGCAAGAATTTTTAAAAACCCGCTACTTTTCGTTCCGCTTGTCGTTTTTTTAGAATTGAATAAGCTTGTGAAGCCCATTTTCGAGAAATATCAAATTCAGTATCTAACTTCTCCCGAAGTAATTTGCCAATTTTAAATGCTTCTACGAAGCCTAGATAAATTATTACCAGCAACTTAGTTATGTTTACTGCAACAGCTGCTATCTTTTCAATTCTTTGATCTTGCATTTGAACTTATCCAAGTCCACTAAAATTACCATTTGTAAGAAATTATGCAAATGTTTTTCTAAATTAAAATTAAATTCTTAAATTACTTGTCTTCTTCCATCCCTCTTCCAATAACTGCGTATATTCCTTTCTTGCATCTTCAATAGTTTCTACTCTTGAACCTTTCATAACTGGTTTACTACTTCTCTTATAGACACACCCATAAGAAATAATCATTGCATCAATGCTTGGTGAAGGCTTGGTAACATCTTCAAATGTTTCAAAGACTTTTATTCTTGATCTGTCCTTATTTATAAGAGTAAATTTCTCCATAAATTAAAAATAGATATAAAAAAGAGGAAAAAAATTTAGTTTATTATAGTTTTAGGCATTATTATTCTTTGAGTTCACACTAATCAGATATCCCAGTTGGAGAAGTTTGTTTAAGTATGGGGCATCATTGTTATGAAAGTTACGTTAAAGCTTATCCATACGCAAAGGCTTCTAGTTTAGATTCCGCACTTGATGATGGTATTGGAAGATTACTGAATATGGCAAAAAATCAAAAATTTAAGGAGAAAAAAGTATTACGAATAACAAAAGATATTTTCAATTATTAGCTATGTCTCAGTGAAGAATTTTTCAAGGCAAAGATCTATTTAAAACAAAGTTAAATGAAAGACTTATACGGTCCTCATCAGATAAATTTGTCTCTACTGCATGAGGAACCCAAGAAGGGAAAACTAACAACATATTTTCTTTTGGAGTAATTGTGATAATCGGATAATCATAGGACTTCATTTTATAACCATCTTTAAATTGACCCATGTAAGCCGTTGAATTTAATGCTGCATCATTAAAATTTCTATAAAAAAGAAATCTTCCTCCACTCATTTCTTTAGGTATTTTTATGAAAAAAACACCCGAATAATTATTGCCGGAATGCACATGAGGAGAATTAGAGGCTCCTTTACCACTAATATTTATCCAAAAATTAGCCAAATTGAGTTTCCCCTTTCTGTTTACTTGATGAATTGAATTAACACACTTAGCTATTTCAAACATCAACTTATTGATTTTTGGAATATTTTCAAAATTCCTTATATCTGCAGAGTGGTATCCGTTTAAACCAGTATTACTTTTTATAACCCCTTCCTGATCATTTTTCTTAATTGTATATGACTCATTCTGTAATTCTTTTATATTTTCTTTTAATTCAACTTCCCAATACTGGGTAGGAAACAAAAATTTTGGATTAATCTTAATATTCATAATTTTCCGTGAGATAAATCAATAAATTTAATTATGAAATTATAAATCACCTTGCATAATTAGATACTGTTTTCGAGAAGCAAAATAAATACTAATTGTTATTACATCTATTAAAAAAGATTTTGACTCTGCCAAAATGTATTTGACATCAAACTGACATCAAGAGAGTGATATCAATTTTCCCATTAAAAAAGTGAGTCTGACTAAATCGAAAGTATTAATTGGTTTTGAAGAGTAGGGGCGACAGGATTCGAACCTGCGACCTAGTGCTCCCAAAGCACTCGACACCCCAACGCGAGCACTACGTTTTCGAATTATGACTAATATATGCATAGTATTGTGTTATTTGTCATATCAGTAAGGATCTGAATTGACATCAGATTGACATCAGGTTGATATCTTGGATTTTTTACATTGAGAAGACAAATAGTCAGCTATATCTTTATTTTTTATCTATTTCTCTCAACTATTCTAAAGTTCATATCTATAGCTCCTTTCCTTAGAGGAATAATATTTTGATAATCACCTTCATAGCAATCTTGCGCTGCTTTTTTGCTTGGGAATTGTGCGAGCACAGTAAACGGTCCATCATATCCTTCTCTTACATCTGTTTCATAATCAACTGTTAATGTCTTTGCTCCACAGCCTTTAACAACAACATCATTTACTTCTGCAAAGTATTTCCCTGCTTGTTCTGGATTTGTAATCCTGCCAGAAATCACTACATAACCAACATTCTTGTCTTTTGGCACTTTATAACCAATCGCAATCCCAGCAATTCCCGCAATTAAAGCAATTAAAATAGTTTTCTTCATTTAAAAATTAGTATTATCAAGAATAGACGATTCTCTTTTAGTTGGCTGTCAATTATTAATTATTAACTATGCAAGTAGTAAGCGTCTGATCTTCTTCTGTTTTTTGTAATAAAAAAAAGTTTGTATAATTAGAAATAACTAATAACAGCAAAAGAAATGTATTAATGGTCATGTAAAAAGAGGGTAGTTATACCCTTTAATGTAGTTCAACCTTCAATTAATAAAAATACATCCTTTAAGTTCTTCTAAAATATTGGCAGTCCTAATGAAATTTGCTTTTATGAGTGTAGAGTTATTTTTATAATGCAAATCTCATTTTTTGCAAAAGTAGTTTTGTTTTTAGCTCTTTATTGTATTTCTGATATATCAATTAAAAATAATATTTTTAGAAAAGTAATTATTAGAGCTAATAGGGCTAAAAAAGTTAAAACTTCCCAATGGAATGTTTAACTAATCTTTGGAATAATCAACCAACTATAGTTATGGGAATAGGTGTAGCAATATTTGTATTATTAGGAATTTATATATCTTTACTCCAAACATATCAATAATTAGTTAATTATTTTTTTAATTTTTTCTAAATTCCATTTATCAAATATCAATTTCATTTCTCTTTCGTAGTATCTTACTTTCTTCGCGAAAGGTAGTTGTTGAATAATTATCCCAAAGGGAAATTTAAAAAAAGAAGAAACATAAACAATATAAAACTCGATAAATGAAGGTTTTGGTGGGAGAGGTAAATTTTTTATATATGCCCAATCAATGCAAGGTTTTAGTTGCTTATCACTAGCGAAAATATTTTTTTTACATCTCCACCAAGAGAATAGATAAATGCAAATAAAAATCGGTAACGGAAGAAGTCTCAACATTAATTAAAAGGTATTTCTTAAGGAGTTATTGATTCAGGATAACCAAGGCTTAATTTACCTGCGGTGCTAGAGGTAAGCATTTTATTTATTCCCAAGTTTTCATGTCAGTAGTTCCTTGTGATCTTTGCATCCAGGAATATTTCCATGTACCGTTTTCATTTTTAAAAATGCAAGTGTAAGTCGAAAGATCTTTATTTTGATTTCCTTTATAACTAAAGATTTCATTCAAAGTGAAAACCGCGTATGCTATTTCCCCGTAAATTTCAATTTTGTGGGTTTTGATTAGTTCTGAAGATTCTGCAACCAAGTCCTTACTATCAAACATTCCCACTAATCCCTGCGCAGAGATTGGATTTCCACTTGGCCTTACAGCCAAAAAATCTTCAGTTACATTAGGTATTAGAAAAGAAGAATCTTCACTGGTTGCATAACCATTAATTAAATTTTCTATGGCTTGAGTACTCGGCATTAAAAAAGGAGCTAATTGCCCCCTATTTTAGATTGACTGTCAATCAATATAAGTATAAGGTCGAGGGCAATAAGCTAAAGACTCCAATTCTGCTTAACGGTGATTTTCTTGCTTTTTCCTTATTTTTCCGTAAGTATGCGTATATAGGCTCTAATTTGCTATAAATAGCTCTATTAATAATGGCTCATTTTGGCTTATTTCCTCTAAAAAATGTCGCATAGGAGTTGACGATTATGGAAATTCCAGACGAAATGTTGAGAGAGATTAGAGAAAGTGGATACGATCAAGAGCTTGTATATAACTACATAAGAGAGTTATTAGTATTAGATTGCGATAAAAAATTTAGCGAAAACGGAAACAATTTAGAGCTTATGGACAACTACTGTTTAGATAAAAGATTTATGAGAGAGCTTGAAGATAGCGATCAATATGATGCTGCTTAAAAATAACTATTAAATATAGATGTTTTCTTCCAACATACGTTTAGTAGTTCCTTATATTCATTTCTTGCAGCCTCAACAATTTCTACCTTGCTACCTTTCATTACTGGTTTACTTGATAGTATATAAACGCATCCGTATGAAATCATCATGGCATCAATAGATAGGGATGGTTTAGATACATCTTCAAATGGTTCAAAGACTTTAATTTTGGATCTATCTTTATTTATCAGAGTAAATTTCTCCATAAATTAATAATAGACAAAAAAGGGGCTACAGAAAACCCTTTGATAGTTACGCCATAAGTCGGGCAGAACCTAATACCAAACTTCTTTCTAAAGTTATGCTAACTATTTTGGAGAAAATAACTTTTGCGTGAGTTTCGCGTGAATTGTATATTAGCTGAGACTTAATTCTATAACTGATCGGGGCGACAGGATTCGAACCTGCGACCTAGTGCTCCTAAAGGACTCGATCTATCAACTGAGATTTCCTTTAAATCAAAGCCATTGCCTAAATTGTCTAAATATAGTAGATCAATTTGAGACTAAATATAAGTATATCTTCGAATATCATATAAGGTTTTTATAGACTCCTGCTAACCTACAGCTACCCCCTACGACCAATCATCTTATTTTGATAAAGTTTGTCCGCAAGACATTAGTTAGGAAAAATTTAACTAGCATTTTATACAAGATATTGATCTATTTAAATCAATAAAAATTCGTGAGATGAAATATAGTTTTAGGAAATTACGAGCAAAAATTTTGGAATCATTTGATTACTTCGAATATCTAAATTCAATATCATTTCATCCACCTGCAATGATATTTACTACACTGGTATTCTTTTATATAAGAAGAAAAATTTTATTAGCTGGCAAAAAAAATTAGCAATCTATTTGATATTCATATTTTTGAACGAGTCAAAAATTAAATAAACAAAGCAAGTAATAAAAACAATTACATATATAGATTCCATTTAACTTACCGTTGTTATTGAACTGCTTAATCCATAAGTGAGAAAAATAAAACTTGCAAAAGTAACTCCTATCATTACTGTTGTGTAAAGTTTATTTAGTTTGAAATTATTGCTTGCAGATGAAAAGTCTGCAATAACAAAACTTTTCATTGAATATTTATCTCTATTTCTGAAATTATTGCTGTTAACCAAACCGCCTAAAATTGGATCTGTGGAAACTTTTATTTCTTTGTTGATAACAGAATTTAAACCTTTATCTTCATTGAAGAATCTTGGAAACATGTATGCATGCCATAAAGCTATTATTGCTACCCAAAAAACTACACTAACTCCTGCAAAACCAAAAAGTAAGAATCTAAAGGTTTCCATATTTGTTTTTTAATTAACTAAAATCTACATCAAAAAAAATATCTAAATATCGCAATCCAAAAAAATATACTTTAAATAAATCAATTAATCATTTCATGATGTTACTAATGATTAGAAACAATGTTATTAGAGCTTTTTCTTTAAATATAAGTTAATGATTAAATCATTTATTTAACTTAAAAAGACAAAATAATAATCAAATTTATTATTACTTTTTAGAAATGGATTTCAGGATTTTACTTGTTATTACACCAATAATATTCTCATGGATATTTACAGTCTTTTGGTTAGGTAGGTGGGATGTATTTAGATTGACACCACTAGGATTACCAAAGAGGGGAGTAGCTCCTTTTAAAAATTATCAAGTATGGAATGATTCAGCATTAATTCCTGATACTGGCAGACCAGAAGAAGGTTATCCAGTATTTACTGTAAGGACCGCTGCAGTTAATGCCCTAGGGATACCAAGCGTTTTCTTCCTTGGAGCAATATTGGCAATGCAGTTTAAAACTTATTAATAGGAAATTTTGATGGACTTTAGATTTTTAATTGTTGGAGCACCATTTTTAATCGCATTTTTTTATACCTTGTTTTGGATAAATAAATGGGGTGCTTTTAATTCTACGAATAATAATTTGCCAAAAAATATTTCTCTTAAAAATGAATCAATAGAACAAAGTTATGTTTTGGAGAATATCTTTTTAACAAAAAATTAATCAAATTTTTCTTACCCTTAAATTAACACCTTATCATGATTCCTATAGAACAGTATTTGTTTTTTGCAGTTTCTCTTTATGCATTTTTTTATCTTTCAATAACTATAGTAAGTAAATTAATTAGTTTTTCCTAAGCAATAATCGCATAAAATATTAAACACTTATTTGTATAAAATAAATCTTCCTGTATCTTAAAAATCATTATATAAATATAAAAGTAGATATTAGGGCAATCTACTGACCGCTAGCTTTGATAAAGCGGTTCATAATGAGAACCTCCCTTTGACCTCATTTTCTTTTTCGCAATCTTAGAAAATGAGGTTTAAATAATTTTTAATAGTCAGGAATATTAAAATTAATTTTCTATACAAATCCAGTCATTAAATTTTATTCATGATTATGTATATTATTTACTTTTTAAAAAAGAGTTTTTTATTTATAAAGAATATGTAGATATTTGGCGAATCTGCAACGGTATAGATTCCGTCTTTATGAACCTAGCCAACGAAAATATTCTTAACTACGTTTTAGTTATTTTAGTAGTTAGGAATATTTTTATTTTAAGGTTAATTTTTTCTTAAAAACAAATGATCAATAAATCACAAAAAGTATCCTCATTAGAAAATATCTACAACAATTTGGAATCTGGCATGCCAGAGAATAAATCTATTAAAGACTATGCTCTACCTAATGCGAGACAGTGGTTAGGTGGAAGATATGTAGCCCTTTGGGTATTACCTATTTATTTAATTGGAAAAATTGCAAAATTCGTAGCTTCCTCTGGATTTATAAAACCATATTCTCCAAGTAAAAATGGCCCCTCCTATAAAAGACCAGAAACTTTGTATACCTCTTTAAAAGGTGTTTTTAGAGGAGAAGACCATTTAAGATTTTTTGATCATAGGTTTATCGCTATTTGGTTATTGCCTATTGCTTTAACTGGAATTGTTTTTGAAGTGCTTTTTATATCTCCCACTAAGAATACTTTCCCTTTCAATTAAGCAACTTTTAGGTGTCTTCGAAGATGCTATCTACCCCTAGAGCTACCCTTTATCAATATGAGACAATTTTCCAATAAAAAAGACAGGCTGGGAAACCTTTCTATGAATCGGATTATTAGAGTCGGGGCGACAGGATTCGAACCTGCGACCTAGTGCTCCCAAAGCACCCGCCCTCCAATTTGAGACAGTCAATCAAATAAACAAGTCAGGCTATGGCAAGTTAGTCGCAATATCAGAGGAGTTGTGAGTCTCAAAAAAAGGTCAAAGGTATACAAAATTATCCATAAATATACAAATCCTCGCCCGTTTGTCGCCCGCTACCGACCTAGTGCCTCATATGAAGTAGGTCGATGAAATGATTTCATTGATCATCTTTTGGATTTAGAAAAGGTCTTATTTTATTCTTCACTTCATTAAGTGGTTTTTCAATAAAATCAGGTTTTTTTAAGACTGCAAGAATAATCCAACCTGCACTAATAGCAAGAACCATCGTTAAATAGGCAAACCCATAAATCATAAATAAATTGATTAATTAACTTTTATTATGCTTCTTTTTTGACTTCTGAAGAGGGTTCGATGTTTTCCTCTTTTTTAACCTTTTCCTTTTCCTGAATAATTAATTTATTTTTGGTTCTTCCAAAATCATCCTTACCTGAAATAAAGAAAATAAGAGCACTAATAAAAAAAAGTGCAAAAAGCAAAACTTCCATATGCTAGTACCATTTAATTAAATCCAAACTAGTTGAGAGGTCTAATTTTAATCAATATCAAATAATACAAGTCACGGTAAATTTCGTGTGATTAAATTTAAAATATAAAATCCTTTTATATCAATCTACTTCAATAGATAATAACCTTAAAGTGTTATTTTTTTACTTTGGGAAATATCTAATAAGTATTATTTTTGTGATTAAAAATTTTGATTTTAAATGTTTTATATACAGTCTGGCCATTTAATCTTTATATTTAAGAATGCTTTTTTCTGCCTTATTTTATAAATTTTGAACTTGAATAAATTTTTCAATATATTTAGGCTTATTTAGTAATTAATTTATTGAAAATGCTAGGAACAATCAAAGATCCAACTTTATTTCTGCTTTTGAGTAGTGTTGGAATTTTACTATTTGGCTCAATTGGATATGGGATTTATACAACACTTGGACCATCATCTTATAAGTTAAGAGACACCATTAAAGAACATGCAAGGATGCATGAATTAGGTATTGCTCATGGTCACAATCATCACAACCATAATGAGGCAGAACATATTCACTGAGTAGATATAAATGTATTTATATTTTTTTTTGATGCAGAATTAACAACAGAATTCTTCTTTATAACAATCCTTTCTGGAGCATTATTACCATTCTTTATTTTTCTATTATTTTGGTTGACTAATCAAAATGCCATTTTTACAAAGCAATAAAGTTAAACTTAAAAAATCTCAAAAACGTAACTTCTAAGTTTGAACAACTAAAAATTGCTACATTGTTACCGCATTTCTGTGTCAGTTGAATCATTTGATACATCCATATCTCGATATCTGTTTACATTAAGTAACATTTAGGGACTAATTCTTTAATTTACAATGGATTCAAATAAGGATATTCTCAACAGAGCCATTGGAAGACCAGCGATGATGGCTTTCATGATCTTAGTGGGAACATATTTAACAACAGGCAAGCTTATCCCAGGAGTTTTTTAAATGGAAAATAAAAATCAATCAAGAAATATTGATCCTCAAAAAATAAGAGCAGAGAATTTAAATGGCAGATTTGCTCTCGTCGGTCTAATTGCTCTAGTGGGAGCATACATAACAACAGGACAAATCGTTCCAGGAGTTATTTAAAAATATTCATCTTTAATTTCTTCAAGATATCTTGTTATGCAATACGAGAAATTACGCAGAATTAGGCAAAAAGCTTTAACATCCCGCAAAAAAAATGGCAAAACCTACTAACGAACTTAAATCAACTCCCTTCACAGAAGTGATAGAACTAGAAAGAATAGTGACTCCTGATGAAGAAAAAAGAGTTGATCATATTTTTGTAAGAAGAAAGAAAATTTGTACTCGTCATCCTGAGGGCTTCGCGACAGAAGAGATTGCGAGATTTGATATTGCCTGGCCTGAAGAACCTAAAGAGGAATTAAAGGAGTTAACCGAAGAAAAAGAAGATATTAAAATCAGCACTGATTGAATATTTCAAATAAATTACTCTATATAATGAGTAATTTTTTTTTTGGAATATTTAACTAATCTTTGGAATAATCAACCAAATATATTTATTGGAGGAGGTTTAGCAACATTAGTATTGTTAGGAATTTATATAAAATTACTTGATATTTATCAATGAAAATTAACTCGCAAGGGTGGAGCTTAATTTTTAGTATAGGAGCAATTATTTGCTTATTGCTTATTTAATGGAAGAAGAAAGAAAAAAACTGGAAAAGATGTATCAAGAGCTAAACGAAGAAGATACAAATATAAAGAAATGGAATCAGGCGCTCATTCCAAAAGCAATATTATTATTCCCTCCAATAGCTTTTGCTTTAACTTTTCTAAAAATAAATACTGATAAATCATTAATAGATTTACTTGGATTTGTTGCTATGGGATGTTTATTAGTTTCGGGAGGTATTTTTTTAAATTATCTTTTATCAAAAGGCAAGTAATGGAGAGATTTATTCTCATAAATAATGAAAGAAATAGGATAAAAGTATTTGAACCATTTGAGGATGTATCAAAACCTAGTCCTAGTATTGATGCAATGATGATTTCCTATGGTTGTGTTTACAAGAGAAGTAGTAAACCAGTTATGAAAGGTAGCAGGGTAGAAACTGTTGAGGCTGCAAGAAAAGAATATAAACAATTACTAGATGAGGGTTGGAAAAAGACTAGTATCTTTAGGTCTTATTTCTAGTTATAACGGGCGAGCTAACCTCCAAAGTATTCCAAAGCTATACAAATCCTCGCCCATTCCTCGCCCGCAGAGATTTTAAGACAAATGAGAAATAAAAAAGCGAGTCGGGAAACTCGCTAGTATAACTTGGATTTAGTAGAGTCGGGGCGACAGGATTCGAACCTGCGACCTAGTGCTCCCAAAGCACTAGTGCTAACTTTTGAGAAATATGTAAGACTCTAGTTATTTTCTCAAGGGATACTAGGTTTTGTAGGTGATTTGAGACAAGATTTTGATGGTTTTGATTAGTTTTAATTAGAGTTAATTATCTCCTAGCTCTACTCCTAGCTCTATTTTCTAAATTGACTTTTTGTCTGATTAATCTCCTCTTAACATAAGAGAGACAATTAAATTAAATACAGATAATATCAATAGGAAGAAAAATCCAATTGATGAGAAAATTTATATCTATAGTAATTCTTTTGGGGTTAGGTTCTTTTTATATTCCAGAAGTATTAGCAGTAAAGATTAATTGTGATTCTCCTGTTCACAAAAATAAAAAAAGATGTACTGAGAAATATCTGCGAAATGTAGTTATTGATGAGGATACAGGTTTAGAAGTGATTGAATATGAAAAAGATGTTGATTGGAAAAAGAAAAATCCTAAGATTGCTTGGTCCAAAATTATAAAATACAAATCATCTCTTAGAAATTCTTATGAATTAACAATTTTTGATAGAGATTATGTTTCTGATTTTAGTACTGGAGCAGTTAAAAGTTATGTCACGAAATGGAATACCAATAAATTAGAAGGAAGAATATTGACATGGGGTGGTTGTGGTTTTTGGACATGTACTTATGAGAGTGCTAAATATTATGATTTTCCAGGTTTTATAGAGATATTTGTTGGAGAAAAGAGGTTTAGATTAAGAGGAAGTAGAGGTGAATTTCAGTTTCCCTCTGGATTTGCAAAAAGAATTAAGAATATGGGTGAGAATGAATCAATTAATTTGCAAATTAAGGCTATTCCAAATAGTGGTTTAGCAGATAAATTTATTCCTATTGGAGAAGAGACAATAAAAAATTTAAAACTATTATTCCAGAAAGATACAAAAGAATGGAACAAACCTAAATATGAAATAGCTCGAGCCTCGATTAGTTCAAAAAAACTTGATGTAGAGGAAATAGCATCTATAACTCTCCCTTCAGTAGTCAAATTAGAGGGAGATTCAGGATTAGGGAGTGGTTTTTTTATTAATAATGAAGGACTGATTGTTACTAATATGCACGTAGTAGCCGGGGGCGATAAAGAATTCACTATCTCTGGAGATGATGGTCTGAAAGATCAAGGTGAAGTTATTTATGTGGACTCAAAGCTTGATTTCGCATTAATACAAGCAAATAATATTAAAAACTCAAAAGCTCTCCCACTTTGTTTTAGTAAATATCCAAGACCTGGTCAAAATGTAATTGCTCTTGGATCTCCTCTTGGCCTGGCAGGAACAGTTACAAGAGGGATTGTAAGTGCTGTAAGACAACCATCGAGTGATTTAGAAGATGTTGTCCCATATTACGTTACACTCATACAAACAGATGCAGCTATAAGCCCTGGTAATAGTGGTGGACCTTTAGTTAATAGTAATGGTGAGGTAGTTGGAGTTAATACTTGGAGTTTGCCTGGAGACGAAGGTAGAGCTCAGAACCTAAATTTTGCGATCTCAATCGTGGATATTTTAAGATCTCTTAATAGCGAAAATCCAGGAAAAGCTGAAAATACAAATAGTTGTGGGAATATCGTAGAAAAAGAAAACATATTTAAATTTTGGTAAAAAAATATAATAAAAAATTTAACTTGCCATTTTTAACGTAAGTTCCTCGATTGAGGATACTTTTGTTTTGATCCATCATGGCATTAAACACGACCCATTCTGATTATTTAGGCTTTGATTTGTTTTTCATAAAATATATAAAACATAGAGCACCAAATTTAGAGCTAATCAGTTTTAATTAGAATCTAGCTCTATTCTTAGCTCTATTTGTATATTTGAGACACTCTAGAAATAAAAAAGCAAGGGCTTGGATCCCTTGCTATTAAATGGTCGGGGCGACAGGATTCGAACCTGCGACCTAGTGCTCCCAAAGCACCCGCGCTACCAAGCTGCGCCACGCCCCGCTCATAAGATCTTAGTTCATAAAAGACATCTATAAAAGACCAAATTTTAAATATATTGATAAAAAATCGATTTTTTAAGGAAAAATTACTAATCATCGCTAAATTGTCATTACAGTTTTCTTGAATTAGGCGGGAAGTTTGATAACACCCGCTTTACTTAAAACATTTAAATGAAACGCTTACTACTCCCATTATTAGCTACTCTTGCTTTACCTAATGTTGTTAATGCAGGGATTCCTGAGAGTCAATCTCCCAACAAATGGGTAAGAATTAACAAGAATTGGACAATAGATACAAATGATGTAGAGATTAAAAGTGGAAAATTAAGATTCTATATGGAAAGAAATGCGACTAAGGATGAATTTGAGGGGCAAACACAGTACATCATGTCATATGTAGGCAAAGTCAGATTAAATTGCGATAAATTCACTTCTAAGATTCAAGTAAAAATGAATAGTGCTCTTGGTGGCTATTATGCTGCTGCTAATTGGCAATCAATAACACCCGATCACATCGGATATCAATTAGCAAACTATTTTTGTTATTTAAGTGGTTCTGAGGGTTATACACGAGAGTCTTATGAACCTGCTTGGGTGACTCAAATTACCAATAATGTTGAAGCAAATAAAATCGAAAGGAAAAAGAATTTAGGGAATATAAATTGTGATTCTCCTGTTTGGAAAAATAAACCCAGATGTAATTTATAAATATTGAAAATTATTTTCCCTAGCTACTAATTAATTTTAACTAACTTTTACTAATCAAATTGTAATTTATCTATTCGTTAATTTTAATCAATCAAATTAAGCCCATTGAACCAGCTGTAAATCCTACAGCTAAAAAAAATGCAAATTCTGTCAAATCTCTGGGCATAGAATTCACAAAAAAACTTAATCGAGTCATTTTACCTTGTGCTCCTCAGGTTTATTTCAAAAAATATAACTAACTATTCTTTTTGTTGAGGTAAATCAAAGAGTTTTTTTCTTTTTTCTAAAGATTTCAAAATATATCTTTTAAGAATCACATAAAAAAAATTTTTTATGATTTCCAAAACATATTTTATCTAGTGCTCTAAATTTTATTTAAATGCTATATTTTTTTTATAGAAACAAAAATTATGGATTATAAAAAGAAATCTCTAAGTAAATTAAAAAAAAGTGAAAGCTATGAAGAGATAGACTCAAGATTAGCTTCTGGTTGGTACGTTGATGTCACAAGTGGTAATAATAAAAAGAAATACAAAACAGAAAAAGTGGTTTTCAAAATTTCAAAAAAGACACATTAGCTTAATTTTTATTTCCAAAACTAAAAAATATTTTAGACACTATTTGAAAATATTTTGAATATTAAACATTAGGAACAAAAACCAATATTGACTAAAATTTTTTTTACTAAATGAAAAATATTATTGTATAGGTCAACAAAGTGTCACATATATTTTAAAAATGTAGCGCTTGCTACTTGATTTTGTATGGGTAAATACATTATCTTGAGGTGTACTTTAAATTTCGTGTGAGGAAATTTATGAAGCTTTTCAAAAGCTTGCTTGTAGCTCCTGCAACATTAGGTCTTTTAGCACCTATGTCTGCTACAGCAAACGAAGTAACTATTAGTGACTTCACCCCTGCAGAACAACTTGCTATTACTAACAGCCGTGTAGATGGCTTAGAAGCAAGATTAAATAACGTTGAAGCTGGTAGCTTCTCAGAAACAACAACTGCTTCATTCTCAGTTGATTTCGCGATCGGTGCTGTTGATGGTGCTGGTATCACAACTACAGTAACTGATGGAGAAGAAGAACTTCAGGCTACTTACGGTTTCCAGATTGACTTGAACACTAGTTTCACTGGAGAAGATTCACTTGATATCTCTCTTGATGCTGGTAACGCAGGTGGTTCACTCGGTCAATTCGACACTAATAGCGCTTCTGAAGCACTAACTGTCGATGGTATTTCATACACATTCCCACTAGGTGGAGCGACTGCTTTCATTGGAGACAACACAGATGGAAGTATGCTATTTACCACAGCTTGTGCTTATGGCGGACCATCTAACACACTTGATGATTGCGCTAACGTAAATGCTGGAATCACAGGTGGTGGAATATCTATTGGTGCTGCATATGATTTCGATAATGGATTTACAACAGCAGTTGGTGCTCAATTCACTGAAACTGGTATTGCTACCGATGAAACTGACGATGCTTTTGCGGTAAACCTTGCATACACAGCTGATAGCTACGGTGTTTCTATTACTTACGCAAATAGTGAAGATGGTATTGATAACGATACATACACAGCATTAAATGGTTATTATTCATTTGATAGCGGTTTAAACATCAGTGCTGGTTATGAAATCGGTGATCTTGATAATGAGGTAGCAGCATCTGACGAAACAGAAGCTTACTTCATTGGATTAAACGGTGAAGTTGGACCAGGAGAACTAGGCGCTGCTGTAGGTACTTTTTCATCAATGACTGAAGCCGCTGGTGTTATGCCTGAAAGATTGATGTATGAAGTATATTATTCATACGCATTAAATGACGGAATGACAATCACTCCTCTTATTTACACTGTAGAAGGAGAAGATGCAGCTGATGAAGATGAAACTGGAATCATGGTTAAAACATCATTCAGCTTCTAAATCTAAATTTAATTTAGAAATCTTACACACATTAAAAGACCTGCACTTAGCAGGTCTTTTTTTTGTTTGGACAACTTTTTTTTTGTCTACCGTGACTTGTTATTAGAGATTATTTAAACTATTTTATAATTACCTATATTGTGTGAGGACACTTTATGAAGCTTTTCCAACGTTTGTTGGTAGCTCCAGCTGCTTTAGGATTGATTTCACCTATTGCTGCAAACGCTACTGAGGTTAACCTCAATGAAATTTCAAACTACTCTGATGTAGAAAGTATCGAATTCGCTAACTCATTTGATAGTGATCAACCTAATAAAAGTCTCCTTCTAGCAGGTGGAGAAGGATTAGCTGATACAGATAGCTATGATGGAGGTTTCTCAGAAACAACAACTGCTTCATTCTCAGTTGATTTCGCGATCGGTGCTGTTGATGGTGCTGGTATCACAACTACAGTAACTGATGGAGAAGAAGAACTTCAGGCTACTTACGGTTTCCAGATTGACTTGAACACTAGTTTCACTGGAGAAGATTCACTTGATATCTCTCTTGATGCTGGTAACGCAGGTGGTTCACTCGGTCAATTCGACACTAATAGCGCTTCTGAAGCACTAACTGTCGATGGTATTTCATACACATTCCCACTAGGTGGAGCGACTGCTTTCATTGGAGACAACACAGATGGAAGTATGCTATTTACCACAGCTTGTGCTTATGGCGGACCATCTAACACACTTGATGATTGCGCTAACGTAAATGCTGGAATCACAGGTGGTGGAATATCTATTGGTGCTGCATATGATTTCGATAATGGATTTACAACAGCAGTTGGTGCTCAATTCACTGAAACTGGTATTGCTACCGATGAAACTGACGATGCTTTTGCGGTAAACCTTGCATACACAGCTGATAGCTACGGTGTTTCTATTACTTACGCAAATAGTGAAGATGGTATTGATAACGATACATACACAGCATTAAATGGTTATTATTCATTTGATAGCGGTTTAAACATCAGTGCTGGTTATGAAATCGGTGATCTTGATAATGAGGTAGCAGCATCTGACGAAACAGAAGCTTACTTCATTGGATTAAACGGTGAAGTTGGACCAGGAGAACTAGGCGCTGCTGTAGGTACTTTTTCATCAATGACTGAAGCCGCTGGTGTTATGCCTGAAAGATTGATGTATGAAGTATATTATTCATACGCATTAAATGACGGAATGACAATCACTCCTCTTATTTACACTGTAGAAGGAGAAGATGCAGCTGATGAAGATGAAACTGGAATCATGGTTAAAACATCATTCAGCTTCTAAATCTAAATTTAATTTAGAAATCTTACACACATTAAAAGACCTGCACTTAGCAGGTCTTTTTTTGTTTTTTAAAAGATTTCTTGATAGTTTTTTAAAATTAAAAATAGTTGAAGCTTGAAACTATAAAAGTATTTATTATTAAATTAACAACTAATTTTAGAGGTATAGTGACCCCAATATTTAAATGTTTAATTTGTCGCAAGGATATAGAAAGGTCAACTAAAACATTCTGGATCAAGAAAGGACATTTATTATGTTCTTCATGTTTGGATTCTATCGATAAAAAATCATCTAATAAAATTAATTAAAACTTTTAAATTAGATATTTAATTTTCAAACAAAAAATTCATTTTATCTTGGTTAAGTAATCTTAGTCTGAGGAAACAAATTATTATCTGGCCGAAAAACAATAACTTATTATGGTTAATTTGTTGTTGATTTTTTGGCTGTGATCCAATAAATTTTTTATTTATATTGAATGTAGATTTCGAAATAATTTAGTTTTAAAATTTTTTAATCGATAATATAAAAAAAAAATGGAAGACCTCAATTTTTGTAGGTCTTCCACACAAATTAGATAGAGCTTTATTGGTTTAGAACCAGCCTGGTATGATTTGTCCAGTTGTTACATAAGCACCAACAGCCGCAACAAAACCTAACATTGCTGCCCATCCATTAAAACGTTCTGCTTCAGGAGTCATAATAATAAAAAGTGATTTATGTAAATGATTGTAACAGGTATTATGAAGCTTTGTAAAGTTTTTTTTTAACAATGAGAATAAGGCTATCTTAGATTAATTTTGGTATCTATAATGGTACAGATATGAATCATTTTTGTGTGTAGTAATAAATTTTTTAAATTAATTAACGGTTTTATTTAGTTTTTAAGAAATTATTTCAAGTTTCATAAATTGAATGCTTGGTTAGCTTTGATTTAAATTTAGGTAGATTTACAATTAGTATTGATCTTAAAGTTTATAAATCTTCGTTCTAATTCAAACTTGGTTTTTTTGATTCATCTTTAACAAAAGAATGATTTTCTTTTTAAAAGGTAAATGGTCATTAATATCGTAAACAATACAGTAATCATAATTTCTAGATTATTAATAAATATCCGATAACTGATTTATAAAAAAAATAGAAAAATTAATTTTACACTTTTTTCAATTAATGAAATTATAAATATTAAGCTCAATTAAAGGAAATGTGGGTCGCCTGAGATTCGAACTCAGGACCAGCCGGTTAAAAGCCGGATGCTCTACCGCTGAGCTAGCGACCCATTTTGTAAAATTGAGTACATATGAAATTATCCCTTTTTAAGGTAAAAAAAACAACTTTTTATCTCAAGTTGAACAATAGAAAAACAATTCTTAACTTATGAAATAAAAAATTAAAATTTCTCTCTAAATTTACAGTTAAAAGTTAAAATGATCTAATAAATAACAGAATTTTTAAAATGCTCAGAACAATCGTAGTTTTTGCTCCAATTATCGCTGCTTTAGCTTGGGTAATATTTAATATACAAAAACCAGCAAGAGAGCAATTCAATAGAGATTTCTTGGGTAAGGATTAATTCAATTTGACAGAGAAAAAAGTAATAGTTATTGGAGCTGGTCTTGCAGGATCAGAAGCGGCTTGGCAAGTAGCAAATTCTGGCATACCAGTCAAATTAGTCGAAATGAGACCCACCAAATCAACTCCAGCTCATCATACGGGTGAGTTTGGAGAATTGGTTTGTAGTAATAGCTTTGGTGCTTTAAGTCCTGATAGAGCTGCCGGTTTATTGCAAAAAGAACTTAGAATTTTTAAATCATTAATAGTTCAAACAGCAGACAAATTTGCTGTTCCAGCAGGAGGCGCTTTGGCGGTTGATAGATCTAAATTTAGTATCGCTTTAACTGATGCTTTATCTAATCATCCTTTAATTGAAATTAAGAGATTTGAACAATTGGATCTCCCAAACAAAGAAAATATAACGATCCTCGCAACTGGTCCATTAACTGCTGATGAATTGTTTTATAAAATTCAAGCTTTTACAGGAATCGATGCGTGTCATTTTTTTGATGCTGCTAGTCCAATTATATATGGAGATACTATTGATCAAGAGATTGTATTTAAAGCTAGTAGGTACGACAAAGGAGATCCAGCATATCTAAATTGCCCTATGAATAAAAATCATTATATCCATTTCAGAAATGAACTAATACAAGGAGAACAAGCTAATTTAAAAGACTTTGAGAAAGAATCAGCTAATTTCTTTGAAGCTTGCTTACCAATTGAAGAAATTGCTAGAAGAGGAGTTGATACAATGAGATACGGACCATTGAAATCTATTGGTTTGTGGAATCCAAAATGGGGAGATTTATTTGATAGGGAAAATAGATTAAAAATGCGACCCCATGCAGTTGTTCAATTAAGGAAAGAAGATTTAGAAGGAAAATTGCTAAATATGGTAGGTTTTCAAACTAACCTCAAATGGTCTGAGCAAAAAAGAATATTTAGGTTGATTCCTGGTTTAGCGAAGGCTGAGTTTGTACGTTTTGGAGTAATGCATAGAAATACTTTTTTAGAATCTCCAAAATTACTTTTACCAACATTGCAATTTATGAAAAGAGAAAACCTTTTTGCTGCGGGTCAAATAACAGGGACAGAAGGTTATGCAGCCGCAGCAGCAGGGGGCTTGCTTGCAGGAATAAATGCATCCTTATTAGCTAAGGGTAAAAAACCATTATGTTTTCCTGATCAATCAATGATTGGTTCTCTAATGAATTTTATCAGTAACAAAAATCAAATATTGTCTAATCAGAAAAAGAATAAATTCCAACCAATGCCTGCTTCATTTGGTTTAGTTCCAGAATTAACTAAAAGAATAAAAGATAAAAGATTAAGGTACAAAGCTTATCAAGAAAGATCTACAGAAGCCTTGAATGACTTTAAAAATAAACTAGATTCTTGTTTTGATAAAGACCACTTACTCAGCAAAATTTACTAAGATTAACTATCAAAGATCCTAAAAATGAAATTTAATAAGGAAAACATCGATGCAATTATTATTGGCTCAGGAATAGGAGGGTTAGTAACTGCTTCACAATTAGCGGCGAAAGGAGCTCAAGTATTAGTTCTTGAGAAATATATTATTCCAGGCGGGAGTGGAGGCTCTTTTAAGAGAAAAGGCTATACCTTTGATGTAGGGGCTTCAATGATTTTTGGATTTGGAGAGAAAGGTTATACCAATCTATTAACTCGTGCTTTGAAAGATGTGAATGAAAAATGCGAAACTATTCCCGATCCTATTCAACTGGAATATCACTTACCACATAACTTTAATATTTCTGTAAATAAAAATTATGAGCAATTTATAAACAAATTATCAGCTAGTTTCCCCAAGGAAAAAAAAGGTATCAAGAAATTCTATGATACTTGTGCAAGTGTATTTAAATGTTTAGATTCAATGCCTCTCTTATCAATAGAGGATCCAAGTTATCTTTTTAAAGTTTTCTTTAAATCTCCGTTATCCTGTTTAGGGTTAGCCAGATGGTTACCTGCAAATGCAGGAGATGTTGCGAGGAAGTTTATAAAAGATCCTGAACTTTTAAAATTTATCGATATTGAATGTTTTTGTTGGTCTGTAATGCCAGCTCTAAAAACCCCTATGATTAATGCGGGAATGGTATTTACAGATAGACATGCTGGAGGGATAAATTATCCAAAAGGGGGAGTTGGAACGATAGCAGAGAAGTTTGTTTCTGGTATTGAAAAATTAGGAGGAAAAGTTAGATATAAAGCCAATGTGACTGAAATACTCTTAAAGGGTGAGAAAGCGGTAGGAGTAAAGCTGTCAAATGGGGAAAAGATATATTCAAATATTATTGTATCCAACTCCACTAGATGGGATACATTTGGATTAAAAGATAATACCAAAGGATTAATTTCTAGTAAAAACGTGCCAAAAAGTGAATATAAGTGGTCAGAAACTTATAAACCCTCACCTTCTTTTGTTTCGATTCACCTTGGAGTAGAAAAAAATCTTATATCCGATAATTTTAATTGTCACCATATTATCGTTGAAAATTGGGATGAATTAGAAAGCGAAAAAGGAGTTGTTTTTGTTTCTATACCTACTTTGCTTGACTCGTCTTTGGCTCCAGAAGGTAAACATATCGTGCATGCATTTACTCCTTCATCGATGAGTGAATGGGAAGGCCTATCAAGGAAAGAATATTTGCAAAAGAAAGAAAAATATTTTTCTTTTCTTGTTGAAAAAATATCAACTATTCTTCCTAATCTTGAACAAAATATTGATCATAAAGAAATTGGTACTCCCAAAACTCATAGAAAGTTTCTTGGAAGATATGAAGGCAGTTATGGGCCAATTCCCAGTAAAAAGTTGCTTGGACTTTTGCCAATGCCTTTCAACACTACAAAAATACAAAACCTTTATTGTGTAGGGGATTCTTGCTTCCCCGGTCAAGGACTAAATGCAGTTGCTTTTAGTGGATACGCATGCGCTCACAAAATAGGTGCAAAGTTAAACATAAACAGTTTTAAACTGCCCGATTAAAACAATCCTTCTGAAATGATAGAAAAATTTAAAACTCTTTTTTTTGTGAAAAGTTCGTTAATTTCTCTTTATTTAGCGCTTACAATTCCTTTACCATTTATTTCAACCGAAAAATTAAAAATCCCCTCTTTTATACTTTTTGCCTTAGGACTTTATTTGATAAACAATATCACTAGTGATTATGTAGAAACTTGTAGTAATAAAATTTCATACAAAAGTAGCTTTATTTCTAAATTCTTTGGAAAAAAAAATTGGGAGATTTCATGGAAAGATATTAAACAAATCAAATCTTTGCCAACCAGTCAGGGTAGTAAAGTTTATTACTTTAATACTTTTCAAGGTGATAATTTTCTTGTCCCACAAAGAGTTGAAAACTTTGAAAAATTTTTATTAATTGTTTCTATTAATACTGGGATTTCAATTAATGAAATATCTTACATATCACCACTATGGACATATAAATTACTGACATTCTTATCAGTTTTAATGATTACTGGTGAACTTTTTGCTTTTCTAAATTAAATATTATCAATACTGAATCGGTAACCTTGTTGTCTAACAGTAGTTATTCCCCCACCTTCTCCCAATCCAGCTTGTTCTAATTTTCTACGGAGAGTTAAAACCTGGGTATCTACAGACCTAGGACCTCCACTGAAGGGCGGCCAGGCCATCCTTAAGAGCTCTTGACGGCTTCTAACCATACCTGGAGGCATCAATAGAGCGCAAAGCAGTGCAAACTCCCTAGGGCTTAATTCCACGGGCTTCTCACTAAGAGTAACTTGCCTTAAAAGAAGATGAACCTCTAGAGGTCCAACTTCAACTTTTTCTTGTAATCCTATCCTTCCCCTTTTTAAAAGTGTTCTGCATCTTGCTGCAAGCTCTTCGAGTCCAAAAGGTTTTCTGAGAACATCATCTGCCCCTTCATCTAATAGATTTACTAATGCTTCAACACCAGATCTTGCAGTTAGAACTATGACAGAAGAACCCAATTGTTGGGCTAATTTCATTGCAGTATTCTGATCTAGGATTTCTGCGCTAACTAATAAGTCAGGTGATTGTTCTCTGCATAAGTCAATAGCTTCTGCAGCAGTACCTACTGCCGCAGCTAAATGGCCATCTTGGCGTAGCCTTTGCACAAGGACTGTTCTAAGTGTGGGGTGAGGTTCAACAACTAGAACTCTTGAAGGAGTTTGAGAGCTCTGAGGCAATTGTGAACTGCCAGGAGTTGAAGCTAAGATTTGCTCAGTTGATTGCATTCTTAATTACTGTTTGGCCAGGCAATTTTTGATCATCCTTAATAAGGTATAACAAATGCTAAATAAAAATCAGAATCTATCAAATTATGACATCATTTGAAAATCCAAAAGCAATTCGTCATTTTCAATCAATTTGCGATAGTTGCCAAGACTTAGTTACTCGCTTTCATACGCCATCTGATCTTAAACTATATAGTGATGGTTATCTCCAAGCCTTAAGGAATTGCAGTAGTTTAGAGCAAAAGGATCAGGAAAAATTAGAAGGATTAATTGAAAGATGGATTTTAGATCCGTCAAGTTTTATTGATCCAGAGGGGGACGGAAACAAAGGTTTTTTTGATAAAAAAAGAATTTAAAAATATTAATTTTTATTAAACAATTCAGTATTTATACTTACTAATTGTCTTAAGACGCTAATTCAATTTCTATTTTCTCTTTGAGAGATCCTGAGTTGTACATCTCAATAAGAATATCTGATCCACCAAGAAATTCTCCTTTTAAGTAAACTTGAGGGATTGTTGGCCAATCTGAATATTCTTTAATACCTTCACGTATAGCAAAATCACTTAAAACATCAAAAGTACTAAATTCCACCCCAAGGGAATTTAGAATTTGAACTACATTGTTGGAAAAACCGCATTGAGGCATTAATTTTGTCCCTTTCATGAAAACCATTACTGGATTAGAGTCAATTAGTTTTTGTATTTTATCTTTTGTAAGGTTTTCCATAATTCAATTTGGAGTTTCTGTTTTTAATGCCAGAGCATGAATAGCCTCTGTAGCTAATTCTTTCCTTAAAGCAGAATAGACTAGCTGGTGTTGTTTAACTAATGATAATCCATCGAATTCAGATGCAATTACAGTTACTTGCAAATGATCATTTCCCTTAATGTTTTCAACAAAAACTTTGGAATTTGGTAATTTTTTAGTAACTAAACTAATAACTTCTGCTTTTGTAATCATAATTTTAAATTAACCTTTGTATTTTGTCTCAACAAATCCAAGTTGTATCAATCTTTCATAAGCTTCTTTACCTTCTCTACTATTAGGAGACATTATTCTAATTGTTTCAACAAGTAAAGGAACCGCAACCTCAGGTTGTTCTGTTTTTATATAAAGAGATGCTAATCGATCATTTGACTCTGCCAAAATTTGTAATGTTTGCTTACCTTTAATTCGCATTTCATTAGGAATTCTCGCATCAATACCTATGAAGGAAGAATTTAGATCAGAATAAAAAGACGCAAGTTGCTTTGCTAATTTTCTTGCGTCTAAATAGGAATCCTTAGCCTTATCGAAATCACCGCTTTTAATATATTGATCACCTTCTTTTATGAAATATTCTACGTTTGAAATGGAAAGCTTTTTACCATCACTTGAAAGCACCTTATAGTCTTCTTGGCTCTTGATTTCTGCATGAACTGTATCTTTATAATAGAAATTTCCAAAAAATATAAATAAAATTGAGATTAATTTTAAGAATTTCATTTTCTTATTCAATTATTAGAATTCATAGTAACTTATTACAGATTCATCTTCCTACATTTTTTAATGCTTTTTCTTCCTCTTGTGTCATTTTTTTATTTAAAAATATATTAAAGTCTTTGATAGTAAAGTTTAAGTAATCCTTAATTGCTATTGGTTTGCCAAAGGATAAACAAAATTCGCCCCTAAAGTTTGGAGGTACTTTGCTATAGGCAATTCCAATTGGAACAATAATAATGGATGATGTGTTTTTTGTAGCTAATCTAGCTAATCTATAAAGTCCTTCTTTGAGAACTAATTGTTTTCCATATTTATTAATCTTTCCTTCTGGGAAAACAACTAGTTGTTCTCTTTTTTCTATAAGATCAATCGCATATCTCAACGCGGAGAGAGATGGAGATAATTGATTTATCGAAAAACATCCAAGTCTTTTTAAAAACCAACCTTGAATCCCTCTCATTTCGGATTTAGTAACCATAAATCTACAATCCTTTTTTGTTACCCTTCTACCCATTGCCATTGTGAGTATTAAACCGTCCCATCTTGATCTGTGGGTTGGAGCCAAAATAATAGAGGAATTTATGGGAATTGAAAAACCATTATTTAATATTTTCTTCTTTCTAAAAAAGAACCTCAAAACGATGTCTTGGGTAACGAACATTGCAATAAATCCCAATACAGGGTTAATTTCATGCCAAATATCTAATGATTTCTTGTTCAAGTTCTATTAAATATATATTAATAATCTAAGTGTTTGCCTTTTTTTATTAGCTATTATTGGGCGGTTACAAGATTGTCTAGAAACTAAGATTTTTAAAATTATGGCTACTTTAGGAGTAAACATTGATCATATTGCAAATGTAAGGCAAGCAAGGAAAACTGTGGAGCCTGACCCTGTACAATTTGCTTTTTTAGCTGAATTAGGAGGCGCAGACTCCATAACAGTTCATCTGAGAGAAGATAGAAGACACATACAAGATAGAGACTTATTCCTTCTAAAAGAGACTATAAAAACAAAACTCAATTTAGAGATGGCTGCTACAGAAGAAATGTTAGAAATTGCCAAAAAAATTCTTCCCGATTATGTAACGCTTGTACCCGAGAAAAGAGAGGAAGTTACTACTGAAGGCGGGTTGGATGTAAAAAGTAATATGAAATACCTTAAGAATTTTGTTAGAGATTTAAAAGATTCAGATATTGAAGTAAGTGCATTTATTGATCCTATTGGTGACCAGATAAATTATTCCAAAGAAATAGGGGTTAACTTTATAGAATTACATACTGGAAAATATGCAGAGCTATCGGGATCTAAACAGTACATAGAGCTTCAAAGGATTATAGAGTCTACACATTTAGCAAATGACCTCGGATTAGTTGTTAATGCTGGTCATGGCCTTAACTACAATAATGTTAAAAAAATTGCATCAATTAACAATATGAACGAGTTAAACATAGGTCATAGTATTGTTGCAAGGGCTTTAGCGGTAGGATTAGAAAAGTCTGTACGTGAAATGAAGTCCCTTATTACATCAAATTAAATTTCAAAATGACAAAATATTATTTTGTGGCGGCAAGTGAAAAGTTTTTAACAGTTGAAGAACCAATTGAGGAGATTTTGAGAGAGAGGATAAGGAACTATAAAGAGAACAATAAAGTAATAGATTTCTGGCTTTTAAAAAATCCATCATTTTTGCAAACTACCCAATTTGTTGATTTAAAAGCAAAGATTCCATCTCCCCCAGCAGCCATTTTATCGACGGATAAAAAATTCATAACTTTCTTAAAGCTGCGTTTAGAGTTTGTTGCTGTTGGGGAATTCGAATGTCCGAATGCAGAAATAACTGATCCATTTAAACTTGAGTAATATTACCAACCAATAAATTGCTCAATCTATATAAGTCAAACAAAATTGAAGTTATTAGTGAGCTGTTGACAGAAGAATTAAAAATATGTCCTCCTCTCATTAATGAGAATTTAGAAATAGCTGTTCCCAATTATTTTTTGGGTAAATGGTTAAGTGAACAAATAACTATAAAAAACAAAATAAGTGCTCTTTATGAATTAAAGACAATATCAAGTTATACGGAATCAATATTGACAAATTTTTTCCCAGGAATAGATATGGGTTTATGGAATTTTGATTCTATTAAATGGGGCATTATTGATTCATTAGAAGAATTAAATAGCTTTAAAGAATCGTTTCCGATTAGAAATTGGATTAATAAATATTTGGATAATAAAAAGACAATTGATGGAGACATATATAATTTGACAAAAAAGATCACGAATAATTTTATTGATTATCTAATTTTTAGACCTGAAATGATTGCTGAATGGAATAGATATGAAATTAATTCACTTAAACTATTTAAGAATTTAAATTCAGATCAGTTTTGGCAACCTATTTTATATAAATTATTAGAGAGAAAAATAAATGAAAAGCCTTCATGTTTATACATGATTGAAGTAATAAAGAATTTAAGAAAAATTAAAAACTTACAAATTAAAGTACCAAATCAAATTTATATTATTTGCGATAATAACTTATCTAAAATACATATTAATTTTTATTCAGAACTTTCAAAATTTACTAAGGTTAATTTATATTTATTATCTGCAGGAGATGATTTTTGGAATAGAATTAATTGTCTTCAAGGCGAGTTGGAATTTGATAATTTTGAAAGTAAATTAAATTTAAACAATACAAATATAGAGAAAATATTTGGTAAATTTGGGGCAAACTTTCAGAAATTAATTGAGGAAAATATTAATAAGGAAGGTATAAATTTAAAAAATAATTTAATATATATTGATCCAACAACTAATTTTTATGAGAAGAAAGATATTCCTCTTCTTAATCAAATACAAAAAAGACTAATTGATAATAATAGCAGTGATTTTATAGTAAAAGAAAGGGATGATTCAATATTACTGTGTGAGCATTTGAATCAGAATAGTCAATTAGAATATATAAGAAATAAAATTATAGAAATTATAAATTCGTGCGAGAATATTAAATATAGTGATATTGCTGTTTTATCTCCACAAACTAATCAAATTAAACCTTATCTAAGGTATATCTTTAATAATGAATTAATTAATGGTCAGAAAATACCTTATTTTTTTATTGATAATGATAATTATGATTCCCCAGACATTTATAAATTTTTAATTGACATCACTGAAATAGTAAATGAGAAAATTACCCTTGAAAAAATTGATTATATTCTTTCAAAAAAAGTAACTCAGAACATTTTTGATTTTGATATTACTGAGAAGGATGAAATTATTTTCTTACTTACCCAAGTCGGTTTTCATTGGGGATTAGATGCTAATGAAAGATTAGGTGAAGAAAAAAATACTCTAGAGTGGTGTATAAATAGAATTACTTTAGGCCTAATTTATGAAAAAGAAGTCGATTTAGGTAATTTTAATTTAAAACCATTTAGCTTAAAAAACATTAGTTTGGATTTGAATAAATGGGTAAAATTGTTATTTGATTTTAAAAAATATATTAATTTACTAAGAGGATCTTTTTCTTACTCAAGTTGGGTTGAGAAGATAAAGTTTATATTAAAAAGTATTTCTGATTCTAATGCAAATTTCAATTTAGAAATAAGTGAAATAAATAGAATTCTTGATAATCACTCAATACCTTTAATCACTGATGATCTTATTTTGTTAAATGTTTTTAGAGAGATGTTAATTTCTTGCATAAATGAAGCTAAATATCAAAGCAAATCACGTATCAATAAGATCCTTATAAGTGATATTGAAAATTCAAGGAATATTCCACACAAGGTTATCTTCTTAATAGACATGAATAGTGTTTATTATCCAAAATTATCAAAGAATGAAAATATTAATTTATTACATAATAAATATCATCTTGGCGATCCATCAGTTTTTGAAAGAGAGAAATATTCCTTTCTTGAGTTGTTAATTTCCTGTAGAGATAAATTTATAGTTACTTGGGTAAAGAATGACAAAAACAATAAAAAATTAGATGTTTCTTTTCCTATAAAAGAGTTAATTTCTTTTTTTGATAGTTTTTTAAACCAAAGTCAAAGAGAACTAATAATTAAATATTCTGATTTAAATAAAAAAGAAATAATTGATCTTGAAAGTTCTGAGATAGTTAAAAGCAATTATTGTTTAGTAGAAGATATAGATTTTAATGAAAAAAAATTTGATAGTGAAAACTATAAATTATCAGAACTGATTTATTGGTTCAAGACTCCACAAAAATATTGGCTAAATAAAAAAAATATTTCTCCCAAGGAAATATTTATTCATCATCCGGATGAAGAGTATGTAAGTAATCTGCAGAAGTCGCAATTAATTACAAAAATAATCCAGGAATTAGAGATTGATAACCATAATGTTATTGATGATTTAAAAAATTTGAATATGAATGATCAATTGGTTGAAAATGGTATTATTATGCCCAAAAATAGTAATATTATAAAAGAAAAAGAAATCAAAGATTTATTAGAAAGTCTATCTATAAGCTTGAGTCAACATAATCAGATTAATAGAATTTATGTTAAATCAAATGCAAATAAACAAGAATATTTTATCGCTGATGACACCGTTATTGAATTAATTCATTCGAAACTAAGTTTAAGTCGTTTGACAGAGGCTTGGATAAAATCACTCTTCATTTCTTCTTTAAAGAATAATATAAAAAAGACTAAAGTAATTTTTAGAACAGAAAATTATTATAAATCGCAAATTATTCAATCACCTGGAGAAATTGAGTCAAATTTAATTTTGGAGGAATACATAAATATTTTTAAAAATTATTCTGAAAAATGTTTTCCTCTTCCTCCAGAAAGTTTTTATAAATACGTAGAAGCAAAAATAAAATCAAAAAATGAGAAAAAAGCTTTTACAGATAGATGGATTGGTAATAAATCTTTTTCTAAAGGAGAAAGAGATAATATCGAAATGAAATTATGTTTTGGAAATGATAAAGAACCAGATTTCTTTTTGAGAAATAATAATTTTGATGAATTATCGTTCAGATTATATGCTCCTCTTATTAATGCATTAAAGAAATAGATAATGACTCAATTTCAGTTAAAGGTTTTTTTAAAGGCTGCTTATGAAATAATCCTTGTTTTTTTACAGTTCTTTATTATTAGTCTCCATTTTTTTCAATGGGAATTTTTTCCACAAAAACAAATAATTCAAGTTAGTACTTTATCTTATTTAATGGGGTTTTTAATTATCATAATCGCTTTCATAATATTGTTAATCGCAATTAAAGACCTAGGTAGAAATTTATCTCCTTTCCCAAGACCAATAAATAATAGCAATCTTGTTACTACTGGTATTTATCGATTTACGCGTCATCCTATGTACTATTCTTTAATATTTATTTCCTTTGGCTTTTTTATAATCAAGCTATCTATTTATTATTTATTTTTATCAATAAGTCTGGGTTTAACAATTAAATTTAAGATTGCCTTAGAAGAGCAATATTTAAATAATAAATTTAAGAATTACTTAGTTTATAAAAATGAGGTCAAATTTTAATTCAATAAAGATATGGATATTAATCAAATTAATTTAGATAACAAATTTAAATTAGTAGAAGCAAGTGCTGGAACTGGCAAAAGTTTCACTTTAGCTCACCTAGTTTTAAGAAATGTTTTGGAGAAAAAAATTAAACCAGATGAGATACTCTTATTAAGTTTTACAAAAAATACTTGTTCTGAATTACGAGATAAAATACTTCTGAGATTTCAGGATTTAAAATTATATTTGCAAAATCATAATGAAAGTAACATAGATAATACCCTTAAGGATTGGTATCAAAGATTTAAGGAGAAGGAGAAATCTAAGAAAAAAATTATATCCGAAATTGATAATTTTGTTAATGAAATTTACAAGTTACAAGTAACTACATTTCATTCTTTTTGCAATAATATTATTGATGAATATAGTATTGAAATAGGTGTAACTCAAGATCCAAATATTGAGAATAATATAGATAATTTGTATAAAGATGTAATAGATAATTTGTGGATGGATGATTTTCTGAATCTTAATCAACAGCTTATTTCAGCAGTCATCAAAAAAAAAATAAGTTCTAGATTTGGAAGTAGGATCAATAAGTCATTTTTTGTAGAAATTTTAAAAAATATAGATCAAGAAAATATCTGTAAATTTCAAATAAATAATAAGTATAAGATTATTGATTTAAATAATTATTTTAATGAATTTATTTATTCAAATTGGAACGAGTTTTGTGTGGAATGGAATAAGAAAGGTAAGGAATTATTTTTACAACTCATAGAGTTGGGAAAATTAATTAAGGAGAGTGGTGGAAAAAGTCAAATATATGCAGCAAAACCAAGAGATGATAAGTTTAATCAAATAATTTGTTGGATTGAAGAGATTAACAAAAGGCTTAATTCTAAAAATGTGATTGATTTTATATATGATATTTCTAAAGATGATCTTTTATCTAAATATTTTTATAATGACAATATATCTAAAGAAATTAATAAACATAATCTAAAATTAGATTTTACTAAATTTAATTTATTACAAGATAAAATTTATAAAATAAAAGAAGGTTTCTATACCGAATTTGTAAGGATATTTACCCAACTAGCTTATATAAAATTAATTGAATTAAAGAAAAGTTTTTCTATTTTTAACTTCAATGATCTTATAAAAACTGTAGAAAATACATTTTTAGATTCAGAAATTAGTAATAGTAATACTCTATCTAAAATTCAAAAAAGATTTAAATGTGTATTAGTAGATGAGTTTCAAGATACAGATATTATTCAGTGGAATTTAATAAAAAAGTTCTTTAATACAAAAAATCAATTTTTACTTTGTGTAGGTGATCCAAAACAAGCTATCTATAAATTTAGAGGGGGAGATATTGAAACTTACTTAGATGCAAGATCTAATGCAACCGAAGTTTTTAATCTTACAGATAACTATAGATCCTCAAAACAGTTAATCGATGTTCTTAATAAACTTTATAAGAATGGACTTAAACAATCAAAACTAAACTATAGGAAATTAACCTCTAGAATTAATGAAAATATTAATTCTGAATTTAAATTTAAGGATGTATTTGAAATTGTAGAATTTTCAAAAAAAGAGATTGATATAGAGGATCTTGTTACTCATTACATAGTTAACTTTATTTTAGATAATAAAGAAATTGATATTAATAAAATTGCGATTCTTACATTAAACAATTCGCAATGCTTAGATTTTAAAAAAAAATTAAATCAGTTTAACCTTCCATGCAAAATTCAAAATAAACAAAATATTTTTGATACAGAAGCAAGTTCTCTAATATTTTTATTTATTGAATGTTTATTAAATCCGAGGTCTTTAAAAAATATAAAGTTGCTTGCTACTTCAAAGTTTATAAAAATAGAATTGAAAGATTTACTTGATGATGGAATTAGTAATAATTTAGAAATTTTAATTAATAAATGCATTTCTTGGTCCCAAGAACTGAGAGAAAAAGGTTTTTTAAACATTGTTAATGAACTCCTTATAAATCACAATTCATCTTCGATTATTCAAGATTCAGATTTAAATTCAAATTTATTTCAACTTTCAGAAATTGTTGAAATAGAATTAATGAATAATGATTTTAATCTCAATAAAGTCTTCAACTGGTATAAAAATCAGTTAGATCATATTTTAAGAATTTCTACCGGAGAAGATTTTTTGACGAAAGATTATAATCTTCAAAATGGAATAAATCTTTATACCATTCATAGTAGTAAGGGTCTCGAATTTGAAATAGTCATATGTCCATATCTTCCAATTATTTCAAATAAGTCAAATAAAATTAAAGGACCTCTTTGGAAATCAAATATTGATAGAAACATATATATTAATATTTCTAATAATTATGCGAAGGTTGAAAAATTTAAATTAATAGAAGAAGAAGATTTATTTAAAGAAAGTGAGAGGTTAATTTATGTAGCACTTACAAGGAGTAAATATAAACTTGTTGTTTTTAATGATTTAGAAGATACAAATAATATTTTAAATAATGATTTACTTAATAATTTGGAAAATATCAATATTTATAAGTCTAGTTTTGAATTAAAAATAGAAAAAGAGAAAATAAAAGAAATTTTTGCTAAGTTCCAAACTAATCGATTGAATAATAATAATCTTTGGAAAATCGATAACATTAATAAAAAAATATCTAATGAATTTAATTCTGATCAATTTTCTTATTCAAGTTATTCTTCATGGATACGTAAAGATAAAAATATTGATTCAGTCATTAATCAATATAAGGATTATCAAGATAATATATCAATTATCAAAGAGTCTATTCTTAGGAAATCAAAGATTTATCCTAATTATTTTTCTTATCCAAATCCCTTAAGTGAATTTCCAAAAGGAACTATTGCGGGGACTTGCCTGCACAAAATAATAGAAAGATTTGAATTTAGAAACGATAATAATACAGAATTAATGAATTTAATTATTGAGGAATTGAACTTTCATCAAATCGATACTTCTTTGGCTTATAAAGTAAAAGATGCGGTTATAAGGATTATAAATATATCTTTAGGAAGCGAATTAAAAAATAAGAAATTAGTTGATATTCCAAATGAATACTTAATTAAGGAACTTAAATATGATTTAACTCTATCTTATGAAGGCAGAAATATTAATTCTAATGATATATCAAAATGCTTTTTTTTAGATCAGGAATATGAATTTGGTGAAGAATATGCAAACAAAATAAATGATCTTCAAATTATGAATAAAGGCTTTCATTCAGGATGTATTGATTGTGTTTTTCCCGTAGGTAATAATTTAGAAGATAGTAAATGGTGGGTAATTGATTGGAAAAGTAATTTTATTTCTGGTAGTGATAATAGTGATTGTTTACCAAGAAACTATAACTATGAAAATATGAGAAACGAAATGATTAAACATCATTATCCATTGCAATCTCATCTTTATTTATTAGCATTGCATCGATTATTAAAGTGGAGACTTAAAAATTATCAACCACAAAAACATCTAGGAGGATATATTTATTTGTTTTTAAAGGGATTGCCAGATTTTGAATTATTTGAAAAATCTAATTCGAAAGATATATCTCCAGGTATTTTTATTGGCAAAGCACCTTTAAAAAGAATTAAATATTTAGATAACCTTTTTTAGAATGACTAAAACTACTACTGATATTGAAAAAATCCAATATGATCATATTTTTAATTTAATCTTAGGTATTTTCAAATTCAATGAAAAAAAATATGGAAATTTTGTAAAAGATGCAATAAGAATTTTATTAGATTTTGAAAAAAATGGTGAAACTATTATTGATTTAGATAATAGTTTAATAATCTTTGAATTATTAGAAGATGGCTGGCCCAATAAACATATAGATGTTCTGAAAAATATAGGTTTGATAGGTTCCCTTAATTCTCCATTCGTATTATTAAATAGAAAATTATCTCTATCAAAATGGTCAACAAAGATAGAAAGAGTTATTAATTCATTTCAAAAAAAAATAGATACCGATAATTTAATGAACTCGATAATTTATAAAGATGATAATAAAATTGATCAAATTAAAAATATATTTAAATATTCAAACTTAGTTTTCCTTCAAGGAGGACCAGGTACGGGTAAAACCACTTTAATAATAAAGTTAATAATAGAACTCCTTCAAATTGATAAATTTTTAAATATTGGTTTGTCTGCTCCAACGGGTAAAGCTACAGCTCGTTTAAAAGAAGCTCTTAATGATAAAAAAAATATTTCCTCTAGCAAATTTCTAGACCAAATAGAATTTCAAACTTTACATAGATGGATTTTAAATTCTCAAAATAAATCTCTCAAGTTGAAATTTAAACTAAAAGAGCTTGATATTTTCATAATTGATGAGATGTCAATGGTTAATATCGATTTGATTGAATCAGTTTTAAATTTATTAGCAAAGGACTGTAAAATTATTTTAGTTGGAGATAAAAATCAATTGTCTCCCGTAAATAACTGTTCTATCTGGAATTATTTGTTTGAATATGGTGATAATAGTTCAATCAAATCTTGTGTAGTAAATTTAGAAAAAACTTATAGAAATATTGGAGATATAGCATTAATTAGTAGTTTAATATTTAATAATGATTTTTCTTTACTCAATCAAAAGATAAAAGAATTAGAAAAAGATAATAATTCAAAAGAAATTACTATTTCAAAAAGTAGAGAAAAAGATATTCCAAAAGATCTATTTTTTTCGATTACAAGTCATCTAAAACAGTTAAATCTTTCAACTTCAAATTTAAGTAAAAAAAAATATATATTTGATGAGGGTATTGATAATTTATTACTTAATGAAAAAGATTTAGTAGATAAGATATTTCTGGATTTACAAAGTCACTTGATTTTATGCGAGAAAAATTCCGGAATATGGAGTGTTGAATATTTGAATGAAATTGTTTTTGGTCAAAAAAAACCTCATGACCTTAAAAGTCTTAAAGAGGGGGTCCCGATCATGTGTACAAAAAATAATAATGAACTTGGATTATCAAATGGGGATATAGGAGTGCTTATAGGTTTGAAAAATAATAGAAAATATCTTTTTAGAAAATTTAATGATAATAACGAAGAAATTGTCACATTAATTGATCCATCTAATTTAGAAAATGTTGTGCCAGCAATAGCCATTACTATTCATAAATCTCAAGGTAGTGAATCTGAAAAAGTAAGCATTTTATGGTCACAAAAGTATAGAAGAAATCAATATGCTATAAGAGAAAAAAATGATATTGAAAATATCTTTTGTAGAGATAATTTTGAAAGAAGGTTATTTTATACTGCTGTTACAAGAGCGAAAAAATTTTTAGATATATATTATTTAAATTAAATTTTATTTTTAGAAATTAGTAAGATCTTAACCTCAAGATGTTAGATTAATAACTCGGCTCTGTAAGGCTAATCAACAATTTAAGTCAATTTAGATATTTGTTGAATGCCTAATCAGAAGATTATTAGGCATTTAAAATGGTTTTAAAAAAAGATAGTAACTCTCTAGATAGTGAGAAGAAAAAATCTCAGAATGAAGATGCTTCCCTAATTGAGTTAAAGAACTTAGAGAACAAAAAAGAAATTGAATCTCAACCATTGGAAGTATCGAAAAGAAATCATAATGAGAATGGATTTCACTATTTTGGGTTTAATCAATCGATATTAAATTCGTTAAAAAATAAAGGATATAAAAATCCAACTCCCATCCAAAAAGCTGCAATTCCCGAACTAATGTTAGGCAGAGATTTACTAGGCCAAGCACAAACAGGAACAGGAAAGACTGCAGCTTTCGCATTACCATTAATAGAAAAACTTGCAGATAATAAAGAATTAAATGCCAAGGTTTTAGTTATGACTCCTACAAGAGAATTAGCAACTCAAGTTGCAGAATCTTTTAAAAGTTATAGTTCTGAATCTAGTAATTTTAAGACGGTTGCAATATATGGAGGTACTGACTATCGAAATCAAATTTCTGCATTAAAAAGAAAAGTTGACGTAGTTGTTGGGACCCCAGGACGAATAATGGATCATATAAGGCAGGGGACTTTTAAAATTAAAGATATAAATTGCCTTGTTTTAGATGAGGCAGATGAGATGTTAAATATGGGTTTTCTTGAAGATATTGAATGGATAATAGATCAACTTCCGGAAAATAAGCAGATGGTATTGTTTTCAGCAACAATGCCTAGTGAGATAAGAAATATAGCAAAAAAATATCTAAATGATCCTGCTGAAATATTAATCAAAAGTGTTCAAAAAGAAACTCAATTAATTTCTCAAAAATTTCTATATGTACAAAGGCATCATAAGTTAGATGCTTTAAAAAGAATATTAGAACTTAATAACGAGGGAGTAATTATTTTTGTGAGGACAAAACTACTTACTACTTCAATAGCTGAAGCTTTAGAGAATTCAGGTCATACTGTGGCAGTACTTAATGGAGATATACCTCAAAATCAAAGAGAAAATACTGTAGATAGATTAAAAAGAGGATTTATTAATATCCTTGTTGCAACTGATGTAGCAGCTAGAGGATTAGATGTTGAGAGGATAAAACTTGTTGTTAATTACGATTTTCCTTTTGACAAGGAAACATATACTCATAGAATTGGAAGAACTGGAAGGGCAGGTAGAACAGGAGAAGCAATTTTATTTGTTAATCAAAGAGAAAAACATTTTCTAAGAAACTTAGAAAACTCAACAAGAACTAAAATTGAAGAAATTAATATACCAAGTAATAAAATAATAAATGAAAAAAGGATGGAGAAACTTATAGATAATGTTAATGAGAGTTCTTTAGCTAAAGATGAAAATGAAGAAAATAAAGCTTTGATTATTGATGTACTAGATAATTTAAAAGAAAAATACTCTATGGATGAATCGAATATTGCAATGGCGGCGATTAATTTAGTAATAGGTAATAAATCATTTTTTGTTAATGAAGATGATTCTTGGATTAATAAACAAAATAATACTGATAGAAGTAGATCAAATAGAAATATTAATAATCGTATGAGAAATTCAAATAGAAGAAATAATTATCAAAATGATTCTTTTGAAACTTACAAATTTAACTTTGGTAAATTTGATGGGGTTAGAGTTGCAAATATTATATCCTCAATCTGTAATTCAACTAATATAAATGGCAGATCCATAGGTAAGATTCAGATTTTTAATGATTACAGTCTGGTAGATTTACCAAGAGATCTGCATAGAGAAACTAAAAATAAATTAAAAAAAATTAAAGTCAGAACCTAGGTATAGAGAATGAAAGCTGGCAAATATAAATTCCTTATTTTTGTGAACCTTATGCTCCTATTCAATTCTCTTAATAGTTATTATTTAGCTCAAACCAAACAAAATTCAATCATAAAATTATTTTGTCTTCAGAGTGTCAAAGAGGAGATGATGAAAGCAGAAATGATATATAGTGAAGAAATTGCAAATGAAACTTGCGATTGTTACTACGAAGAATTTACAAACACTTCAAGTCATCAAGATGCAAAAACAAAATGTAAATTAGAAACTAAAGAAAATTTAAATCATTATAGAAAAATTTAATTGATATTTTATGAGGTATAAGAACAATCAAAATCCAATAATTAGACTTTATTTAAATCTGATTGAAGAAAGAAGGTTAGTATTTTTTGCTTTTCTTAGTTCCATAATTAATAAAATATTAGATTTAGCTCCCCCTGTAATAATTGCTCTTGCGGTGGATATCGTTGTCAAGGAACAGAATTCATGGATTGCTAGTTTTGGAATAAAAGAAGTTCCAGCACAATTGATTTTTCTTGCATTTGCTTCAGGAATAGTTTGGTCTGGTGAATCCTCCTTTGAATATTTATATTCGATTTTATGGAGAAATTTGGCTCAGCTATCGCAACATAAATTAAGAATAAAAGCTTATGAGCATATCCAGGAATTAGATATGGATTTTTTTGAAAATGATAATACTGGAAGGCTATTATCTATTTTGAATGATGATATAAATCAACTTGAGAGATTTCTAGACCAAGGAGCTAATCAGATTATTCAGTTATTTATAACTGTTTTAATAATTGGGCTCACTATGATTTTTGTCGCTCCAAAAGTCGCTTTATTTGCTTTCTTTCCTATTCCAATTATATTTTTAGGATCAATTAAATTTCAAAGGAAACTTGCTCCAAAATATAGAGATGTTAGAAATAAAGCTGGACTATTAGCATCAAGACTTAATAATAATTTAAGTGGAATTCTAACCATAAAAAGTTTTACTAAAGAAAAATGGGAACTAAATAGATTAAATAAAGAAAGTCTCGAATATCAAAGAAGTAACAAGGCTGCAATAAAATTATCTTCTGCTTTTATCCCTCTTATAAGATTTGCAATCTTATTTGCTTTTATAGCGATTCTATTAATTGGAGGTTTCCAAACTTGGAATAAGACACTTGATGTCGGAACTTATAGTTTTTTAGTTTTTATTACACAAAGACTATTATGGCCTTTAACTACTTTGGGTCATGTTTTAGATGATTTTCAGAGATCTATGGCTTCAATAAATAGAGTAATTGATCTCATAGATACGCCCATAAAAATAAAAGATGGAAAAATAAAAATTGAACATAAAGATATAAAAGGAGAAATTATTTTTAATAATGTAAATTTTAATTATCCTGGACGAGATTTAACTTTAAAAAACATAAATTTCAAAATTGAAAATAACTCAACATTAGGAATTGTTGGTTTAACAGGTTCTGGGAAAAGTACAATAATAAAATTACTCCTTAGGATTTATGATAGTAATAATGGGTCAATAACCTTGGATGGCATTTCTATTAAAGAAATAAATTTGAGGGCTTTGAGAAAGTGCATTTCTTTAGTAAGTCAAGAAACTTATTTATTTCATGGCAGTGTACGAGAAAATATTGCTTATGGTTCAATCAACCCTAGTCTTAAAGATATCATTCAAGCTTCAAAGATTGCGGAAGCTCATAAATTTATTGAACAATTACCAGATGGCTATAAAACCATAGTGGGGGAAAGGGGCCAAAGGCTCTCAGGCGGACAACGTCAAAGAATTGCCTTGGCGAGAGCTGTTTTAAAGGATGCACCAATATTAATATTAGATGAAGCTACAGCCTCAGTTGACAATGAAACAGAGGCTTTAATTCAAAAATCATTATCTAAAATCACCAAAGAAAGAACAACTATAGTAATAGCTCATAGATTAAGCACTATAAAAAATGCAGATAATATTGTTGTTATTGATAAAGGCAAAATAGTTGAAAGCGGAAAACATGAAAGACTTTTAGATCAGAACAAAATATATGCTGATTTATGGAATGTTCAAGTAGGAATCTAGTTTATAATTTCTAAACTATATTAAAAAGTTAAATGATTCAATTACATTACTAAACATGCCGTCAACTTTATTCCATCTCTCTTCATTTGTTCCCACAGCGAAAGTGTAAAGTGTTCCTCTATCAATTACAACAGTAGCTAATTCGTGTCTGGCCTGTTTATTTAAATTTAATTCATACTCTAAATCATAGAAAATATGATTGGATGCCTCCCTCTTATTTGAATTTATAAGTTTTACCTCTCTACCTGAACCTTCAGGAGCAATGACTTTATCAATTAATGTTTGACCTACTTCACTTGGGCTTCCTAGTTGCTCTAATTGAACCTCTTTATTTACATCAGAAATGACTAAACTTAAGGTCTCATTACTATTTATTAGATCATGATAAATAATTTCAGGTCCTCCATCGACTTTTACTCTAGTCCATCCTGTTGGATACAAAAAGGCATATCTTCCATCTGGACTTTGATAAGCTTCTAAACCCGCATTTAGTCCGCCACTACAAGCACTAAGTGTTAAACACAAAAAAATCAAAAATAAATATTTGAAAGGGTTAAATTTAATATTTTTCATTTTGTTTGAAATTACTAACTTAAAACATAATAAGACATCAAAAGCAAACAATTATGGCAATCCAGAATTTTGCGTCTAAATTATCCCTAGAAATAGTTTGATTTTGATTACTTATACCAAACCGCTTTCAAAGTTAATTGGTCATTTTGAGAAATTTCCAGGGATTGGTCCAAGAACAGCTCAACGATTAGCTCTGTTTATTTTAAAACAACCTGAAAGTACTATAAGAGATTTTTCAAAGGCTCTATTAGAAGCACATAGTAATGTTGGTCGTTGCAAAAAATGTTTCAATTTGACTTCAGAAGATGAATGTGAAATTTGTAAAAATACTGAAAGAAATCAAAAACTAATCTGTGTAGTAGCTGAAACTAAAGATTTGCTTGCTTTGGAGCGCGCCAGAGAATTTAAAGGTGTTTACCACGTTATTGGTGGTTTAATATCCCCAATGGATTCTGTTGGCCCCGAACTCTTAGAAATAAGAAGCTTGGTAGAAAGAGTTAGTAAGTCTGAAATAGATGAGATTATATTGGCATTGACCCCCAGTGTTGAGGGAGATACAACAAGTCTTTATATTGGAAAATTGTTAGCCCCTTTTACTAAAGTTACGAGGATTGCATATGGCCTCCCAATGGGTAGTGAACTTGAATATGTTGATGAAGTTACACTTGCAAGGGCTTTAGAAGGAAGAACAAAACTAAATTAGATAATGAGAGACAATAATTTAATCAAGAAAGAAAAAATTCTAAGACTTCCCGCTTGGATTAAATTTCCTATTAGTAAAGCTTCAGAATTCGAAAAAATACAAACACTCATCAAAAAATCAAATATTCATACTATTTGTGAAGAAGCAAGATGTCCAAATAGAGCAGAATGTTATGCCTCAGGAACTGCCACTTTCTTACTGGGTGGATCGATATGTTCTCGTTCATGTGCTTTTTGTCAGGTAAATAAAGGTAGACCTAGTTCTATCAATATTGATGAATGTACTCAAGTCGCTGAAGCAGTGAAAGTACTAAATTTGAAATATGTTGTTTTGACATCTGTAGCTAGAGATGATCTCCATGATCATGGTGCAAATTTATTTATATCTACAATTGATGAGATTAGAAAAATTGATTCAACAATTAAAATAGAGGTTTTAACTCCTGATTTATGGGGTGGGGGCAAGAATTTTGATGAAACTAATAACCTTCAAACTGAGAGATTGAAGATGATTTTAGAAAAAGATCCAATATGCTTTAATCATAATCTTGAAACTGTTGAAAGACTCCAAAAAGAAGTTAGGAGAGGTGCAAATTATAAAAAATCCCTTAGTTTACTAAAAAAGTCAAAAGATATTGCTCCTCATATTCAAACTAAATCAGGCATTATGCTAGGTCTTGGGGAAACATTGGACGAAATAAAAAATACAATTTATGATCTTAAAAAAATAGATTGTGATCAAATTACAATCGGCCAATATTTAAGGCCCTCATTCAACCATTTGGCAGTTAAGAAATATTGGGATCCATCAGAGTTTGAATATTTAAATCGCTTCTCTAAGGAATTAGGATTCAAGAAAGTATCTTCTGGCCCCTTAGTTAGAAGTAGTTATCATGCCGGTTAACTTTCTTCAATTAAAGAGAGTTTCTTTTCAAGTTTTTTCAATATGTAAATACATTCCCCGTTCATAAGTGTACCTGCACCTCCCCAGACCAATCTTAATAAAAGATCTACTGGGCTTGAACCAACTTCTTTAACGATTTTGAAGCCTATTAACTTGAAATATCTTACAAGTTTTTTACTATATCCTTCACTATCAAAAATAGCTAAAAGTCTTGCTGTGTTGCTTAATTTTTTTTCAATTGCCCAAGCCATAGTTGTTGCCCATATTAATTCTGAAACAAAGGCAGGCGCTTTACTAAGGATCCTTAATGTATCAAGTTGAATACCCTGCTTATTAAAATAAGTCCAACCTTTCATTTCGGCCCAAATCTTAATGATGTTATCTTTCTGTTCGGCTATAACGATTCTAAAGAAACATAATCCGAGAGTTTCTCTAACTTGAATTTTAATTAATAATCCAATGGTACTTGCTAATTTTTCTAATTCTTCAACCTTCATGATTTTGAAAATTAGTCCTGATAGATTTTATGATTTTCCACTTTTAATCTGTCGATCTGTTTTTGTCTTTCTTCAAATCTTTTCCTATCATTATCACTAAATTGATCTATGCAGAAATGACATTGAATACCCTTTCTATATTCTTTTCTTTTTTGATCTTGAATTGAAACTGGCATTCCACATGCATGACAAATCGAGTATGAGCCTTTTTCTAATTCATGATTTAAAGCAACTCTTTTATCGAAAACATAACATTCACCATCAAATAAGTTTTCTTCTTTTGGTATGTCATCAAAGTATTGAATTATGCCGCCTCGTAAGTGATAAATATTTTTATAACCTTTCTTTCTTAGCAAACTAGTGGCTTTTTCACATCTTATTCCTCCGGTACAAAACATTGCTATATTTGTAGACTCATTATCTTCTAAATAGGTATCTAAATGATCATCTACCCACTTGGGGAATTCGCTAAAATTTCTTGTATTTGGGTTTATAGAATTATGAAATGTTCCTATAGAAACCTCATAATGATTCCTAGTATCAATGACTATTGTATTTTGATTTTTAATTAACTTATTCCAATCAGCTGAGTCAATATAGGTCCCATTATTTTCTGAAGGGTTTATTTCAGGGGAACCCATGGTAACTATTTCTTTCTTGATTTTTATTTTTAATTTTTTGAATACTTTCTTTTTTGAAAAGTTTACCTTTATATTCAAATTTCTATTATCTGTATATTTTCTAAGTAAATTGATAACAATGTCAATTACATTTTTCTCTGCACAAATAGTTCCATTAATGCCCTCACTCGCAAAAATTAATAAACCTGAAAGATCTTTTTTATTTTCGATTTCTAATAATTTATTTTTTAAATCAAGAATTAAGTTTTCTTGAAATGGGAAAAAAGAGTAAAGAGAAACTATTTTATAATTTTTGCCTTTCATAAAGAAGATAATGTTTTTTCGCAAGTTTCAAAATCTTTGTTAAATGATACTCCAACCTCTTTAAGAAGTTTTCTGTCTGATTGAAAAGATGGATTTGAAGTTGTGAGTAACTCATCTCCATAAAAAATTGAATTTGCCCCACATTGAAAACATAATATTTGGGCTTCTTTTGAAAGCTTTTCTCTCCCTGCACTTAGTCTTATTTTACTTTTAGGCATAAGAATTCTTGCTGTAGCTATCATCCTTATCATTTCAATAGAATCAATTTCTTTATTATCTTCTAAACCAGTGCCTTCAATAGCTACTAATGAATTTATAGGAACACTTTCAGGGTGTGGATTCATGTTTGAAAGCACTTCCAAAAGAGATGCTCTATCGCCATTAGTTTCACCCAAGCCTATTATTCCTCCACAACAAACATTTATTCCTGCATTCCTTACTCTTTTAATAGTATCTAGTCTGTCTTGATAAGTTCTAGTCGTAATAATATTTTTATAATGCTCAGGACTAGTATCAAGATTGTGGTTATACGCGGTCAAACCTGCATCAGCCAATCTGGAAGCTTGTTCTTCTGTAAGCATCCCAGCAGTAACGCATGCTTCCATACCTAAATCTCTAACACCGCTGACCATCTCCAACATTGCATTAAAAGATTTCCCATCTCTAATTTCTCTCCACGCCCAACCCATACAAAACCTATCTGCACCTTCATTTTTTGCTACTTGAGCTCTTGATAAAACCTCTTCAACTTGAAACTGTGGATGACTTTTGATTTCGCTAGCACTATATATTGATTGGCTACAGTACGAACAATTTTCCTCACATCCACCAGTTTTTACGCTGAACAATGATGCTAATTGAATATCGTATTTGTTAAATTTCCTGTGAACGGTTTGTGATTCCCACATTAAATCAATAAGAGGCATATTAAGTATTTCTAATATCTCCTCTTTATTCCAATCGAACCTAATTTCTTTAAATAACTGATTATTTGAATTAGCCATTTTTATTTGGAAATATATTCAGAATCTTCAAAAGATTCATTTGGTAATGATTCTATACCGCCGAAACGTCTATTTCTTGATTGGTAATCAATTATTGCTTTAAGAAATTCATGCTCATTGAACTCTGGCCAAAGTACGTCAGATATATAAATTTCTGAATATGCTAATTGCCATAATAAAAAATTACTTATCCTTTTTTCACCACTAGTTCTTATTAATAATTCTGGATCCTTAATCCCTCTAGTTAATAACTCTGAATTGAATAATTCTTCATTAATTTCACTTGGTTTTATTTCCCCAGAAGAAGATTTTAATGCTAGTTCTTTTGCAACTTTTACTATTTCTTGTCTACCTCCGTAATTAACACAAACATTGAATAAAAATTTATTGTTGTTTTTAGTAAGTGATTCTGAACTAGAGATTATTTCTTTTAAATTTTTTGGGAAAGGAGTTAAATCTCCAATGAATTTTATTTTTGTTGATTCTTCATGTATCTCTTTAATTTCGTTTTTTAAAACTTCGCTAAAAAGATTTATAAGAAAATCAACTTCCTTTGTTGGTCTTGTCCAATTCTCAGTAGAAAAAGCATAAACAGTAATTACTTTACAACCTAAATTTTTTGCAGCTTTGAGAATTTTTTTTAATACACTGACGCCTTGTTTATGTCCAAATGATCGGGGCAAACCTTTTCTAGTTGCCCATCTCCCATTGCCATCCATAATTATTGCTATGTGCTTGGGCAATTTTTGCTTATCTATTTTCATTAATAAGGCACTAGTTTTATCGTCTATTACTTTTTCTAAACTCATTAGTTAATCCTTTTTGTTAATAAAAATTTCTGATGTTTCTGACTCTTTTTTATTAATATCACTGATGATATTATCACTTGATTCTGTGTTTTGGGATAAGACATTTTTACTTAATGATGCTTTATTTGCTCCCATAGAGTTTTGATTACCAATAAATTTTGAAAGAAGTTCTTGTAACCTGCTGCTGGTTATTGGCCTTTCGAGTTTGCCTTGGCTTGCTAATGATAACGTACCTGTTTCTTCAGAAACAACAATACAAATACATCTGTCAAATCTTTCTGTAATTCCTAAGGCTGCTAAATGTCTTGTGCCGTATCTACTTATCCCTTGTCTTGAGAGTGGAAGTATTACGCCAGCAGAGACTATTTTATTACCTTTTACAAGCACTGCTCCATCATGTAAGGGCGTATCTGTTGCAAAAAGATTTATTAAAAGGTCAGTTGATAATTGTGCCTCAATATTTGTACCTGAATATAAAAAATCTTCAGGTCTTAAATCACTCCCCAAATCTACAACGATTAAAGCGCCTCTTCTATTTTGAGAGAGTTTACCTGCAGTATCAACTAACTGAGTAATGGTAGTTGAAGTTGCTCTAAATTCCTTTGGTGGATTGCCAAGTAATACAGCTAGCCTCCCAGTGCCTAGTAGTTCCATTAATCTTCTTAACTCTCCTTGCCAAAGGATCGCTAATGAGAGAGAGCAAGCGAGCACGACAGCATCAATTAATTTTGATGTTAGTGGTAAGTATGCATATCTTTGGATAAACCATGCAGATGATACTAAAAACAAATATCCTCTTAGAAGCCATAATGTCCGTTGTTCTTTTACTCTAGAGAATAATAAAAGTCCGAAACCAACAGCAAATAATACATCTAATAAAAGCTTTAAATTTATAATTCCCCAGAAATTCACACTAAAAACAGAATTAATTTAAATTTACCTAATTTTGTTTAATAAAGCGATCAGGCAAGACATCATATTTTAAAAGATCAATTGGACTTTCTCTTTTTTGAATAATCTCTGCTTCTCCATCACAAACTAAAAGGGCTGCGGGTCTTGGAATTCTATTGTAGTTAGAACTCATTGAATTATTGTAAGCACCAGTACCAAAGACACATATGAGATCTCCTGTTTCGCAATTTGCTAGTTCTATCTCCTTAAACAATACATCTCCCGATTCGCAGTGTTTGCCAGCAATTGTATATTTATTTTTAGAGTTAATATTAAAGGGATTTTTTACCAAACATGCAGAGTAATTTGATTGATATGTTATTGGCCTTGGATTATCACTCATCCCGCCATCAACAGACAAATAAGTTCTGATTCCAGGAATTTCTTTAAAAGCTCCAATTTTGTAAATTGTTATGCCTGCTGTAGATACGATAGATCTTCCAGGTTCACACATCAATTTTGGCAAATCTAAATTGTATTTTTTACAAGCTTTAACAACTGAGTTGGAAATTGTTTTTACCCATTCATCGATAGAAGGTGGATCGTCATTTAATGTATATTTAATGCCTAAACCTCCACCAACATTAAGTTCTTTAATATTATGGCCAAATTTTTTGGCGTCTAAAATAACCTTTACCATTATTTCACCTAGATCCTTATGAGGGTCTAGTTCAAAGATCTGGGAACCAATATGAGCATGTATTCCTTTTAATTTTAGATGTTGAGTTTCGCTTATGGTTGCAAATAAATTATTCAAATATTCGATTCCAAAACCAAATTTGCTATCAAATGAACCTGTTCTTATGTATTCATGTGTATGGCATTCGATCCCAGGAGTAAAGCGAATCATTATTTCTAAGTCATGATTTAATGAATTTGATACTTCCTCTAATCTTCTTAAGTCATAGTCATTATCTACAATTATTTTGATGTTATTTCTAATCGCGAAATCAATTTCTTTGTCAGATTTGTTATTCCCATGAAAAACAATTTTTTCATTTGGCACCCCACCCTTTAGAGCAGTTAATAATTCTCCCTCTGACACTGCATCAAGTCCTAAACCTTCTGAGGAAATAAGATTACTCATGAATATGGAGCTATTTGCCTTGGAAGCGTATATAGGGAGAGATTCCCCAGGGTAATATTTTTCTAATGCTTTTTTATAGGCTCTACAAGACTTTCTTAGAGTGATTTCATCTAATATATATAGAGGAGAATCATATTTTTTAACTAACTCTTCAATAGAACAGCCACCAACTAACAATTTCCCATCTCCTCCAATGGAAGTAGTAATTGGTACGATATTTTTATTAGGACTTTCCAAGTCAATTTTCTGTTTTAAAAAAGATTGTATTTCTTCCATGGGGGAACTCTAAATAAAGTTTTGCCAAAACTGTCATATTTTATAATGACTCTAGATTTGAACTTTTAAATATATATATTAAAATGATATCCATCAAACAAATAAATGAGAAAGATATTGATTTATGTTATGAATTAGATTCAAATACGATTTCCCTATGGAGCAAGAAACAATGGGCTAACGAATTCAAAAAAGAAGGTACAAAAATCTTTGGATTATTAATTTCAAATTTAGTCATTGGAATATGTGTTCTTCAGGTTGTTCTTGATGAAGCTCAAATAAATTATTTTGTTGTAAATAAAAAATTTAGGAAAAAGGGTTTTGGATCATTTCTCATGAGCTATTTAATAAAAAAATGTGAAAAATTAAATCTAAAAAAAATATTATTGGAGGTTTCTCAGGTCAATGTTACTGCTGAAAGATTTTATAGTCGTTTTGATTTTTCTACTGTAGGAATAAGAAAAAATTATTATAAAGATGGTTCAGATGCTCTTTTGAAAGAAAAAAAAATTAACAACAAAATAATGTAAAAATTTATTTGTTCGGATTACCAGAATCCTTGAAATTACTATAATATCTTGTTATATCACTAAAAAAGTTCAATTTAATTTGATAATTTATACTTCTGGGTATTCACAAAAGCTCATTCTGAACACAAATTTGACATATTGCTGGTAGGTTATTAATAAGAATTCAATCTTCTGATGTTTGAAAGATTTACAGAAAAAGCTATAAAGGTCATTATGCTTGCTCAAGAGGAAGCTAGAAGACTTGGTCATAATTTTGTTGGAACTGAACAAATTCTTTTGGGGTTAATTGGAGAAGGAACAGGGGTCGCAGCGAAAGTACTTAAATCACTGGGAGTTAATTTGAAGGATTCAAGGATCGAGGTGGAAAAGATAATAGGTAGAGGTTCAGGTTTTGTAGCTGTAGAAATACCTTTTACTCCCAGGGCTAAAAGAGTTTTAGAGCTTTCTTTAGAAGAGGCTCGTCAACTTGGCCATAATTACATTGGTACAGAACATTTACTTTTAGGTTTAATAAGAGAAGGTGAAGGTGTGGCTGCAAGAGTTCTTGAAAATCTTAATATTGACCTTACCAAAGTTAGAACCCAAGTTATAAGGATGCTTGGTGAAACAGCCGAAGTTGGTACAGGGGCCAGTACAGCTAAGGGAAACTTAAAAACTGCAACTCTTGATGAATTCGGAACAAATTTAACAAAATTAGCAAGTGAATCAAAATTAGACCCAGTCGTTGGACGCCATTCAGAAATAGATCGTGTAGTACAAATATTAGGTAGGAGGACAAAAAATAATCCTGTTCTTATTGGGGAGCCAGGAGTAGGTAAAACAGCTATCGCAGAAGGTTTAGCTCAAAGAATACAAACTGGGGATATTCCAGACATACTTGAAGATAAAAGAGTTTTGACTCTTGATATAGGTCTCTTGGTAGCAGGAACAAAATATAGAGGTGAATTTGAAGAAAGGTTAAAAAAAATAATGGAAGAAATTAAATCAGCAGGTAACGTCATTCTTGTCATAGATGAAGTGCATACTTTAATTGGTGCTGGAGCTGCTGAAGGAGCTATAGATGCAGCAAATATACTCAAGCCAGCATTAGCTAGAGGGGAACTTCAATGTATTGGAGCAACAACTTTAGATGAATATAGAAAACATATCGAAAGAGATGCTGCTCTAGAAAGAAGATTCCAGCCTGTAATGGTAGGTGAGCCATCTATAGAAGATACAATCGAAATTTTAAAAGGTCTTAGAGAGCGTTACGAACAACATCATCGTTTAAAAATTACTGATGATGCTCTAGAGGCCGCTGCTCATTTAGGGGATCGTTATATATCTGACAGATTTTTACCAGATAAGGCGATTGACCTCATTGACGAGGCGGGAAGTAGAGTACGTTTAATAAACTCTAAACTTCCGCCAGAAGCAAAACAAATAGATAAAGAACTAAGACAAGTCCAAAAACAGAAGGAAGAATCTGTTAGAGACCAAAATTTCGATCAAGCTGGCCAACTACGGGAAAAAGAGATGGAATTGTCTGCAAAAATTAAAGAGGTATTGGACAATAAAAAAGAATCTACAGCTGGAGATCAATCTGATGCCGATAATTCTGTAATAAGTGATTCAAAACTTTTACAGGCCCCCCTTGTTAGTGAAGAGGACGTGGCACATATTGTGGCTTCGTGGACAGGCGTTCCTGTTCAAAAATTAACAGAAACTGAATCAGTCAAGCTTCTTAATATGGAGGAAACACTTCACCAAAGGCTAATTGGACAAGATGAAGCTGTAAAGGCTGTTTCAAGAGCTATAAGAAGAGCAAGAGTTGGATTAAAAAATCCTAATAGACCTATCGCAAGTTTTATCTTCTCTGGTCCTACTGGTGTTGGTAAAACTGAATTGACTAAATCATTAGCTTCATATTTCTTTGGTAGTGAAGAAGCGATGATCAGATTAGACATGTCAGAATTTATGGAAAGACATACAGTTAGTAAACTAATAGGCTCACCTCCTGGTTATGTTGGTTTTAATGAAGGCGGCCAGCTTACTGAAGCTGTTAGAAGACGTCCTTATACTGTCGTTTTATTTGATGAGGTTGAAAAGGCTCATCCAGATGTTTTCAACTTATTATTGCAACTACTTGAAGACGGAAGATTAACTGACTCCAAAGGAAGGACTGTTGATTTTAAAAATACATTGTTAATAATGACCTCTAATATCGGTTCAAAAGTAATCGAGAAAGGAGGTGGCGGACTAGGATTCGAATTCTCAGGTGATTCTGTTGAAGATAGCCAATATAATAGAATTAAATCACTTGTTAATGAAGAACTTAAACAATACTTTAGGCCTGAATTTTTAAATAGACTTGATGAAATTATTGTTTTCAGACAACTAACTAAAAATGAAGTTAAAGAAATTGCAGAAATAATGTTGCAAGAAGTTTTTGTCCGACTACAAGATAAAGGTATTAAATTAAATGTCACCGATGCTTTCAAAGAAAGACTTGTTGAAGAAGGTTACAATCCTTCATACGGAGCGAGACCTTTGAGAAGGGCAGTTATGCGTTTACTAGAAGATAGTTTGGCTGAAGAAGTTCTGTCTGGGAGAATAAAAGATGGAGATAATGCTTTAGTTGATATAGATGATAATAAAAAAGTTACTATAAATATTTCTTCTGAAGAATCTTCTCAAGAGTTGGCAGGTGCAAACTTCTAATCATTCAAAGTAAATATGCAGTCTATCTCTCCAGAAACTATATATAGGGGAAATCTTGCTTGGGAAAAATCTTTACCTCAAATTACTAAATTAACTAAAAGTCCATTAATTCTAGGTAGAGGGAATCAAACGAATAATTTGAGAAATAATATTTTTAATGATTTGAAAAATCAAAAACTTGATGTTAATTCTGCTAATCTACAATTTGATTGTTGTTACGAAGATATTTCAAGAGTTAAGAATATTATTTCAAATAATCATAATGATTGTGTTATCGCAGCTGGAGGTGGCAAAGTTTTAGATTCTGGAAAATATATAGCCGAGTCTCTTAATATTCCTTGCATTACAGTCCCCCTTAGCGCCTCTACATGTGCTGGTTGGACAGCCTTATCTAATATTTATACAAAGGATGGTCAATTTATAAAAGATGTTGCGTTAGGATCTTGTCCGAAAATACTAGTTTATGATCATAAATTTATTCAAACAGCTCCATCAAGAACACTTGCAAGTGGCATAGCAGATGCCTTGGCAAAATGGTACGAATCCTCAATAACAAGTTCAAAGATAGATGATGGTCTTGTTCAACAAGCAATTCAGATATCAAGAGTTTTAAGAGATCAACTATTAATAGATGGAGGAAAAGCATTTAAGGATCAATTTCAAAATAATCCATCTTGGCAAAATACTATAGAAGCATGTGGACTTACAGCAGGATTAGTTGGCGGTATTGGTGGAGAAAAATGTAGGACTGCAGCAGCACATGCTATTCATAATGCAATAACTCAGATAATCACCCCTAATAAATTTTTACATGGTGAGATTGTTGGGGTTGGATTATTATTGCAATTAAGACTAGAAGAAATGAAAAATAACAACAAATTAGCTGATCAATCAATTAAACAATTATTTGTACTCATGAAAGAATTGAATTTGCCAACTACCATCGGACAACTTGGAATAAATGTTTTTGAAAATAATAATTTAGAGAAAATTGCAGATTTTACTTGTAAAGATAAATCTGAGATTCGCTTTTTGCCTTTTGAAATTAATAAACGGGACATAATAGAGGTTATTTCAAATTTTGAACAACAAAAAATTAAAACATAAAAATTTTTTTGACTAAAATCAATTTTGAACAATTAAGTGATTTAAATGCAAAATTTTTCGATAGTGCCAAATTGTCACTATTAGATCCTTTAGGTCTTTATTTGGCAAATGATGTTAAGTGGATAAAACTCAACCAAAACTGGAACTCCTTAAAATTTCCAGTAGTTATTGGAGGGAAAGGTCAACCTATTCTTCTTCTACATGGCTTTGATAGTAGTTTTTTAGAATTCAGGAGAATATATAAATCACTAAAAAGAAATTTTCAAGTTATAGTTCCTGATCTGCTGGGTTTTGGTTTTAGTCCTAGGTGCGCAACAAATGAATTCAATACCTCAAAAATAATTTCACATTTAATTGATCTCCTTAAAATCTTAAAGATAACAAAGAATCTAAAAATTATTGGAGCCTCTATGGGAGGCTCAACAGCTTTAAAACTTGCTTTTGAAATTCCTGATTCTATTGATAAAATTATCCTTTTGTCCCCCGCCGGATTGTTTGGAGAACCTAAGAGTATCCCTTTCCCTCTTAACCAAGTTGGCGCCTCATTTCTTGGATTGCCTCAGGTCAGAAAAAGTCTTTGTAGGCAAGCATTTGCTTTTCCAGATGAATGCGTCGGTAAGATGGAAGAGCAAATTGCCTCAATTCATTTAGGTTGTAAAGGATGGAGGAATTCACTTGCATCATTTGCAAAAAGTGGTGGGTTTGCAGGGACTCAAAAATATATCCAAAATATGCCAATTAAAACTTTATGTGGAGAAAATGATCGAATTCTTGGAAAAAAAGAGCTTAAAAAAATAAGAAATATTGAAAAATTAAATTTTGTAGGGTTACAAAATTGTGGTCATCTTCCACATATAGATCTTCCATCATTATCTAGTAAAATTATCCAAGATTATTTTTTGGAATAAAAGATTTTTTAATTAATTTAGATACTTGAGAATTACAAAAATATAATACAAAACAGATGGAGTAAAGATGTAACTGTCAATTCTGTCAAGAATTCCTCCATGTCCCGGTAAAAAAGTTCCGGAATCTTTTATTTTTGCATCTCTCTTCATCATAGATTCAATTAAATCACCTACTAATGCCATAAGAGAAATTGAAATTCCATAAATTATTCCAAAAATTAATGGATTTTCCCAATTCATTAAAAATGCGAAAAATATTGCTAGTAAAGTTGAACAGGATATTCCTCCAATTAAACCTTCTATAGTTTTGCTCGGAGATATTGGAGATAGTGATGTTTTACCAAATGACTTCCCAATGAAATAAGAACCAATATCACTTGCTACGATTAAAAAACAAGAAGTTAAAGTTAAATGAAGACCTGAAGTATTTGATAAGTTCTCAAACGACATAAAACCCTTATCTGAACTTATTATCACTGAATCTAGTCCCCTCAACTTAATCCAGTAACTAGGTAAAAAACCTAAATAGAATAACCCAAAAATAGAGGCTGCAATATCTGAAATTGTCCCAGGTTTTGGTTGCAAAAGTAACCAAGTGCATATCCCAACTGAACAGATTGGCAAAATTGAATTTGAAATTTCTCCTTCAAGCACTCCAATGGTCTCAAGATAAGTAGAAACTATAATAATAAAGGATGAAAATAATGTGGTTTTTGTAGCTGGTCTTATTCCTTTAAATTCTGCCATTCTAAAAAATTCTAATAATGCTAAATATGTAAGTAACGCAGTTGCCAATGTAAAAAACCATCCCCCCAACAAAACAACAATTAAACCAAAAGTTCCTATAAGTAATCCGCTTTTTAATCTCATATGAAATTGCTACGTTTCTAAGACTCTTATATTAAAATTTACCAGATCTTTGTTGCATAAACTTTGATTATTTATCCAATCAAACCTATCCATGTCAACTTTTTCGCCAGGAACTAGTAGAGGTATCCCAGGGGGATAAGGACAAATAATATCTCCAGATATTTTATTTAATGATTTTGAGAAAGGAATACTCCGAGTCTTACTTCTCCAAGCAATTCCAATTTCGATTTCGGGTGCTTGAACTAATTTAAAGGGCGATTTGAGCACTTCTAAACTTTTTAATTTTTTGGAATTTAATAATAATTTTTTCCATAACTTTTCAAATAAATTAATAAAATCTTTTTGATTTCCAAATCCTAAACAAAAAGTGAGAGTCATCATTTCTGGCAATTCAGCGATAAGGCCATTTCTATAAAAAAATTTATCAGCAGTAAAACCATCAATTCCAGCCTTAGAGGTATTTACTACAATTTTTAAGGGGTCTTGAGTTTCAATGAGAGGAATATTTTTTTGAATTAATTTTTTGTAAATACTTTTTGCCTCTAAAATTCTTTTTTGATATTTTGATAAACTTTTTTTATTAAGCCAGTCTCTAATAGACTCTTCACAAGAAGAAAGTAATAAGGAACTTGGACTAGTAGTTTGCAACAAATTAATATTTTTGATTAAATTACCTTCATTTATTAGATTCCCTTTGTACCAAAGTAAAGCCGTTTGAGTTAATCCATTGAGCGACTTATGCAATGAATTAACCACTAAATCAGCATTTGATGATAAGGCGGGTTTTGGCAAATTAAGATTTTCACAAAAAAGTAAATATGAACCATGAGCTTCATCAACTAAAACAGGTAATTTTTTTTGATGACAACAATCTATTAAAGCCTCTAAATCTCCGGCATAGCCATGATAAGAGGGATTTACAAGAATCACCCCTGCAATTTTATTCTCATCAAAATTTAACTTTTTAAATACATTTTCCAACCAAATTTTTGTAATTGGTTTGTAATGCCCCGTTTCGGTTGAAATTTCTAGATCAAAAAATATTGGATTTATATTCTGCATCGCACAGATTTTTATAACACTTATATGAACATTTCTAGGCATCAAGATATTTTCGCCTGGATTTGCCATTGAAATCACTGCTGATTGTATTAATCCTGAAGCTCCATTAACTCCAAAAAAACATCCTTTCGCCCCAAATTTGTCAGAGAATTCTCTTTGAGATTTAGCAATTAATCCGCTTTGTGATAGTGGTGATCCTATTTCTGGTAGTTCGGGCAGGTCCCAATACCCAGGCGGATTTTTTAATAACTTCACCAATTTCTTTGGCAAAGCAGCCCCTCTGTTATGAGAGGGAAAGAATAAAGATTTTAAAAACTTTTTAGTTAGAAAAGATGAAATGCTCATAAAGTATTATTGACATATATAGAATGGAATAGATGATATTCTTTTTTGATATTTTTTAACTTTAATGAAAGGATCTTATTCGAAATATTCAGCAAAAAATGACTTTTTTTGGTTGATTTTGAGACCATGGATTTTTATACCAAGAATTTTATATATCCTTTTAACTTTTATTTTTCTTTTTTTAAGAATACTTTTTCAAGGTAACAGTAAAAATAAAAATGTACAAAAAAATCTCTCGAAATATCTTTTTGATGTAATAACAGATTTAGGACCTTGTTTTATCAAGTTAGGGCAAGCACTCTCAACTAGACCAGATCTTGTTAGACAAGATTGGCTTACAGAACTTACAAATTTACAAGATAATCTCCCAGCATTTGATCACAAAATTGCTTTAAAAATCATTGAAGAGGAACTTGGATCACCTGCTAATGAATTATTTGAAGAGTTTCCAGATAGTCCTATTGCTTCAGCAAGCCTAGGTCAAGTTTATAAAGCAAAAATAAATAATTCTTATCTAGCTGTGAAAGTACAGCGGCCAAATTTATACTTTCTCATAAGAAGGGATGTTGTAATCTTAAGGTTTTTAGCAACTTTTTTATCCCCACTTTTACCATTAAATATAGGTGTTGGAATTGGAGAAATAATAGATGAATTCGGCAAAGCACTTTTTGATGAAATTGATTATCAAAAAGAGGCCGAAAATGCTTTGAAGTTTGCAAATTTATTTAAAGAAAACCCAAATATTTTTATTCCTAAATTAGAAAAACAGTTTTCGTCTAAAAGGATTATCACAACCTCTTGGATTGATGGAGTTAAGTTAAGAGATCGAGCTTTACTAGAGGAGAATAACTTAATACCTGCTTCTTTTATAAAAACATGTGTCATCAGTGGATTGCAGCAATTATTTGAATTTGGATATTTTCATGCAGACCCGCATCCAGGAAATATGTTTGCTCTCAAAGGAGGAAATGCAGATTGCGGGTATTTAGCTTATGTTGATTTCGGAATGATGGATACTATTACAAATTCAGATAGACTTACTCTAATTAAGGCAATTGTTCACATAATCAACGAAGAATATTATCTTCTGGCAGAAGATTTCCAGAAATTAGGTTTTTTAACCAAAGAACAAGATCTTCAAAAACTTGTTGAACCATTAAAAGAAGTTCTTGGAGGATCTCTAGGTGCCGAAGTTGGTAATTTTAATCTTAAAAATGTTACTGATAAATTCTCAAAACTAATGTATTCTTATCCTTTCAGAGTGCCCAGTAGGTTTGCCTTAATAATTAGAGCAGTTGTTAGTCAAGAAGGTTTAGCACTAAGACTAGATCCTGAATTTAAAATTTTAAAAATTGCTTATCCATATATTGCTAAAAAACTACTTACCGATAATTCTGAAGAGATTTTAGAAATCCTTTTAGAAGTCGTTTTTGATAAAAAAGGTCAAATTCAAGTAGAAAAAGTTGAAAGTTTATTAAATATTTTATTTAAAGATTCTGAGAATATTAATTCAGACCTCATGCCAGTTGCGAACGCTGGGTTGAAATTATTTGTAAGTAAAAAAGGATCCGAAGTTAGGAAGAATCTTCTTTTAAGCCTTATAAAAGATGAAAAATTAGAATTTACTGATGCTAAAAAACTCTTAGCTTTAATTAGAGATACTTTTAGCCCTCTGAATATTGCAAAAAGTGCAGTGCAAAATATCATTTCTACAGTTTAGTTTCTATATTTATGTCTATTAAATTTACTTATTATTTTAATTCGATTAGAATTGATAATAATAAAACTATAAAAAATGATTAGAAAAAGGATTAATTAGATTGGGTATGTTGAATGAATATTTTGAAAAATCTTTTTTTAATTAATAAAAAATTTGAAAAAAATAAAGATATTATTCCTGGATTTGTTGATCAATATATAGAAATTGCAAAATTGGTCAAAGAAGCAAGAATTCAACAAAAACTTACAGTAAAAGAATTGTCATATATTTCAAAAATTCCTGAACGAATAATTGATTCTATTGAAAATAATAATAAAAATATTAGGCCAGAGTATCCTTTTATAAGATCTATATTAATTAAATTAGAGGAATGTTTAGTATTAAAAAAAAATACTTTATTAAAATTAGCTGTCAGAGAGAGAAAAATTTTAAAGAAAGGGGGGAAGGATTTTCTGTTCAAGAAATTTGATCTTATCAATACATGGCAAGGAAGTGTTTTATATTTTTTTATATTAGTTTTTTCTATATTTGTATTAAAGAGATACTTTATTCAAAATGTAAATATTATAAAGATTCAAAATATTGAAAATCAAATAATTGATAAATAATTTTTAATAAATTCTACTTTCGAGTTCTTCCATAATTAATTCCTAGCTCACTAAAGATTTTTATATTATCTTCTATTTCTTCTAAAGATCGATTTAACTTCCATTTCCAGTTATTCTTTGTGGTGCCAGGTTTGTTTAGTCTACTTGAATCATCTAGAGATAATAGATCTTGCATCGGAGCGATAAAGAGATTAGCGCTTGTTTTCATCCCAATTTCTATTAAATCCCAAGAAGGATTTTCTGAAAATTTATACTCATCTTTTATTCTTTTTTGGGATTCATAATCTAAATATTCCCACCATGATAAAGAAGTAGAGTTGTCATGAGTACCTGTATAAACAACCCAATTTTCTCCTTCAATATTCTTAGGCAAATAAGGATTATCTTCATTACCATCAAATGCGAATTGTAATATTTTCATGCCGGGCAGTTCAAAAATTTTCCTTAGTTTCTCTACATCTGGTGTTATTACTCCAAGATCCTCAGCAATAATTGGTAGATAGTTAGAACCTAGATCCTTTTTTACTTTATTTAATAGTGTTCTACCTGGAGAATTTATCCATTTTCCAATAATTGCCGTTTTAGAATTGCCATTAACTCTCCAGTAACCCGCTAAACCCCTGAAATGATCAAATCTCAATATGTCCACAAGTTCAAATTGCCTTTGAAATCTTCTTCTCCACCAATTGAAATTAGTCCTCTTATGTTTTGACCAAAAGTAAGTTGGTGTGCCCCATAATTGCCCTGTTGATGAAAAATAATCAGGAGGAACACCACTTTGAAATATTAAATCTCCATTTTTAAAAATTGAAAATAATGATTTATTACTCCATACATCTGCACTGTCCCTAGAGACATAAAAAGGTAAATCCCCTATTAGCTTAATATCTTTTGATTTTGCAAAATTTTTAATAGCACTCCATTGCTCATCAAGATGCCACTGTATTAATTGTTTAATAAGTATTTCTTCACTTTTTTTCTTAATCCAGGATTTTAAGAACTTGTTATTTTTTCTTTTAAATTCTTGAGGCCATTCCCACCAAGGCAACATATTAAACTCCTCTCTAATTACAACAAATGTTGCATAATCTTCAACCCAAGAATTTCTACTAATCCATTTATAAAAATCGAGTTTTGTTTTTTCAGATTGTGAGCTCCAACCTTGCAAGAGGAGGCAACCTAATTTTTTTGTTAAAGCATCCGCAAGACTAAAATCAAAATTATCTTTATTCTGATTTGTAGGTCCAAGTTCTTCTTTATTTGAAATGAAGATAAACTCCTTCTCGATTAATTCGTCTACATCTAAAAACCATGGGTTTAGAGCAAAACTTGAGGGGGAACTATATGGAGATCCTGTAGAGTCAGTGGGTGTAAGGGGTAAAAATTGCCAGTATTCAATCCCATGTTTATGTAGTTTTTTAATCCAATCTTTAGCTCCTTTACCAAAAGTTCCGCAGACTCTCCCTCCTGGAATACATGAGGGATGCATAAGTAAGCCTAATGATTTTTTTGCAAGAACCGATTCTTTAGGCATGTTTTTAAGTATATTTTGTTTCTTTACTCTTAAAGTTTTTTAATTCTCTAAATTCCACAATATACAAATTTTTTTTAATTGACAAATATTAATACTTGTTTTGATAGATATACATTAAAATTAAATCTGTTTTAAAAAAAGATATTTAGTTTTATGATTTAACTTTTGAAAAGATCTAGACATTATTTTTTGCGAAATTCCCATAAACGACTACGATAAGAATATAGTTTTATGGTGCAAATTTCGTGACAAGTTTCATCACGACAATGCAGAGTAAAGAGTCGAACTTTAATCTAACTAATAGTAGATTAAGGTTAGTAAGTGGGACAACAAATCCTAAATTAGCTGAAGAAATTGCATCATACTTAGGGATTGAAAATGTACCTTTAATATCCAAAAGATTTGCTGATGGAGAACTTTATGTCCAGATACAGCAATCTATTAGAGGTTGTGATGTATTCCTTATCCAACCTACATGTGCTCCTGTAAACGATAGTTTGATGGAGCTTATGATTATGGTTGACGCATGCAAGAGAGCTTCTGCAAGACAAATAACGGCTGTAATTCCCTATTTTGGATATGCAAGGGCAGATAGAAAGACCTCAGGAAGAGAGTCTATAACTGCAAAGCTAACTGCTAATTTGCTTGAAAAATCAGGAGTTGATAGGGTTCTTGCTATGGACTTACACTCGGCTCAAATACAGGGGTATTTTGACATACCATGCGATCATATTTACGGCTCACCAGTGTTAATTGATTATCTAGAAACGTTAGATTTAGAAGAAATAGTTGTCGTCTCTCCTGATGTAGGTGGAGTTGCTAGAGCAAGAGCATTTGCAAAATTAATGAAAGATGCCCCATTGGCTATAATTGATAAAAGGAGAGCGACACATAATATCGCGGAAAGTCTAACAGTTATTGGTGAAGTTAAAGGGAAGACAGCTATTCTTATAGACGATATGATAGATACGGGAGGAACAATTTGTTCTGGTGCAAATTTATTAAAACAAGAAGGAGCTAATAAAATATTCGCATGTGCATCACATGCTGTATTTTCTCCTCCTTCTTATGAAAGATTAAGTACTAAGAATCTATTCGAACAAGTTATTGTGACCAATAGCATACCCGTTTTACATAAAGATAATTTTCCACAGTTAAAAGTTCTTTCCGTCGCAAATATGCTGGGGGAAGCTATATGGAGAATCCACGAAGAAAGTTCCGTGAGTTCTATGTTTAGATAAAGGAAATTTTCTTTACAATCCTTGTAATTTCTTGAGTCTCTCAGTTTCAATCTTAAATTGTTTTTCTATCTTTTCAGGCACATTATCAGGACACACTTGAAGAGCTGACTCTACTAATTGTAGAGATGCAATAAATTGTAATTTCTTCAAATCAACTGTTTGTTCTTTTTTTCTTTCTATTATTTTCCCTCCATGTTTTTGAGAAACTACAGATGCGAAAGTTGCTGAGGCAACGTTTAATGTTTTTGGGAAATCTAAATCAAATCCTTTTCTTGTTGCATTACATAGAAATGAAACACCCATCCCATGATATAAATCTAAATCATTTTTATTTGCAGGCAAACTTTTAACATTTGCATTTAAATTATTAAATTCATTATTTATATCAAGCAAAAAAGATGAAAAAATTAGGGAGATTGCAAAAATTTTTGATATTTTTAAACCCATATTTGATTTATTTTAAATTCATATACTAAAGATAACATTTTTTATTTTTATAACTAAATCTGCCAAAAGAATTTATTTAATAATTTTAATTTCGTGATGATTCTCTACTATTTTCAGCTTATTTTTGTTCCATGAATATATAACCCTAAACCTATAATTGTCAGAGTCTACAAGTCTTGTATGTTCAAGAATATACCAATCTTTGTAAGATGATTCAAAAATCATTTCGTGTTCGTCTACTTGCTTAATATTTGATACACCTTCTTCATTACTTAAATAAAAATTTTCCCTCTTAAGTTGATGGCCTTTTAAAAATGCACGCATCTCACCTCTTTCTTTATAATGGGGATTCTCATCAAAGAAATCATATTTTTTTTCTGGGTACCAAGTGAATTGATAATGCGACTCCCATTCTGATTTACTCTCTAGAGCTTGAATATTTATATTCATATTCAAATTATACGTTTTTTGTGTTTCATCAAGAAAATATGTTCTATTGGATTTCCATAATCCAATATTTCTCGAAAACCACCTTTTTAAATTACTATTTAAGTTGATTTCGGGTGGATTCTCACCAAAATGTAAATTCTTCTTTGGATTAATAGCAACCATATATAAATTAGTCCTACCTTATTTCATAGCTTATCTGTAAAATAAAAAAAAATATCTTAAGGTGTTTATAAGGATTAACAGCTTTTCAACACTTCTGAGGAAATCATTTGAATGATAAAAAAGAGTTAAAGTTAATACTTGTGGCAGCTAGAAATCAACTTTCTAGTAATGATATTAAGTCTTTAATATCTTATTTAGAATCAGATGATTGTGAATTCGAGATATCTCTCCAGATTTCTGAGCCGACAGAGCAACCTGAATTACTTGAATTACACAGATTAGTAGCTATTCCTGCTCTTATTAAAGTTTCCCCAGCTCCAAAACAAATATTTGCTGGAAGTAATATTTTCTCTCAGTTGCAAAAATGGTTGCCAAGGTGGACACAGGAAGGCTTAACAAAAAATCTTGGGATTAATTTACAACCATCTAAAATTGATTCAACAAGGACCCAAAAAGAATTTCTATTGGAAGATGAACTCCTTGTTTTAAGACAAGAGAATGAGACATTAACAAAAAGAATTGAATCTCAGGAAAGATTATTAAGAATGGTCGCTCATGAATTAAGGACACCTTTAACGGCTGCCACTTTGGCTGTGCAAAGTCAAAAACTCGGACAAATAGATATTTCAAAATTGCAAGAAGTAATTAAAAGACGTCTTGAAGAGATTGAACTTCTATCTCAGGATCTTTTAGAGGTTGGAACAACTAAATGGGAAGCGTTATTTAATCCTCAGAAAATTGATTTAGGTAGTATTAGTGCTGAAGTAATACTCGAATTAGAAAAATTCTGGAGATTAAGGAATATTGAAATTGATACTGATATTCCATCTGATTTGCCAAGTGTATTTGCAGATCAAAGGAGAATGAGGCAAGTATTTTTAAATTTAATTGAAAATGCTATTAAATTTTCTAAAGACTGTGGATCAATTAAAATCACCATGATTCATAAGACAAATCAATGGGTTGAAATAACAATTTGTGACAAAGGTGCAGGTATTCCTTTGAGTGAACAAAAAAGAATTTTTCTTGATAGAGTTAGGCTTCCTCAGACTTCTGAAGGAACTTCAGGATTTGGCATAGGGTTATCAGTATGCAGGAGAATAGTACAAGTCCATGGAGGAAGAATATGGGTTGTATCTGAAATTGGTTTAGGTTCTTGCTTCCATTTCACAGTTCCTGTGTGGCAAGGACAAAACAAAGATCAACAATACTTGACGAAAGGCTAGCTTTACTCTTAGTTTTTTATAAGCTGCTATGCTAACCTCCTGGCCCCATCGTCTAGAGGCCTAGGACACCTCCCTTTCACGGAGGCGACAGGGGTTCGAATCCCCTTGGGGCTATTATTTGAATTTATAATGATCTTTTGGATGATTTTGCTTGCCTATCTACGGCAATTAAATTTTCTGAAAGATCCTTTTTAAGTCTTTTCTCTATCATCCCTATTGGCATCCACTGACAACCTTGAACAGTAAGATCATAAATTAATGAATTTTTTGAAGTATTATTAATACTTTGTATTTTCCAACTACCTTCAAATTTCCTGAAATCTCCTTTTATCAATTTAAATTTTAAGAGGCCAAGCTCCTTATCTTCAAATAAGTCGATAGTTACTTCAGCTGAAAATTTCATGCCAAGGAAATCTTGAGCCCCAACTTGTTTAAGGTGAACATTATTTTCCTTTTGAAATATTTTTTTGCTGGATAACAGATTTGGGATATAAAGATTTAGCCGATCATAATCTGTTAAAACACTCCACAAAGAATCCAAACTTGCAGAAGTAGTAAGTTGTGCTGCAAGTCGTCTTGTTCCGCCAGAAAGCTTTTCCATCGTCTGCTGAATTGTCCTGAAATCATTGTCTTTATAATGATTCATTGATTCTTGAGGATTGTTCATACAATGGATTTTTAATTAAACAAAAATTATTTCTGTGTAACTATACTGATAAAAACAACAAATACTGAAAAATAAAAATAATTTCATCTATTTATTCCGATCTCAAAACGTAACCATTTTTGTAAAATCAATACAAATTAAACTACAAATTGATAATCTTTTATAAAAGAAATCTAAAAAATGTATTCACAAGCAAAAGTAATCGCAGGCGGATTAGCTCATATACCAGTAGTAATTGCCGTTTTTTATTTTATACTCACAACTTTTAATAAAAGAGCTTTAAAATCAGTTGAAGAAGCAAAAACAAAAAAACCAGAATCAAAATCTGTGGAACCAAAAAAACCAGCTGTTTTAAAAGCAGAAAATTCAAAAATAGAAGCAACGAAAACAGAAACTCCAAAAGTAGCAAAGAAAAAACATGCAGATGTTCCAGTCAATATTTACCGACCTAAGACACCATTCGAGGGAACAGTCATTGAAAACTATAGTCTTCTCAAAGAAGGTGCAATTGGTAGAGTTAATCACATAACTTTTGACCTAAAAGATAGTGATCCATTTTTAAATTATGTAGAAGGTCAAAGTATAGGAATCATGCCTGCCGGTGAAGATGCTAATGGAAAACCTCATAAATTAAGACTTTACTCAATAGCAAGCACCAGACATGGAGATAACTTTAATGGAAATACAGTTTCTCTTTGTGTAAGACAGCTTCAGTATGAAAAAGATGGTGAAACAATTAATGGTGTCTGCTCTACTTACTTATGCGATATTAAGCCTGGAGATAAAGTAAAAATAACAGGTCCTGTAGGTAAAGAAATGCTTCTCCCTGACGAAGAGGACGCAAACATTGTTATGTTGGCCACTGGAACTGGAATAGCACCAATGAGAGCTTACTTAAGAAGAATGTTCGAACCAACTGAAAAAGAAAAAAATAATTGGAATTTCAAGGGTAAAGCTTGGTTGTTTATGGGTGCTCCAAAATCAGCTAACTTGTTATACGAAGAAGATCTTCAAAGATATCTAACTGATAATCCAGATAATTTTAAATATACAAAAGCTATTAGTCGTGAACAGCAAAATACAAAAGGTGGAAGAATGTACATCCAAGACAGAGTATTAGAGTCAGCCAATGAAATTTTCAATATGATTGAAGATGAAAAGACACATATATATCTCTGTGGATTAAAGGGTATGGAGCCTGGGATAGATGAAGCAATGACTAAGGCAGCAGAAGAAAAAGGGTTGAACTGGTCAGAATTAAGACCTCAATTAAAAAAAGCAGGAAGATGGCACGTAGAAACCTATTAAATCTCTAATATTTAGTTTTAAGTTGAACCCACTAAATACTTTTTGGTTTAGACACAATATGTAGCTAATATTAGGAAAAAAGAGGATTTTATAAAAAGAATACTAAAAATATGCCTTCAACTATAAGTAATCCTCTTAGATTAGGTTTACGGCAAGAAAGAGTTATATCTCCACAATGCTTAGTAATATTTGGTGCTAGTGGAGACCTTACTCATAGAAAATTAATACCAGCCTTATTTGAGCTATTTTTACAAAGAAGAATTCCCAGTGAATTTGGAATAGTTGGTTGTGCGAGAAGACCTTGGACTGATCATGAGTTCAGAGAAAAGATGAAAGCAAAGCTATCCAATCAAATATCTGGTAAAGAAAGGGAGTGGGAAAAATTTTCGAATTATCTTTTCTATGAACCAGTTGACCTTCAACAAAGTGAGCATGTCGTAAGGCTTTCTAAAAGATTAAATGAAATTGATAAAACACAAGCTACGCATGGGAATAGAACATTTTATTTATCAGTATCTCCGAATTTCTACGCAAGTGGATGTAAATCTCTTAAAGCAGCTGGCCTTTTAGATGACCCTAAGAAAAGTCGTTTAGTGATTGAAAAACCTTTTGGAAGAGATTATTCAAGTGCAAAAAAATTGAATAAGATCGTTCAAAGTTGTGCTGAAGAGAGTCAGATTTATAGGATTGATCATTACTTAGGTAAAGAGACGGTTCAAAATATTCTTGTTTTGAGGTTTGCTAACACTATTTTTGAACCAATATGGAACAGAAATTATATATCAAGTGTTCAAATTACTTCATCAGAAACTGTGGGTGTTGAAGATAGAGCAGGTTATTACGAAAGCTCTGGTGCTTTAAGAGATATGCTTCAAAATCATATGACTCAAATGCTCGCTGTTACTGCTATGGAACCTCCTGGCAAGTTTGAACCAGAAGCAATAAGAAATGAAAAAGCTAAGGTTCTTCAAGCTTCAAAACTTGCTGACGAAAATGAACCGTGGAATTGTTGTATAAGAGGTCAATATGGAGAGGGAGGAAATATCTCAAATCAACTCAAAGGATATAGGCAGGAAGATGGTGTTAATTGCAACAGCACAACAGAAACTTATATTGCGGCAAAAGTTTTTGTTGATAACTGGCGTTGGCAAGGCGTTCCTTTTTATTTGAGGACAGGGAAAAGGCTCCCTAAAAGACTTGGAGAAATAGTCTTGACTTTTAAAGACGTTCCTGTTCATTTATTTGAATCAACAATAATAAATCCTGCTCCAAATCAACTTATCCTTAGGATTCAGCCAAATGAAGGGGCTACTTTCAAATTTGAGGTGAAATCTCCAGGCTCTGGAATGAAATCAAGACCTGTTGAGATGCAATTTTCTTATGACGAATCATTTGGAGAACCCTCAGATGAAGGCTATGTAAGATTATTAGCTGATGCAATGCTTTCTGACCCAACCTTATTTACTAGAAGTGATGAAGTAGAGGCAGCTTGGAAACTTTATACGCCATTAATAGAATTGATGGATAATTCTCCTTGGAAGTTACCTATTTATACTTATGAATCTATGACATGGGGCCCTCCTGAGTCTGATCAATTACTTTCAAAAGATAATATTTTCTGGCGTAGACCTTAAAAATGAAACCTCAACTAACACTCCAAACCCCATTAGAGCTTCCTTATCAGGAAATTTCTAATTACCTCAATAAATTATGGATTTCAGAAGATAAAGACAATACAGGAGCTAATACTTTTACACTAATGGTCTGGCAGCCTGCTTGGCTAGAACAATGTTTAGTTCAAAAAGGATTAGTAAACGGACCTATTACTGGAAATTTAAGTCCTGAGATAATTGAAGTTGCTAAAAAATTTATATTAGAAAAGGGACTTCCAATTACTACTTCACTTAATAGTGAAGAATTATTGAATTTGTTGAAGGAAAATTTATCTAAGAAAGACTTTGAAGACTTTAGGGGACAATTTTTTGAATCATCAATAAGTACATTGAATCCAAGAAGATTAATAACTTTAGCTCCAACGTTAAATAAAAATTCAGACATCAAAACTTTTGTATCTGCTTACTGTCCATTAAGCGATACTCCTGCTATTCAACCTATATGTGGAGATTTAGTCGTTATTAGGGGGGACTCAGCCTCAATATCCAATAAAGGATTAAAAATAATTGAAGAATTATCTATTGATGAATTACCTTCATGGTTGTGGTGGAACGGAAGCTTGGATGAATCGCCTGAAATCTTCGAATATTTTACTAATTATGGTCTAAGGTTAATAATTGATACTGCTCTTGGATCGCCACATAGATGTTTAAAAGTTTTAGAACAATTAAATAATTCAAACAAGGCTATTAATGATTTGAATTGGGTCAGGTTGAAAAATTGGAGGGAATCATTGGCAATGATTTTTGATCCGCCTTCGAGAAGACCAATTTTAGATCATATTACTGATATTGATATTGATATTGCAGGAGATCATATTATTCAAGCTTTGTTTTTGATCTCATGGATTAGTGATAAACTCGATTGGTCTTTTCTAAGAGTTGAAAGGGATACAGAATTAACAAAAATAGAGTTTGAAAGAATTAATGGCGAAATAATTTCTGCATCAATTAATCCCTTGTCTTTGGGAAATCCAAGTATTCATTTAGGACAGGTCATTGGATTGAGGTTGATTTCAAAAATTAGTGAGGTTCAAAAAAATAACACATGTGTAATACTTGGCTGTGAATCAGTGGAATGTATGAGACTTGAAGCAGGGGGAATGGCTAATATGGAATTAATAGAACAAGTTGTTCCAAATTCTTTTTCTACATCAGAGTATGATGTTAGTAAATTATTGGGAAGTAGTAGAGGTAATACAAGTCCTCTTTTTGAAAATTCTATTAATATAGCCCTTCAAATATTTAATGGTTTTAATAACTAATTAAATGCCTTGTGTAATATCTTCTCCTTCAACTGATAGCGGAAAAACTACATTATCGCTTTTGATATCTTGTTGGGCGTTTTCAAAAGGTATAAAGATACAGACTTTCAAGGTTGGCCCAGATTATCTTGATCAACAACAACTTAGTTCAATTGGCCAACCTATTTGTAGGAATTTAGATATTTTTTTAAGTGGTAAGGAATGGGTTCAAGAAAGTTTTTTTAAACATTCTTTGAAATATGAATTCACATTAATTGAGGGAGCAATGGGTCTATTTGATGGATTAGGGTCAACAACCTATTCCAGCACAGCAAATATCTCTAAACTTCTCAATGCTCCAGTAATTTTTATTCTTAATGCTAGAGGTCAAGTAGCTTCTCTTCTGGCGACTGTTCGAGGTTTTAGAGATTTCGATAGTGAGTTGTCAATAGCAGGAATTATATTTAACAACGTTAATTCAGCTAGACATAAAGAATTAATCAAAGAAGTTTTTAAAAATGAAGACATCGAAATTCTTGGTTTTTTACCATCTGATTCAAAAATAACTTTAAACAAAGCCAATCTAGGTTTGATATCCCCATTGGATAATGGCAAAGAAATTGATGTTGAATATTTTGCAAATTTCGCCGAAAGAAATCTTGAAGTGTTTTCTCTTATAAAATTTCTGAAATCTCCTCAAAAAAAAATTTCTAATTCTATCAGTTTTGAAGATTTTAAAATAGACAAAAGTAAGCCTATCGCAATTGCAGAAGATAAAATCTTTCATTTTCAATACCCTGAAACTAAGGAGTTTTTGACTGAAATAGGCATACCATTGATTTCATGGAGTATTTATGATGATGAAGAAATACCTAATGAGGCTTCTTCTTTAATTATTCCTGGAGGGTTCCCTGAAAAATATGCTGATCATATAAGTAATTCTACAAAAAGCCTAAATTCGTTAAGAAATTTCCGCAAAAATGGATTTATATATGCAGAGTGCGGAGGGATGATGATTTTAGGTGACTTTATAAAAGATGAAAATGGTAATAATCATAAAATGAGCGGCATCCTACCTTTTGAATCACAAAAAAGTAAACTTTCAGTGGGCTATAGATACATTGAGGGTTTGAAAGATACTCCGATAATTAAACAAAATCAATTAATTAGAGGACATGAATTTCATTATTGGGAAATTGAACATAATTTATCCAAACTTGATTTAAGAAAAGCTGAGCATAAGAAGAAACTTTCTTCACCATGGAAAATTAAATCTTGGAATACCGAATATAAAAATGAAGGCTTTTTTGATGAAAAATTACATGCAAGTTGGATTCACTTGCATTTTCCAAGTTCTCCAGAAGTTGCAAAAAACTTTATAGATGCCACCCAAATTTGTTTCTCAAAGGATTCTTAATTTATTAACAAATTAAATATTTTGAGAGGAGAACCTAAAAAAAACATTCCAGTCAAAGTGATTAATGGTCCTAAGAAACTCCCCACCATGACCTCAATTTTTGTATGACCTAGGGTTTCTTTTAAAAGTATTTCAGACTGCGGATCTAGTTTTTTTGATAGTTTATTTATTTCTGCAGCTTGAATCCCAGCTGATTTTCGAACACCACTAGCGTCATACATAACTATTAGTGCTACAGCAACTGATAATGCGAATATTGAGCTATCAAATCCCAATTCATAACCTATGCCAGATGTAGCACCAGTTATTAAGGCGGAATGACTTGAAGGCATACCACCAGTCTCGAACATGATTCCAAATCTTATCTCTCCAGTTGAAAAGAAATTGAATACAATTTTAAAAAATTGAGCTAGTAAACAGGATAATAAGCTCCAAAAAAGAACTGAATTATTAAAAAAGGAAAAAACCTCAGCCATAAACTAAAACTAATTATCTGTCTCTATTTGTAATAAAATCGGCTAACGATATTAGATACTTTGCATCTTCACCCCAAGGCTCAATTGCTTTTTTTGCTTTTTCAACTAAATCAAATGCTCTTTTCTTTGACTCCTCCATTCCAAGTAATTTAGGGTAAGTCGTCTTGTCTGCTAAAAGATCTTTACCGGCAGTTTTACCAAGTTTTTCACTGCTGGAGGTTAAATCGAGAATATCATCTATTATTTGGAATGCCAAACCAATTCCCTCTGCATATGTTGTTAGAGCTTGTAATAGTTTTTCGTTAGCACCTGCAATCATCGCTCCTGTTCTTACGCAAGCCTTTAATAAAGCCCCAGTCTTATGAAGATGAATATATTCGAGAGTCTCAAGATCGACTTCTTTGCCTTCGCATTCCAAATCAACAACTTGTCCTCCAACTAGGCCAGGTGCACCAGCAACTAGGGATAATTCTCCAATGACATTTAACAATCTATTTGGATCGACTCCGGGGCTTCTTAAAGAGACCATTTCAAAGGCCCTAGTTAATAAAGCATCGCCTGCAAGAATAGCTATTGCATCTCCATATACTTTATGATTTGTCGGTCTACCTCTTCTCAAGTCATCGTTATCCATTGCGGGTAGATCATCATGGATCAAGGACATTGTATGGATCATTTCTATTGCTACTGCAGTAGGTATGGCAAGAGAGGGATCTCCTCCAGCAAGTGAGCAAGATGCTAAACATAAAATTGGACGTATTCTTTTCCCTCCAGCTAGAAGGGAATATCTCATTGATTCTCTTAAAATTTCTGGATTCTCAGGGCCCAAGGCAATATCAAGTGATTCTTCTATAACTTTTTTTGCACTTTTAAGATATTTTTCAAAATCAGAAATACTATTTATAACTTCAGTCATTTTATACCTTTAGTAGAAAAAAAATCATCTTGGAGTTTAAGGCAAAAGGTCATTGAGAGTTGATGATAAACTAAATTGTTTTTGCCAGCTAAAAATAGTATTTACAAGTAACATTGTTACTGTCATTGGTCCAACACCTCCAGGTACAGGTGTGTAAGCAAATACTTTAGAAATTACATCTTCTAATAATACATCGCCACATAATCTGGTTTGATTTTTATCGGAACTTTTTAATCTATGTATGCCAACATCAATAATTACTGCTCCATCTTTCACAAAACTCGAATCTACAAGATTGGGTTTTCCCGCCGCAGCAATTAGGATGTCTGCTTCTCTACAGACCTTATTTAAATTTAAAGTTTTTGAATGTGTCATTGTTACCGTTCCATTTAGATTCAACAACATAAGCGATAGGGGTTTCCCAACAAGCAAACTTCTTCCGATAACAACAATCTTCTTACCTTCAATTGTAATATTTTGGGATCTTAATAAATTAATAATTCCTGCTGGTGTGCATGATCTCATCGCAGGCTCATTTTTCACTAATTTACCGATGTTTATTTCATTTAATCCATCTACATCTTTGCTTGGATTAATATGGCTGATAAGTTTTTGCTCATCAAACTTCTTTGGGATGGGAAGTTGTAGCAACATTCCATCAATATCCTTATCAGAGTTAAGTTTGATTATTAATTGTTCAACTTCTATTTGCTCTACACTATCTTTGAGATGAAAGATAAAGCTCTTTATTCCAATCCTTGAACATGCTTTTGCCTTGTTATTAACGTAAACACCACTTGCAGGGTCTTCACCTATTCTTATTACGGCTAAACCGGGAGCTCTTTTTGCAATTTTTTTATTACTAGAGATATAGTCATTTAATCTTTCTTCAATTTCAAGAGATAATTTTTTACCGTCTAATTTTAATGACATTTAGAAAAACTTCTCCTTTTTACACTTAACATGCCTATAATTCTAAATTATTCAAATAGATTTATTTATATTCTGTGCAAAACATCACAACTACCTTAAAGAAATTTTTTTATCTGTGGAGGCGAAGTCAAGTTCCAGTAAAAAAAACAATCAAAATTTCAAGAATAGATAATCTCATAATTTTTTTAGTTTGTATTTTAATTTCAATAATTTCTTCTTATAAGCAACTTCTTATCTCGTCTTTAAATATCTCAGATATTTTTCCTTGGTTTTTGAACTTTACTGAAATACTTATTAGTACTGGAATTTTGATATTAGTTTCAAAAAAAGAAAATCCCACAATTTCTTCAAGACAGATCTTCTTGATCATTACTCTTCTTTTAGCAGTACAAACTGCCAAATTAGCCTTAGTTTCAACGATAAGTCCATTATCTATTATAATACCACCTGCGTTAATAATATCTCAAGGAATGGGAAGCATTACCGCTTTGACTTGGGTATCAATAACGAGTCTTATTTGGCCTGACCCAGAAATTGCCATCAATAATAATTTATTTTTTATTTTATTAATTTGTGCTTCAGTAGTATCCCTTCTTGGGGGAAGAATAAGAAGTAGAGCTCAGTTACTTCAACTATCAATTTTTGTCCCTATTGGATCGTTCTTGAGTCAATGGATATTGATAGGCAAAGATAAAATTCTTATTAATAAGCAAGGTTTTGTTTTGGCAAATGGGGATATATTTTCTGATTCCTTGCTATTGGCAATAGTAATGCTTTTTACTATTTTATTTATTCCTATTTTTGAATCGATATTCGAATTATTAACTAAAGCAAGATTACTCGAATTGGCTGATAAGGAGAAACCTTTGATTAGAAGATTGTCTCTTGAAGCTCCTGGTACTTTTGAACATACATTACTTATATGTGGCTTAGCAGAGGAAGCGACAAGATTGATTGGTGGTGATATTGATTTAATTAAAACTGGAGCGTTATATCATGATGTTGGTAAATTACATGCACCTAATTGGTTTATTGAAAATCAGGATGGTTCAAAAAACCCGCATGATGAATTAGATGATCCGATTAAAAGTGCAGAAGTATTACAGGCACACGTTGATGAAGGATTGAAATTTGCAAGAAAAAATAGACTACCCAAGCTGATAGCTAATTTCATACCTGAACATCAAGGTACTCTAAAAATGGGATATTTTTTTCAAAAAGCTAAAGAAAAAAATCTCGATATAAATGAATATGATTTTAGATACAAAGGTCCTATTCCTCAGTCAAAAGAAACGGCTATTTTAATGCTTGCAGATGGATGTGAAGCAGCATTAAGAGCTATGAATATTAATGCATCTGATAAAGAAGCTTTGGGAACGATATCTAATATTATCTACTCGCGTCAAAAAGATGGGCAACTTGAAGATAGTAATTTGTCGAAAGGAGAAATTTTTCTAATAAAAAGGGCATTCTTGAATGTGTGGAAAAGAATTAGACACAGAAGAATTCAGTACCCAACTAACAATAATACTACTTTTTCTTGATCTTCAATTTTATAGCCTTATACTTCTTCGATGTTTTGGATTACACCAATATAAAAGAGCTAATGTACTTAATAATGTTGTTAAAAGAGTAAACCCACCAATCCCAAATGTGTCTTTAAGAGTTATGAGTCTCACCACTGAATAGGGACCTGTTCCAGAAATCACCATTGACAGTGATACTAGAGTCAAAGTTACTCCCCATTTTCTCTCTGCTAAAAGAGCTGCTGAAGAAACTATCCCAACAATTGCAGCAGGCCATCCAAGACTTATAGCAAGAGTTATATTCGCAACTTTTAGAGGAGGACCATAACTTATTATTAATGCGATTACTGGAAGTGCAATTATATTGCTGATTAACCCAACCCATGAAAGTGCCCAATATCCTGTTAACCTTTCTCTCATTATTTACTGCTTTAACTACTAGATTAATCTACATTATAAAGAGACTATTTTTGATTCACCTTAATATTCCTGAGAGATAATTTAATTTGCGTGATTAGATAGAAAAGTGTTGTTCTGATTTTCTAAATTATCAAATTGTGGGTGAATTGAATTTTTTTTCTCAGAAAAAACAAGCCTATTTAAAGCATTAACATAAGCATTTGCAGCAGCAACTACAACATCTGTATCAGCAGAATGACCAGAATATATTTTGTTATTATTTCTAATTCTTATTGTTACTTCGCCCAAAGCATCAATTCCTTCTGTTACCGACTTAACTGAAAATTCAATTAATTCATTAGGCACTTTAGCTAATTTATTTAAAGCCTCGCATACAGCATCAACTGGTCCAGTCCCTATTGATACAGCAGTATCCTCAGTATTATCTTCAGTGTTGAGAAGCGAAATGGTTGCTGTAGGTTTAGATGCGTTACCGCAACTTACCTGTACAAGACTTAATTGAAATTTAGCTTCTGGGAGCTGAACTTGTTCACTAACAATTGCTTCTAAGTCTCTATCAGTAATTTCTCTTTTCCTGTCAGCTAAATCCTTAAAACGAGCAAAAGCATCATTTAAATCTTCTCGGCTCAAGTCATATCCCATCTCTTCTAATCTTGCTCTTACAGCACTTCTTCCACTAAGTTTGCCCAAAGATATTTTGTTGTCACTCAAACCAATAGTTTTTGCATCGATAATTTCGTATGTAAGTCTATTTTTTAAAACTCCATCCTGATGAATTCCCGACTCATGTGCAAAAGCGTTAGCTCCCACAATTGCTTTATTAGGTTGTACAGTCATTCCAGTTAGGTTGGAAACAAGTCTAGAGGTTTTCGTTATTTCTTCTGTTCTTATTGCTGTAAGAGGAGTTGGTGAATTTGGATTCCTTTTGAAAAAATTATTAAAAAAACTTTTCCTAACATGCAATGCCATTACTAATTCTTCTAGAGAGGCATTACCTGCTCTTTCTCCAATCCCATTAATTGTACATTCTAGTTGTCTTGCACCATTTTTTACTGCCTCTAAAAAATTGGCTACTGCTAAACCCAAATCATTATGACCATGAACCGAGATTATGGCCTCATTAATATTTGGAACATTTTTATTTATATCAGTAATTAGTTTGCCAAATTCACTAGGAGTTGTAAATCCGACAGTATCGGGGATGTTGATTGTTGTTGCTCCTGCAGAAATTGCTAATTGAATAACTTCGTATAAAAAATCAGGATCACTTCTTGAGGCATCTTCACAAGAAAACTCGATATCATCTACTAAAGATTTTGCATAATTAACCATTTCTGGAACTATTTGAAGAACATCTTTCCTGGATTTTTTAAGTTTATGTTTAAGATGGATATCACTAGTCGCGATAAAAGTATGTATTCTTTTCTTAGGAGCTGGACTTACAGCTTCGTAACATGCTTTTATATCTCCTTCAGACGCTCTAGCTAAACCACATATTATAGGACCATTCTCTTTCCCTACGGCATTGGCAATTTTATAAACAGCTTTAAAGTCTCCTTGACTTGCGAAAGGGAATCCAGCCTCAATAATATCGACTCCTAATCTTGCTAATTGATGAGCGATAGCAAGTTTTTCTTCAAGATTTAAACTGGCACCAGGAGATTGCTCTCCATCTCGAAGAGTTGTATCGAATATCAAAATTCTTCCGGGATCTTTTGACATTGATGAAATTACCTTGACCTTATATTAGGCTAATTAAAAAAATTTGACTAGATTCTGTTCAATAACAATTTTCTGCAAATTTATAACTTAACAATATTGGTTAAATTTCTGAAAAAAAAAATGAAATAATTTAGTTATTAAAGTATTGTTTTAGGATTAAAGCTTCCTTTTATGAAAGGTTGATTTTGTTTTTCTAGAATTCCAGGAATAAATTATAAAAAGTATGAATGGGCAATACCCAAAAAAAAATATATTAGGTCAGTTAGCGATAGTTTTACATGCTCATCTACCTTATGTAAGAAAAAATGAAAAAAACTCCTTAGAAGAGGATTGGTTATTTCAGGCAATTTTGGAATGTTATATACCGTTACTTCAGTCAATAGAATCTTCTAAAAATGAAAATCCTGAAAATACAAAACTTACTATTAGTTTATCTCCAACATTATTATCACTTCTAAGTAATAAACAAATTCAAGAAACTTTCCCGACTTGGATTAAAACAAGGAATGATTTCTTAAATGAACTGCCTCAAGAAGAAAAAAATGCCTCTGCATTTTTAATGAACAACCTTAATGACAAATACTTGTATTGGCAAAAATGTTCTGGAAATTTAATTGAGAGGTTTAGAGTTTTAAAAAACTCTGGAAATTTGGACATTCTTACTTGTGCTGCTACACACGGATATTTGCCAATACTAAGGGAGAATCCAGAAACTGTTAAAGGACAAATCAATACAGCTATTAGAAACCATGAAAATATTTTTGGAACTAAACCTTTAGGTATTTGGTTACCTGAATGTGCATATTATGAGAATTTAGACGCAATACTATTTAATTCTGGAATTAGATATGCAATCTTGGATGGTCATGGGATTCTAAATTCCACACCAAGGCCTAGGTATGGAGTGTACGCTCCAATCTGCTCGAAAAAAGGTGTTGCCTTCTTCGGAAGAGATAGCGACTCAACTTTGCCCGTATGGTCTGCTAAGGATGGGTTCCCTGGAGACAAAGTTTATAGGGAATTTCATAAAGATTTGGGATGGGAATTACCTGTCTCCAAGCTCCAAAAGAAAGGTATCTCAACTAAAAGACCTTTGGGTTTGAAGTTCCACAAAATTACTGATAATAACGTACCACTTGGGGAGAAGGCGTTTTACTTAGAAAATGAAGCCAAGAAGAAGGCTGCAGAACATGCGGATGCTTATCTTCTTGCTAGATCCAAACAACTAGAGAAATTAACTTTATCATCTTTTAATCCCTTATTGGTGGCTCCATTTGATGCAGAGTTATTTGGTCATTGGTGGTATGAGGGACCTTTTTTTATTGAAAATATTTTAAAGAAATCTAGTAAATTTTCAATTAGGCTTACAAATTTAAAAGAATTCTTACTTCAAAAGCCATATCTTCAGATTTGCGATCCATCTCCATCGAGTTGGGGTCAAGGAGGTTATCATAATTACTGGATTAATGATGCAAATGCATGGATTGTTCCTGAGATCACCAAAGCAGGCTCAACTTTTGTTGATTTGTGTTCGAAAAATTTTAATAATGACTTATCTACAAGACTTTTCAAACAAGCAGCAAGAGAATTACTTCTCTCTGAGTCCTCTGATTGGAGTTTTATCCTAAGAGCTGGAACTACCACTGAGCTTGCAAAAGAGAGGATAGAAAGACACTTGTTCAGATTCTGGAAAATAGTTGAAATGATTAAAAATCATGCCAAAATTAATTTAAAATTTCTTGAAGATATTGAGGAAGAAGATAAAGTTTTCTCAGATATAAATATTGATGATTGGCGAAAATAAAATATACTAATTTAACTTAAGCATTCCTAGTTTTACTTTTAGAGGTGAATTTATGAACATCTTACTCATCACGTAAATTAGTTTTGGCAGTGGAAGTGTATTCGTAAGAAAACCCACCCATTCATTGGTTGATAATTTAAAAAAATTTGAGAAAAAGCTTCTTAATCTACTTTCGTCAAAACTCATCAATCTTCGTAGACCATATTGATAAAGTTTATGCCTTTGTATTAACTCATAAGGCCATAGAATCTCCCAACCTTTTGTTGCTAGCTCAAAAGAGCCTAGATTAGGTTCTTTAAAAAAGATAGCTAATTTTTCTGCAAGGAGTGGAGCTCTTCTTAATAAAGATCCGATCATATATCCTGAGGCAGGATGCACCATGCTTGCTGACCCTCCAAAACCAAGTACAAATTGTTTTTTAAATGGGAGGGGTAAATTCATTGGGAAAAGGCAATTCTCTTCATGAAAAATTTCACTTACCTCAATACCTTTACTATTTAGTCTTTTGAAAAGTCTTTTTTTAAGATTTTCTTGGGATAATGCAGGATAACTAGCTAATGATGTCTCTTCAACAAAAAAAGTTTCATTTCCAAGATCCATCGCATATAAAAATGAAGGAGATGATAACTTTTCTTGTTTATTTAAATGATTTGGACGAAAATCCATTAAAACAAACTGTTCCTTATTAACCGGTGGCGATGAAAATTTACCGACAATTCCATAGGCAGCTTGTTGAGCTATTTCATTTTGAACTGGTCTTTTTACAAAATTACTTTTATGACCACTTGCGTCAATAACTAACCTTGCCTTTATTCTTAGCCCTGACAAACAAATTACTTCAGATAGTTTATTTTTCTCTTCAATATCTTTTGCTGTTTCGTTCAACCATTCAATCCCTTTACATTTTTTTAAAAGTTCATTTTGAAAAGCCTCTTGATTTATTAAACCGTAATCATAGTTATGTTTTGTTGGATTATCCCCTTTCTTATTCTCCCCATTTCCAAAAAAACTAACTGTTTTACACCACCGATGTGATAACAAAGATTCTAATCCTAATTCCTCTAATTCAGAGGCCCAAATACCATATGTATTCTCCCATTTTTCATTTGGAGATTTAGTTGATATCCCCTTTATATTAAGATTTTGCTTGGCTAGTTCTGAAGCCAAGCAAAGAGCTGCAGGCCCGGAACCTAAAATTAATATATCAAATATTTCCATATTATCTAAAAACCATTATTCTTTTAATTTTCTTTGCCTGAGTTCAATTTGTCTGTTTCTTCTGTTTGTTCATGAGGAACTAATACAACTTCTGATAAATGATCACCATCATCCAATCTTTGTAATTTTACTCCAGTAGCGGCTCTTGATTGTTGGGAAATTTTATCTGCGTTTGTTCTCACTATTACACCTTTTTCGGTCACAAAAAGTAATTCTTCCCCTTCTCCGAGTACCTTTAAACAGACTAATACATCATCTTTGATTCTGAATTTTATCGCTCTCAAACCCATGCCTGCTCTTTTTTGTAATCTAAACTGAGTTACAGGTACTCTTTTACCTAGTCCCAATGCACTTGCTATTAGTACCCAAGGACCTTCTGATGAGCTAACTTCAAGATTTTCTTCAGATTCTTCTGTGAGATCTTCACTTTTAGCCAATTGATCAACTAAATCAGATGTTAAAACATCCATAGATACAAGACTGTCGCCTATTCTAAGGTTCATAGCTTTAACTCCCCTGGCCGTCCTGCCAAGTGGCCTTAGTTCGTTAATATTTAATCTGAAATGAATTGCCATTCCTAATCTTGATCCAATCAGAACACTATCGCCTTCTTTTGATAATCTAACCCAAGTTAAAGCATCTCCATCCTCAAGATTTATTGCTATTAATCCATTAGATCGAATTTTTGAGAAAGCAGAAAGTGAAGTTCTTTTTATAAATCCAGCCTTGGTTAGCATTAATAGATAACAATCGTTATCAAAAGAATCTACTGCGACTAGAGAGGTTATCTTTTCTTCTCGTGGTATTGGGAGAAGTTGAACTGATGGAGTACCTTTAGCTGTTCTGCTGCTCATGGGAACCCTATATGCTGGTAGAGCATAAGATACCCCTCTATCACTGAAAAGCAAAAGAGTATCATGATCATTACAGCTTATAAAAAGTTTTACATCATCATCTTCTTGTGTCTTTGTTCCAGCTTTACCTCTTGACCCACGACTCGTAGATTCGAATTCATTAACAGGCATTCTTTTTAAATAACCTGCTTCAGTCAATAAAACTACAGATCTGTCATTAGCGATAAGATCAATATCATCTAGACCACCGCCTAAATCAAGTATTTCTGTTTTTCTTGGAGAGGAAAACTTTTCATCTATTTTATTAAGTTCTTCAAGAATAATTTCAAAAATTCTTTCTTTACTATTTAATATTTGCTGATATAGGTTGATTTTTCGGGTTAACTCATTATGTTCCCCTTTGATTTTATCTGCTTCCAGCGCTGTTAATCTTCTTAATTGCATTTGTAAGATAGCTTCTGCCTGCGCGGGAGATAACTCATGATCAGTTTGTAATTTTTCTCTAGCTGAAACTGTATCTTTTGCTGATCTAATCAGATCGATAATCTCATCCATAGAACCTAATGCTAACAAAAGACCTTTTACAATATGATCTCTCTCTTCAGCCTTTTTTAATAAAAATCCTGTTCTTCGCCTTATTGTTTCGACTCTGAAGTCTAGAAATACATCTAACATTTTCCTTAGTGAAAGTGTTGTGGGTTCTCCTTTTACTAAGGCTAGGATATTTGCACTAAAGTTATTTTGTAGAGGTGTTAACTTAAAAAGATTATTTAAAACTACTTGTGGGTAAGCATCCCTTTTTAGTTCAATAACAATCCTCATTCCATCTCTATCACTTTCATCTCTTATATCAGAAATACCTTCTAATTTTTTTTCATTAACTAAGTCAGCAATTCTTTCTATCAATGCCGCTTTATTAGTTTGAAATGGAAGCTCTGTAATTATTACTGCATCTTTCTCTGCTCTGCCGGTTGATTTAATTTGCTCAATATCTGCTACACCTCTCATGGTTATTGACCCCCTTCCAGTTTTGAAAGTTTCTCTGATACCTTCTCTGCCTAAGATTTGACCACCTGTGGGAAAATCAGGACCCTTAATTATTTCAAAAAGTTCTCTATCTTCAATTGAAGGGTTCTTGATTATTGATTTAAGACCATTAATTAATTCCCCTAAGTTATGAGGTGGAATATTAGTTGCCATTCCTACTGCTATTCCAGATGATCCATTGAGAAGTAGTTGAGGGATCCTCGCAGGTAAAACTGTTGGTTCTTGCTGAGAACCGTCAAAATTATCGGCGAAATCTACAGTTTCAGATTCAATATCCTCTAATAAACTTTCATCTGTAAGAGACTGTAAACGAGATTCTGTATATCTCATAGCTGCTGGAGGGTCGTTATCAACAGAACCAAAGTTTCCATGGCCATCTATGAGTGGCATCCTCATAGAGAAATCCTGAGCCATCCTTACCAAAGCATCATAAACAGCAGTATCGCCATGAGGGTGGTACTTACCTAGTACTTCTCCTACAACTCTTGCACATTTTCTGTATGGCCTACCGCTAGTCAAACCAAGTTCATACATTGCATAAAGTATTCTTCTGTGGACAGGTTTTAATCCATCTCTTGCATCAGGAAGTGCACGACCGACTATAACGCTCATTGCATACTCTAGGTATGAGCGAGACATCTCATTTCTTAGGTCAGTCTGAATAATTCGGTCGTTATCTTTGCTTAATCCAGAGTTATCAGAATCTAAAATATCAGACATACAAAAATCCTTTTTTTAATAATAATCGCTGATTGTCATAATGAATAAAAAAAAAGATTTATTTAATTCCCAAATACTCACATTTACACACAAATCAAAATAAAACCTTTTGTTTTTGAATAAACCTTGGCTTATTACCCCTTTAGTTGTTAATTTAATCAGAATAAAAGAAAACTTCCGTGAATATTGATCTTGGTTTAAATAAAAAAGTCAGAAGGGCTTACGGCATTGATGAAATAGCTTTAGTCCCTGGTAATAGAACACTTGATTACGATTTAACTGACCCTTCTTGGACAATAGGTGATTTCAAAAGAGAAGTTCCGATCGTAGCAAGTGCCATGGACAGTGTTGTCGATGTAAATACAGCTGTAGAACTCACAAAATTAGGTTCATTAGGGGTTATTAATATGGAGGGCATACAAACACGATATGAAAATCCTGATGAAATATTGAACCAAATCGCATCTGTCGGGAAGAATGATTTTGTTCCATTTATGCAGAAAATCTACAGTGAACCGGTCAAGGAGGTATTAATTTTACAAAGAATAAATGAGGTCAAGGAAAGAGGCGGTATCGCAGCTTTTAGTGGTACTCCTCAAGCTGCTATTAAGTTTAAAGAAACACTTAATAATTCCAAAATAGATTTATTTTTTCTTCAAGGAACAGTTGTTTCAACTGAACATCTTGGTATGGAAGGTAAGGAAAGCTTAAATATTAAAAAACTCTGTCAATTTATGAATGTCCCAGTTGTAGCGGGTAATTGTGTTACTTACGAAGTTGCAAAACTTCTCATGGATGCTGGCGTTGCAGGATTGATGGTTGGGATAGGACCTGGAGCAGCCTGTACATCAAGAGGAGTATTGGGAATTGGAATTCCTCAAGCAAGTGCAATTGCTGATTGTAGTGCTGCAAGGAATGATTACTTTGAAGAAAGTGGTCGTTATATTCCTATCATTGGTGATGGAGGAATTGTTACGGGCGGAGATATTTGTAAATGTTTAGCATGTGGAGCAGATGCGGTAATGATTGGATCTCCAATAGCTAAATCCTCAAATGCTCCAGGTAAAGGATTTCACTGGGGTATGGCTACTCCAAGTCCAGTATTGCCAAGGGGCACAAGAATTGAAGTTGGCTCTACAGGATCCTTAGAAAGGATAATTAAAGGCCCGGCCCTACTTGATGATGGGACACACAACTTATTGGGAGCTATTAGAACATCAATGAGTACTCTTGGGGCAAAAAACATTAAAGAAATGCAAGAAGTTGAAATAGTTATCGCACCATCGCTTCTTACAGAGGGTAAGGTTTATCAAAAAGCTCAGCAGCTTGGGATGGGCAAGTAGTTTATCTAGAGCAAAATTAGAAAATCTTAGTGAATTAAGTATTAAATTGAAAAATTTTCTAATTAGGAGTTATTATTAAATGATGGGGGAAACCCCATACTCCTCACACACTAAATCGCCCGATTAATCGGGCTTTTTTTAGATATTTTGTTACTTATATTATTTTATCTGTAATGAAATCATCACTTAAAAGAATTGCCTGCTAAATTTTCAAAAAGGAATACTTAAATTATGTCATCAGCTCCAGCCGTAACTGATTCTTCATTTGACAAGGATGTACTGCAAAGTGATCTACCAGTATTGGTTGATTTTTGGGCACCATGGTGCGGTCCATGTAGGATGGTCGCACCAGTTGTGGAAGAAATCTCAAAAGACTTTGAAGGTAAAATTAAAGTTTTTAAATTAAACACAGATGAGAATCCAAATGTTGCCAGTCAATACGGAATTAGAAGTATTCCTACATTAATGATCTTTAAAGGAGGTCAAAAGGTTGATACCGTTGTTGGTGCTGTGCCAAAAGCAACTCTTTCGAGCACTTTAACTAAGCATTTATAAATTTAAAAGCTTTGCACAAAATTGGACTAATAGACTATGGGATGGGTAATATTCATTCTGTAACAAAATCTCTAGAAGGTCTTGGAGAAGAAATTATTTTAATAAAAAACTTTAATGATTCTAAGCTTTGTAAGGCGTTAATACTTCCTGGGGTTGGAGCCTTTGATCCAGCCATGAATAATCTTATAGATACTGATTTGATAACTGATTTGAAAAATTGGATTAAAAGTGGGAAGTCTTTTTTGGGGATATGTTTAGGTCTGCAACTCCTTTTTGAATCTAGTGATGAGGGAGAGGTTCAAGGGCTGGGAATTTTAAAGGGAAAAATACAAAAAATTCCTAATATTGCTAACCAAAGAATCCCACACATTGGTTGGTGTCAACTTTTACCTACAAAAACAAATACTTTATTAAAGCTAAAAGAATTAAATAATTGGGTCTATTTTGTACATTCCTATCATGCAATCCCAGATGATTCAAAGATTATTGCAGCTCAGGTTGATTATGGTTCCGAAAAATTAACTGCAATGATTGAGAAAGATAATTTATTGGCCTGTCAATTTCATCCGGAAAAATCTGGGAAAACCGGCGAAAAACTTTTGAGAAGATGGCTTAGTAATATTCAATAATTGATAATTACAGATGAAGACAAACTTAAGATTAATAGGTGGTAAAAAACTCCAAAGTCCAAATGATTCTTATACTAGACCTACAACTTTGAGAGTGAGAGAGGCAATATTTAATATATTGAACAAAAGAGTTGAAAATAGTAACTGGTTAGATTTATTTAGTGGAACAGGGGCCATATCTTGTGAAGCCTATAATCACGGGGCAAGAAAAATACTTGCAATTGAAAAAAACAAAATCAACTCAAAAATTTGCTTAGAAAATTTACTTAAGTTGGAGAATATAGAGAATAGGAGAAGTGATATAGAAGTTATTTGTAAAGACGTTCTGAAATGGACAAAACCAAATTATGAGAGAAACTTATCATCTAAAAATATGGATTTAAACAAATTAAAATTTGATTTCGTTTATCTAGATCCTCCATACGACGTAGATTTCCATGAATTAGTTTTAAATCAAATATTTAATTGTAATTTTTTAAAAAAAGATACAATAGTTATTTGTGAACATTCTCCAAACCTATTTATTAAAAAAAGTACTTTGTGGGAAACTATAGATATAAGAAACTATGGTCAGTCAAGATTAACATTTTTAATCAATGTCCAGCATCCCTGAACCTCTTCTGTATTGATTCCATGCACTTACGAATAATCCAAGAAGAGTTATTGGAACTAAACCTAAAACAATTCCACATAGAAGAGGCTCGATCATTTTTTGCCTTTTTTTAATTTCTTATTCACAATTGTTACATAGAGACTATTTTTTGTGTCAACATCTTCATCAACTGCAGCAGAAAGAGACTTTAAAAGAGATTTCTTAAAAATTGTTTTTATCATATTTGGAGTTTTGTTAATTTGTTTTTCAATATTTTTCATAAATCATCATGAAAATAACAAATATATTATGGAAACTCTTGAGCTTAATGGCTCTGCTGAGGAAGGAGATGCTCTTTTTAAGATAAATTGTGTTGGATGTCATGGAATTACAGCAAGAGGATTAGTGGGCCCAGACTTACACTCAATAACTCAGCGTCTTAATGATAGAGAGATAATTAAACAAGTTACTGGAGGCCTAACACCTCCTATGCCGAGTTTTGATATTGATCCTGTAAATATGTCCAATTTATTAAAATATCTTCATAGCCTTAAATGATTTTTGGGAAAAATTTTTCTAATTTAAAAGTAATATTAGTTGAACCAAATGGCCCTTTAAATGTAGGGAGCGTTGCTAGATTGTGCTCAAACTTTGAAGTTGATGAATTAAGAATTGTTTCTCCGAAATGCGATATATTATCATTAGAAGCAAAAAAAATGGCCCTTAAAGGTCAAAAATTTCTTGAACATTGTAAGGTTTTTGATGATCTTCAAAAAGCAATCTTAGATTGTGATTTGGTTCTAGCATCTTGTGGAAGGATTGATGTAAATAAAGATTCATTTTTTGCATCTTCTGAAGATATATTTGATTGGACTTTATCCTTTAAAAGGATAAATAATTTAGCAATTATATTTGGAAGAGAAGATAGAGGTTTAACTAATAGTGAATTGCTTCTGGCAAATAAAACTTTTAAAATTCAAACTTCTCAGAATAATCCTTCATTAAATCTTTCCCACGCAGTTTCAATAGTATTGTATGAATTAAATAAATCTTCTAAAAAGAATTTAAAGAATGATTTAAAAGTTTTTAACTTAGCATCATCGAAAGAAGTACATGATACATTTCTGGAGATAGAGGAAATGCTTTTAAGAGTTGGATATCTCTTAAAACATACTTCTAAGGCAAAAATCGGTAAATTTAAGAATTTTATCTTGAGGGTAAATACATCAAGGCACGAAATAAATGTTTTAAGAGGAATTGTGCATCAAATAAACTGGTTTTTGAACAATTCTAAAAAAAATAAGTAAGTATAAGTTTGATTAGTTATTGTTGTTTTAATTTGATGGGGATATTTACTAAAAACATTTTCTGAAGTAACATCTATTGATTATTTGAATATTTAAGAAAACTAAAACTGTGCCTACAACAAAGAAAAGAAGAGTTTTTCCTTTTACAGCAGTAATTGGTCAAGAAGAAATGAAATTGGCTCTCTTGTTAAATGTTATTGACCCAAGAATTGGAGGAGTGATGATAATGGGTGATAGAGGGACTGGAAAGTCTACTACAATAAGAGCCTTAGCTGATTTGTTGCCTGCAATCGATGTTGTAAAAGACGATCCTTATAATAGTTCTCTAGTCGATCCTGATTTACAAAGTAAAGAAGTTTTGGAAAAAATTTCCCAAGGAGAAAATCTAGAGAGTATTCAAAAACAAGTACCTATGGTTGACTTGCCTTTAGGGGCTACTGAAGACAGGCTTTGTGGAACCATTGATATAGAGAAGGCTTTGAGTGAAGGTGTTAAGGCATTTGAACCTGGTTTATTGGCTAAAGCAAATAGGGGTTTATTATACGTTGATGAAGTGAATTTGCTTGATGATCATTTAGTTGATGTACTCCTAGATTCGGCTGCTTCAGGATGGAATACAGTTGAAAGGGAGGGAGTTTCAGTTCGACATCCTGCGAGATTTGTCCTTATTGGTTCAGGCAATCCAGAAGAAGGTGAATTAAGACCTCAACTATTGGATAGGTTTGGAATGAGTGTTGAGGTTAAGACAGTTAGAGATGCTGAATTAAGAGTTCAAGTAGTAGATCAAAGAACTTCTTTTGACGATAATCCTGATGAGTTTTCATTAAGTGTAGAGAAACAACAGGATGAACTTCAACAAAAGGTTATTAAAGCCCAAGAAATATTAAATTCTGTTCAAATGGACGATGACCTAAGATTGAATATATCTGCAATCTGCGGAGAACTAGATGTTGATGGTTTACGTGGAGATATTGTTACAAATAGGTCTGCAAGGGCAATTGCAGCCTTTGAGGGCAGAACTGAAGTGGAAGAAGATGACATAGCAAGGGTTATTTCTTGTTCTTTAAGACATAGACTAAGAAAAGATCCTTTAGAACAAGTTGATTCAGGTGAAAAAGTTATTCAAGCTTTTTGTAAAGTATTCGATTTAGAAGAAAAAGAAAATCTTTCAAGATTTCAATTGTCTACTGAAGCTCAATAACAGTGAGAATAATTGGGATTGACCCTGGATTAGCAAGAGTTGGTTATGGAATAATTGAAATAGAAAATGAAAGAAAGATATTATTAGATTGCGGGATTATTGAAACAGGTAAAGATAAAAAAGAAGAAGATAGACTTTATGAGATATTTAGGGATCTTAATGAATTAATAAATCATTGGAATCCAACTGCAGCGGCTGTAGAAAAATTTTTCTTTTACAGGTCAAGCACTACTATTAGTGTGGTTCAGGCTAGAGGGGTGATTATGATGGTATTAGCCTCAAAAAAAATTCATGTTAGTGAATATTCTCCTGCTCAGATAAAATTAACAATTGCTGGGTCTGGAAAGGCAACTAAGAAAGATATTCTTGATGCCGTTATGTATAACTTAGATCTTGACAAACCTCCAAAACCTGATGATTCAGCGGATGCATTGGCTATAGCACTAACAAAATTAAATGAAGAAGGCTTCAACTGAATATTCAATATGACTATTTTTGAAAGAAAGAAATTGGAGAGGGATAAATATAGAAAACTCAGAAATGAGATCTCTCTTAATCAAAAAGAAAATGTAGCAAAGAATGTAAGATTATATGTTGATAACTTTGTTAAAGAATATAAAAAAATTGGTTACATAGCTATATATTGGCCACTAAATAATGAAGTAGATATTAGGTGTCTTAAGGAAAAAATTTCTTTAGCCTTGCCAAGATGTAAAGATAAAAAAGAGTTGTTATTTTATCCATGGGATGAAAGACCTCTTACGAGAGACTCTGAAGGGATACTAAGTCCAAATAACTCTTTTTCATTAAGTCATAAGCAGATAAACATGATACTTGTTCCATGTCTTTCTGTAGATAAGAATTTAATTAGATTAGGTTATGGAGGGGGGTATTTTGATAAATTAAGGAGGGATAAAAATTGGAGGAATGTTCCATGCATAGGAGTATTAACTTCCAATTGTGTAAGTACTTTTCCATTAACCAAAGCTGAGTGGGATATTCCCTTATCAGGCTTTATCACAGAAAAAGAAATATTTGTATAATAAAAGATCTATAAGTGGTTTATTAATAGTTTTTTAAAAAATGGAAAATGAAGAAAAATACAATAACTTATCAAAATTAGTTGAAAAGTTGAAGAAATCAGAGGATCCAAAAAGAAAATATGAATACATTTTGTGGTTAGGTAAAAAATTAAAAAAACCAGAAAGTGAGATCCTTATTGAAGAAAATAAGGTTAAGGGATGCGTTTCAGAAGTTTTTGTTAAGGCAACTATTAAAGCCGGTAAATTAATTTGGGAAGGATATTCTGATGCTCTCATAACAAAAGGTTTATTGGCATTTCTAATTAGTGGATTAAATGAGTTAACACCAAATGAAGTTGTTGAAATAGATAAAAAATTTATAGAAGATACTGGTTTGAAAGCAAGCTTAACTCCCTCACGATCAAATGGTTTTTTAAACATATTATTGAAAATGCAGTCTCAAGCAAATGAATTTTTGTAGGTCTAATAATATAAAATTAAATTCAGAGTAAAAGAAATAAAAATGAGAAAATGCAAAATTGGCATCGTAGGTTTTGGAACTGTGGGTTCAGGGATCTATAAGATATTAAGTTCTGAAATTGATTCACATCCAATTCTAAAAGAAATAGAAATTGCAAAAATAGCAGTTAAAGATCTTACTAAAAAAAGGGATATTGAGCTAGATAATAATTTATTAACTGATGATCCATTTGAATTAATTAATGATCCCTCCATAGATGTAATTGTTGAAGTAATGGGAGGAGTTGAATTGGCGAAAGATATTATTCTGCGATCATTAAAATCAAGTAAATCTGTTGTTACGGCAAATAAAGCAGTAATTGCAAGATATGGAGAAGAAATATACAAAACTGCTTCTAAAGAAGGGGTTTATATATTGTCAGAGGCAGCAGTCTGCGGAGGGATTCCAATAATTGAACCATTAAAAAGATCATTAAAAAGTAACAGCATAAAAAAAATGGTTGGGATAATAAATGGCACAACAAATTTTATTCTTTCTAAGATGGCTAACGAAAAAGCTGATTATAAGGAAACATTAAAATTGGCTCAAAGCCTTGGGTATGCAGAACTAGATCCAACGGCAGATGTTGAAGGGCATGACGCTGCTGATAAGATTTCTATTCTTAGTGAACTCGCATTTGGAGGGAAAATCAAAAGAGATGAAATACATTCAGAGGGCATTAGTAACATTAATCTAAAGGATATAGAATATGCCAATAAATTAGGATTTGAAATAAAACTTTTGGCTCTTTCAGAAAGACAGCAAATTAATAGTAATGATTCACTTGCACTGAATATTTGGGTAGGACCTTCCTTGATTCCAAAATCTCATCCATTAGCTACAGTTATGGGAGTTTATAATGCATTATTGATAGAGGCCGATCCTCTTGGAGAAATAATGTTGTATGGTCCTGGTGCAGGGAGTGGTCCAACTGCTGCATCAGTAGTATCAGATATATTAAATCTGCATGCTGCCTCAGAAAAAAATAATAATTCAATTGATCCATTATTATCATTTGATTTCTGGAGAAACTGTCATATCATAGGTTCTTCACAAATAAATAAAAAAAATTACCTTAGAATTATTTGCCTTGATAGTCCAGGTGTCATAGGAAAGATTGGAGACATTTTTGGAAAGAATAATGTATCAATCGAATCAATTGTTCAACTTGATGCTAGTGAGGATAAGGCTGAAATTGTCGTTATTACTCATGAGGTGAATAATGGAGATTTTGAGAGATCGAAAGATGAAATAAATTCGCTAAATGAAGTCAAAATTATTGCAAGTCAATTAAGTTGTATTTAAAAATATAGTTTGCAAATTTCTTTATAGCTTGGTAAACCGAAGAAAGTAAGTGTTTGGTTTTAGCACCTTAATGATTCATTCAAAACTAATAGGTAATAATAATGAAAATAATAATTTAATTTTTTCTGAAAACCTTTATAAAGGTGCTTGTGTAAAAATTAAGAATAGCAATAAGACTTTTCAAGTAATTGGTTTAAATATAGGTAAAGAAATTTGTTGGGTGAGAGAGTGGCCTTTTGCTTTTAATTCTAAAAAAACATTTGCTTTAGAAATAAGTCAAATAACCTTACAAATTTTCTGCTCAAATAATTATTCAGAAAAATTAAGTAATTATGAAATATGAAAAAAAAAGTTGTTTTATCAATACTTATTATTTTAATTTCTTTTTTACAGAATTCTTGCGGCTCAAAAAGAATATCTAAAAAAATCATAGTAGCAAGTGCTGGAAAAATTGAATCTTTAGATCCAGCTAGAGCAAATACTCTTAAAGCAATTCAATTAATCAGTTCTCTTGGCGACACATTATATGAATTAAATTCTGATGGAGAATTAATCCCTGAATTGGCCTCAGGGATGCCAGTTATATCAAAGGATAGACTTCAAATAACTATCAATTTAAGAAAGAATGTTTTTTTTCACGATGGAACTGCATTCAACTCAAATGCTATGAAGTTTACTTTTGATAGATTCAAAAGAATTGGAACGATGAACTATATTTTAGGAAATAAGATTAAATCAATAGAAACGCCAAGTGAATATTCAGTCATAATAAATTTGAATAAACCATCAAGTTCTTTAAATGGTTTACTCACATCAGTAAATTTAACTCCAATATCTCCTAAATTTTATAAACAATATTCTGATAAGTTTCTAAATGAAAAATTCGTTGGTACTGGCAAGTATGTGCTAACCAGTTTTTCTAATGAAGTTCAATCAATTGATCCATATTTGAATTATTGGGGTGAAAAGCCCTTGAATAATGGTGTTAATTTTGTGGGATATTCAAATTCATCCTCTCTTTTTGGGGCTTTAAAAAGTAAACAAATTGACGTGCTTTTATCAAATTCAATTGATGATAGTCAGAGAAAAAGTTTAAATAATTTAAGCAAAAATAAGCAGTTTAATGAAGGTAATAGCCCCTTTACTGAATTAAGTTTTATAAGCCTTAAAACAAGTTCTTATCCCTTAAGTAATCTTAATTTAAGACTTGCTTTGGCAAAAAGTCTTAACAGAAAATTGATTAGTGAGAAAGTAAGTTATGGATTAAGGAAGCCATCTAGATCAATTATTCCTCCGATATTAAAAAAAGATAATCAAGAACTGTGGCCTAAATATGATTATTTAGAAGCGAGAAGGTTATTGCAAAAAGAAAATTATTGCAATGGAAACATTCTAAAAATACCCCTTACTTATAGATCGAATGTACCAGCTGACAAGCTTATTGCTCTGACATGGCAAGAAGAAATTAAAAGTTCTTTGAAAGATTGTATTGATATTGAACTCAATGGGGTTGAATCTACAACAGTTTATAAGAATCTAAGTTTAGGAATTTATACGGCAGTTCTTCTCGATTGGACTGGGGCTTATTCAGATCCGGAGGCCTATCTCACCCCTCTTTTAAGTTGTAATGAAATAGTTGATGGCATATGTAAAAAAGGAGAATCAGTTTACAGCGGTAGTTTTTGGGGATCTAATAAAGTGGAAAGTTTATTTCTTGAGAGTGAAAAAATAAGTGGAATTAAAAGATTAGAAAAACTTGTTGAAATTGAAAAAATAGCAGCAAGTTCAATACCTTATATTCCTATTTGGATATCCTCTCAAAAAGCTTGGTCACAAAATAAAATATCAAAACCTATTTTTAATGGTGCAGGAATAATTTCATTGAGTGATCTTGAGTTAATTAATGAGTAGAAATTTAAATAAACTAATAAATTATTCCTTATTAAAAATTTCATTAATACCTATAATGTTATGGATAATTTCTTCATTAGTTTTTATTTTATTAAGAGTTGCTCCTGGCGATCCTGTCGATGCCATTCTTGGATCTGGTGCAGATGAGGTTTCTAGGGAATTTCTAAGAAATAAGTTGGGTCTAAATGAACCTTTAATAAATCAATATTTTTCATATATTAAAAATATATTGCACTTAGATTTTGGCCAATCTCTTAGTACCCAAGAGCCAGTCCTTAATATTATTATTAAGTCATTGCCTGCAAGTCTTGAGCTAGGATTCTTTTCAATATTAAGTGCCACACTAATAGGATTTCCTTTGGGATTACTTGGCTTAAGAAATAGAGGGAAAAAGACTGATTATATTGCGAGAATATTAGGAATTGCTACATATGCGATCCCTCCCTTTTGGGGTGCAATGTTAGCGCAATTATTATTTTCTGTATTTTTTAATATTTCCCCAATTGGAGGGAGATTTCCAATATTTCAGCAACAACCTCAAATTACAGGTTTTCTAGTTTTAGATAGTATTCTTTCAAATAATATTATTGCCTTGAAAGATACTCTTTATCATCTTGCACTTCCTTCTATTACCCTGGGCTTTTTATTAAGCGGTATATTTAGCCGCTCATTAAGAGTAAATTTGGATAAGACTTTAAAAAGTGATTATGTAAATGCTGCTATATGCAGAGGAATATCAAGGAAAAAAATATTTTTAAACCATGCATTGCCTAATGCTCTATTGCCAATTGTCACTATTTCAGGCTTGACTATGGCCTCATTGGCAGGAGGTGCTCTATTATTCGAGGTGACTTTTTCATGGCCAGGTATAGCTTTAAGATTACATGAAGCTATTTCTCAAAGAGACTATACCTTGGTTCAAGGAATTGTAATTTTTACATCTATGCTTATAGTTTCTTTAAATCTCTTCGTTGATATTTTAATCGCATATTTAGATCCACGAATAGAGTACTAATTTTCGGAAATTTCTTTTATCGTCTCAAGATCTAAAAGATGGAAATCAAGTCCCAAATCTCTTTGGTTTTTTACTACTTTAGGGATTTTTTGGTCTTTAATATTTTTTAAAAATTCAACTATAAATTTAGTAGATAAATCTTGTACTAATATTGGTTCTGAACCAATAAAAGATTCATTTATTTTGAATACGTCATTATTTTCTTCATAGCTTTTATTTATTCTTATTGGAGAGAAATGACTTGCTCCTTCAATAATTAGAAATCTATTTGATGGATTATTTAAAGCAGAAAAAACTCTAAATTGTTCATTGATTAACGGTGTAATAAGGTCATAAGTACCACCTATTAGAAGAGTTGGTGTTTTAATGCCTGTACTATTTTCTTTTGGCCATACTAAACTTCCAAATGAATTAAAACCTATTATCGCACTGGCCTTATTAGTGTTATTTTTCTTAGGGAATGGTATTTCACTCAACTGACATTGCAGTAATTTTGATAAATTTGTTACCGCAAAGTCTTTTAATGCCAAATCACATTTTTCCTCTAGTTGATCAGTAGGTTTATTGCCTTCATATAAAAGTGCTATTAAAGCACCAAGTGAATGCCCCATTAAAATATAAGAATTATTTTGTAAACCAAATTCTCCATTTTCATGAGCTTTCAATACAGCATTTAAATCTTTAATTCTATATAAGAAAAAGTCTGCACTTCCAGGTATTGTTTCCTTACCTTCAAGTACTTCTAAGAATGATTCTAAATTACTCCCTCTATGATCTATGAATAATATTGGCCAACCTCTGCTAGCCAATTCGTTACCTATCCATTTGAAATTATTAATTTCGCCTCCAAGTCCTGGCATAAAAATTATCAATTCTTTATCATCATTTGTTTTATTGCTTTTCCATATTTCAATTTCAAAAGGTTTCACTCGGTGAGAAGCATAAATTTTTTTATCAATTTTTATTAGATCTTTAGTTGATTTTTTTTCATTATTTTTAAAGACATTTTGTTTCGTTATTTCAAGTTTATTTAATTTGGACAACAGTTCTTGTTGCATTGATAATTCATTTTTCCAAGATGAAATTATTAAAATTAAATTATCAATATCTAGTGAAATTTCTTTTGATGGTAATGCCTTTATGATGTCTAAAGTTGAAATTTCTTTTTTTTGATCTAATAAATTTTCTATGGTGTTATAAATTTCTGTTCCATTATTGTCATTTGGAACTTTGATGCTTTTGCTTAATTCTGTAAGGATTTTACGCCCTATCCAACTTCTTAATATTTCTCTATTTAATCCCTCTTCTTTGAAAACTGGAAATTCTAAAAATTTTGATAATTCAAAAACTCTTATGAATTCATTTTTCTTTAACCAATCTATAAATTCTGTTGAATCATCTTTGTATTTTTCTAATTTTGATAATTGTTCTATAGTAAGAGGGATTTCCATCTCTTCAAACTTAATATTTATCTTTTCAGCAGCTTTTAAACCATTATTAAAAAATAAACCACAAAAACTAAAAAAAATTATAAAAATGTATTTCACTAGTGATTAGTCCAAATAGTTTACAAATTAGCAAAAATTGGTGGATTCAATTTCCATATCATTTGAGGTTAATAACCAAGATAAGATTTTTCGCTGCATTTGGAGCAGGAGGTGTTATTTATTTAACATCACTTATTTTTAATAACCTAGGATTATCGGCAACAGATATTGGCTTGGGATTTACCATCTCAGCAATAATTGGAACCCTAACAAGACTCTTTACAGGTACTTATCTTAATAAAACAGGGAAAATACAATTTCCAATAATTACTTCTTCAATAATAAGTATTGCCGCTAGTTTATGCCTCATTTTTTCAAGAGATACTTTTTTATACATAATTGGACAATCACTTGTTGGGGCTGCTGCAGGAATATATTGGCCTGCTGCCGAGTTTGGGGTACCCTATTTTTGCCATCCTATCGAAACACGCAAAGCCTATGCTCTTGTAAGAAGTTCGGAGGCTTTAGGAATATTTCTAGGGGTATTGTTAGGGGGATATATGACAAATTTTTTGTATTCTAAATCAATTTTTATTAATGATATATTTTGCATGTTAGTTATCACATATTTAATATCTGGAAATAGTTCTTCTATTAAAAGAAACTTAGAAAATTTCCAAAAAAAATTTGTAGATCCAATTAATCAGGGACAATTGAAATGGAATAAAAATTCAACAATAATAATCTTATCCATTTTATTGATAACTACCTCTTTAGCTCTTATTCAAGTAACTTTGCCTCTGGATCTCGTTAAAGGTGGAGTATATCGCAATGCATTAAGCAAAGAAATTATTAGTCTTATAATTTCTATTCAGTTAATTTTATTGTTGTTTTTACAATGGCCTATAGGATCTTGGATATCAAAAAAAGGACGATTATTTGGGTTGAAATTTAGTTTGATAAATTTCTCTTTTGCTTCATTTTTATTATTTATTTCTAGTTATTTAGATATCACAGCTTTTTATTTAATTTTTATCTCATTGATTTTAGTAAGTTTAGGTACTGCTTCATTTCTTCCAACATCAACAGATGTCGTTTTCAGAATAGCTCCTTCAAATAAAAAAGGTTTTGCACTTGCTCTACTATCACAATGTTTCGCTATGGGTTATTTTTTTGGACCATTTATTTCTGGACGCATATTAGATCTATTTGGTTATGCTTCAATAATCTGGCTTTCAATTTCATGTTGTTGCCTTATTGTGTTTGTAATTCTATTTAAGAGATTATTTTAATTGATCTTTTCTAATTCAATAATTCTTCTCTGTCTTAGAAATAAGAAAAAAGGTGCAGAGAATGCGAAGGCTATCAGAAAAGTTCCAATATATACAATCCACATGTTCTTCATATTTAGTTTTTTTGATTCATTTACTATCCATATAAAAATAGCGCTTGCACCTACTAATAAGTCTCTAGAAATTGACTGAGCTGCAGGGTTTGCATTCGCTAAAGAAATGAAGTTATTTATATCAAAGCTGTTTCCATATTCCCTAGCAAATTCGAAATTTGCCATCATTGGCAGGACAGCACCCAAAATTGATAGAAAAAGGTAAAGATAAGATAGTATCTGTTTATTATCTTTTAGAATGTTAAATGAATTCACTTGTAAAAATATTTCTTTTAATAATAGTATTTAAAAGCTTATGGTTGTTGAAAAGAATAATAAAGGTGAAGTCTATAAATTTAAAAAAGGAAATTTAAATTTTGCTGTGGTTGGTCATGTTGAGTGGATAAATTTCTTAAAGGTCGATAAATTACCAAAACCGGGAATAATTTCTCATTCTGAAAAGTCCCTTGATTATCCAGCTGGTGGTGGCTCTATAATCGCGAAAACACTTTCTGATTTAACTTTAAACCCAATTCATTTTTTTACGTCATTAGGTAATGATGATTATGGGGATAAGTGTTTCAAGATTCTCTCAAATATGGGCATTAAGTTGCATGTAGCTTGGCGTGACAAACCAACTAGAAGAGGGTTTAGTTTGATTGACTCTCAAGGTGAAAGAGCAATAACAGTTATTGGAGAAAGGTTAGCTCCAACTCATAAAGACAAGTTAGAATGGAACATTTTAAAAAAAATGGACGGAATTTTTATTACTGCATCTGATTCAGAGATTTTTAAAATGGCTAGATCAGCTTCAACACTGTGTACAACACCTAGGGTGGGATTAAATACAATTAATAAATCAAATGTTCTTCTAGATGGATTAATAGGCAGTAATCTTGATCCTGGTGAAGCTTTTTCTTTTTCTGAATTATCGTTAAAACCCAAATATATTATTAAAACCGAGGGAGAGAAGGGAGGCATAATATTTCCTGGAGGAAGATATAAGGCTCTTAAAAACAAAAAATGTAAGGTTGATTCTTATGGATGTGGCGATTCTTTTGCTGCTGGCATTCTTTTTGGTATGGCATCTAAATGGTGTATAGATAAAAGTTTAAATCTTGCTAAAATGTTGGGAAGAGATGCTAATGAATTTTTTGGCCCATATGCAAATAATGATTATAAATAGTTGAATCAACACTTATATGAGCAACCTAGAAAATAAAAATAAAAATAAAAATATTCTTGTAGAAAACATTATTGTTTTCTTTTTATTTACAGTTTTTTTAGTTTTTAAATCTTTGAAAACTTTATCCAGAATCTTTTCTTATGGAATCTTAAAAAAAGAAATATTAACTACTAAAAGTAACTTGGGCGTAGATATACAAATAAAAATTAAATAGGTAATGAAAATAGTTGTATTTTTTCTGATTCTGGGATTTATTTTTTTGGGCTACAAAAAAATAAAATCTAAAAACCCAAAGAACTTAAAATTAGACAAATTTAAAAATAAACTGCAGAGCACACAAACAAATATTGAAAGAATTTTTTTAAGGGAGGAAGAAAAAACCTTTTCAAATCCTAATATAAATATTTATATTGGAATTTATGACAATGAAGAAAATGTTAATAGAAAATCCAATATACACAGAGCAAGACTTTCAAAATTCAAGAAATCCAAATTAAATGGTGAGATGATATTTCAAGATCAGGAACAAAGGATTTATAAATTTAATAATGGAAAAAAAGTTTACTTATAATTTATGTTCTAACTACACTCAAGACTTTCTCTTGTTGAAACGCCAGTTGTTGGATTGATCCCATCAGCAATTTCACAAAGATTTCTTTGATCTTCGCTGTCAAGAATAGCATAAGAAAAATCTGCTCCTTCTATTTGAGCTCCTGCAAAACTGCTACCTGATGCGATCATATTTATTAAAATAGCATTTCTAAGATCTGTTTTTTGGAAATTAACTCGATCAGAAAGAGTGTCGGTCAGGTCGATTCCATTTAAGTTAGAACCTTTTAAATCAGATAGGGTTAAGGTTGTCCCATGTAAATCAACGTCACTAAAATCTGCGTCTCTTGCAACTGCTCCAGCTATAGAAGACAAATGAAGATCCTCTCCATGGAAATCAAATCCTGTAATATTAGATCTTACATAACTTGGAACTTCATCTCCCTCGCCTTTAACAGCTACATTTGCTCCAGCAAAAACTGGAGAGGATAAAACTAGGAAAGAAAGAGTTATGCATAAAAAATATCTTATGAACTTAAAAGATTTCATACTAAATAATTTGAATATTGTTATTTTATAACAATTAGATAATTTTTAAAATTGATATATAAATTTGGAACACCTTTTTAAGATTATTTAACACTATAAATTTTAAATCTAGGTTCTAGATTAGTAATACAATCTAAAAGTTTTTTATTATCTTTGCTATTCGTTACCTTGAATTCAGATTCAACTGTACCGCCTTCATCTCTAATGGCTTGATTTAAAACTATCGAACCGTTTTCGTCAGATACCGATCTATGAAAAGTTCCTCTAGGTATCCTTAAAATATATCCGCAAGACTCTAATCTAACTTTATAAAAAGGATAATCCCAACCAAAATTGACAAGAAAAAATGTTCTGCCTCCAGAGATAGCTAAAAGATTATCTTCTTGATTGTGATGTATGTAAAATTGCCAATTATTAAAATCTTCATCATTTGGAGGACTAACCGCAGGACCACTGTGAATAACTAGATCTCTATAATTTGATTCATTAACACTAATGTCAAAAAATCTGACATCTTTTGTATCGCGAAATTTTTCATAACTTATCAATTCAAACATTTTTGATTTATTTGATTTGATAACTGGAATTTCTAAACTTGAGTTCAATTTTCTTTAAAGATTAAACAAATGAAAACAGATATATATATCTAAGAACGTATCAATTAACACTAAAAAAGAAACATATTATTATTTAAATTATCATTTTTTTTAAAATATAAAAAATTTAGTGTTTATTTAATTTCAAGAGGTTTGATTTCCCAGGATAAAGTATTTTCTAAATTATTTTTTCCTATAAAGTTTCCTGTAATTACAGAGGTTAAATTTGATTTTGAAGAAGATACCAATGTTAAATATCTATCATCTATTAATCCTTTTCCGCTTGGATCAAAACCTCTCCAACCAGCACCTGGAATATATAATTCAGCCCAAGCGTGTAAATCCAACTCAGTGGGTAACGGATCTTCAAAATGATAACCACTTACAAACCTACTTGGGATACCTATAGACCTGCATGATTCAACCATCAGCATTGCTAAATCTCTGCATGAACCTATACGTTCTCTAAGTGTTCTGCTAGCCGGCCATGCTGGACCAGTATGTCTTTTGGTATATTTAACTCGATCTTGAATAATCTCTATAAGTTGGTAGGTAAATGATAATGCGTTGTTAATGCTTCCTGCTAAGGCTTCTTGGGCAAGTTCTACGGCAGAGGGATCGTGTTGTCCATTTGGCATCCATCCCTCTAATGCTCCCTGTAAATCTCTGTTAATAATGCTTCTACAAAAAGGTAACGTTAAATCTCTATTTTTAACTCCATCAATAATGTTTGGATGTTTTATAGTTTCAACTTCGCTGATTGATTCAATAATTAAATTATCTGTTAATCCATTGAATCTGATTCTATTAATCTCTTCTCCGCTAGCAGCAAGTAATGGATAAATAATTTCTGGTTCTGGGGTTATTTTTAATTCAAAATTCTTTAGTTTTTGGAAGCCATTTGACCTTGGCTTTATACATAATCTATGCTCGCCTAATTGAACAGGGTCTTCGTATTTATATTCAAGTTTGTGAATGTATTTAATTCTCATTAATAAACTTATTAATTAATAAAATATTTTTCTTGAATGAGATCATTTAATTTATTTAAATCCATTTGCAATGAATCGATTGCCTCATGTAAACCATCATTAATTATATCTTCAATTCTGATATAACTCCACTTTGCTTTAAGCAAACCTCTCATGCATTCTAATTCTGAAGGATTTTCAGTAGATGGTGAGGTATCTATCGTTTTAAGTGTATTACTTATCCCATCAAGACAGTATCTTACTGATCTCGGAAAAATTGGATCAAGTAAAAGAAATCTCGCAACTGAATTAGGCTTTATAGAATTTTGCACTGCTTTCCTAAACATTTGATAAGCTCCAGCTGAGCGTAAAAGTGCAATCCATTGCAGCTCATCAAGAACTCCTCCAAGCTCATCTAAGCTGGGCAGAAGTAAATAGTATTTAACATCTAAAATTCTTGATGTTTTGTCAGCTCTTTCTATTAATCTTCCAAGAATGCTAAATCTCCAGGCGAGGTCTTTGCTTAGAGTCGCATCTGTAATTCCATAAAAAAGCTGACATTCCCTCCTTATCTCACTTAATTGTTCTTGTCTTGGTTTATTCCATATTGCCTCTCCTTCTTGCAAATTCCAATATAAAATATTTATCTGTTCCCACATTTCGGTGGTCAAGACATCTCTTATTTGTCGTGCATTTTCTCTTGCCATTTGAATGCAAGAAATTATACTATTTGGGTTTAAACGATCTCTTATTAAAAAATTAATAACGTCATCAGGTTTTTTCTCTGGGAATCTTTTATCAAAAGATTCTCTATCACTTGAAGCATCAATTAAGGGGAGCCAAGGTTCTGCACTTCCTGGCGGACAATCTAATGACATTGCTTCACTTACTTCCACGAAACGAGATATGTTTTCTACACGTTCTAAATAACGATTAATCCAATAAAGAGATTCTGCTACACGACTTAAAAGCATATTATTTACCTACAACCCATGTATCTTTGCATCCTCCACCTTGAGAAGAATTAACGACTAATGATCCTTTTTTTAATGCTACCCGCGTAAGCCCGCCTGGGCTAACCCATGAATCTTTTCCTCTCAAGATATATGGTCTTAAATCAACATGACATGGATATAGTTCTCCTTCACATAACGATGGCACAGTAGATAATTCTAATGTTGGTTGTGCTATGAAATTTCTAGGATTATTTTTAATTTTATTAGCGAATTCTTCTATCTCACTCGTTGTTGAGTGAGGGCCAATTAACATTCCATACCCCCCAGCTTCTGCGACAGACTTGACAACAAGTTTTGATAAATTTTCTAGAACATATTCTCGATCCTTTTGATAATGACAAATATACGTTTCTACATTTTTAATAATAATTTCTTCATCAAGATAATATTTAATCATTTTTGGAACAAAAGAATAAATCATTTTGTCATCTGCTATTCCAGTCCCAGGTGCATTTGCTAAAGCAACATGACCTGCCTTAAAAACATCAAGTAATCCGCTAACACCAAGGCAAGAATCTTTTCTGAAATTAAGAGGATCTAAGAAATCATCATCAATTCGTCTGTAAATGACATCTACTCTTTTTAATCCAGAGGTGGTTTTTAAATATACATAATCATCATTACAAACTAAGTCATGACCCTGTACTAGTTGGATGCCCATTTCTTGAGCTAAATAACTATGTTCAAAATAAGCACTATTAAAAATTCCAGGAGTGAGTAAAACTATCTTGGGAGTATCTGTCCAAACTGCAAGTTCTTGAAGAGTTTTTAAAAGATATGATGGATATTCATCGATCGGTTTTACTATTCTGCCAGAGAAAAGATTAGGAAAAATATTTTTCATAACTAATCTATTTTCTAAAAAATAAGCAACCCCAGAAGGGCACCTTAAATTATCTTCTAAAACATGCCAATCTCCGCTTCTGTCCCTTATTAAATCAAGTCCTGAAATTTGACACCATTTATTTAGTGGAGGTTTGAAACCTATCATCTGAGGTCTCCAACCTTCTGAACTCTCTATTAATTCCCTTGGAATGATTCCATCATTAATTATTTTTTGAGAATTATAAATATCATCTAGGAATAAATCAATTGCCTCAAGCCTTTGTTTTAGTCCTTTTTCTAACTTTACCCAATCATCTTTACTAATTATTCTAGGAAGTGGATCAAAAGGTAATATTCTCTCGGTACCTTTTAAACCAGTATCGTTTAATCTAAAAGTTGCACCATGTCTTAGTAATAATTTTTTTGCGGCAGAATGATTCCTGTTTAATTCTTCAAGTCCCATATTATCTAATGAGGAAAGAAGTGGAATCAATATTTCTCTAGCAGAGTTAACATTATCTTTAAAATATTCATCAAAACTATTTTTAGGCTGATAACTTGAAAACATATATTTCATTGTTTAGTAATTTTTACTTTAGCTTTATATCTTTATTCGTATTTATGGCTACCAAAAATAATATCTCTCGACTCGATCTATATCATTATTTTGATCATTGAAGTATATTTCTTAAAAATCTAAAAGGTATGAGTTCTAGTAATTGGCAATTTGTTTTTTTTAGATATTTCGCAAGCTTTCTTTTTATCCTCTCTCACAGTTTGCTGGTCCTTGATCATTTACCCGTAGGGGCGGCACTTCACGGACTTGGGGAAGTTTTCATTGCGCCTTGGGCTTTTAGGGAAAGAGCATGGGATCTTGTTGTTATTGCAGTTTTATTTTTCTTCTTCGATATCTGGGGCCTTATAAACACTCCTTGGAATTAACTGATATTATTTATTTACTAATTATGGATAAATGATATTTAAAATGAAGTCTTATTTTTATCAATTTTATAAAATAATTTTTCTATTACTACTTACAAATATTTCCAATTTGTATGCACATAATTTATTTAATGGTGGTTGCAAAGAACATTGTGGGCAAAAAGTTAAAGTAATAAATAATAAAAACAAATTAAAAAATATCGATGATCAAATAAATATTGAGAGTAAAAATTCTTGTTTAAACAAATCACTTTGTAGAGGTTAACCTATCGAGATTTTTTAAATTATTTTATGAAATTGCTTCTTTGATAATTATCTTTAAAGTACTATTTGCTTGATAATTTTTATTAGGAGGATTTATTTGGTTTTTAATTAAAAAAATAAAAGTATATATTAAAGGTAGAAGTAATGATGAGGCAGCAACCAAAGCAATTATCTGGTTCAACCTAATAAATGGTTTTTTTATAAGATCCTCTCCGCACAAGCCACAAATCAAAGTACCTTTTGAGGATTGTTTTTGAAATTGATATTTAGGGTTGCAAAATGGGCAATAATATCGAACCATTTTTAAATTTTATTGTTTTAATCATTATCTATAAAACTGGAAGAAAGTCACCTTATTAAAAAAGGAGGGCTTAAAAAACCCCTCCTTTATCTCTTACTTATATTTTTTACTGAAGTTAAAAATGAACCTAAATCATGGATCCTTGTTGCTAACTTCTATTAAGCTAATGCTCACCAAAATTAACTAATTGTCTTTAACTGGGGCAGAAACTCTAGAATTAAGCTTGTTTCTTAAAGGGCACCTAAACGATGCGGAAGAAGGAAGCTTAGACATTAATAAAAAATAATTGGAGCAGTTAATTAAATTAGTTCGGTTTATTCCGAAATTTCAGGCAGGCTATCGATCATTTTGAAAGACCTCCTAGAACTCAACAATATAAAATTAGGAAAATATTTATCTAAAGACAATCCGTTTTTATACGCATTGCTTTTTAATTAAAAATGTCCGAGAGTAGTAATCAATCGTGCTAATTTTTTTGAGATATTTTTAGTAAGTTTTGCTTATTTCTTTTGATATTTAATTCGCCTATCTTAATTTTAAATAATTGAGGAAATCTTTTATGAATGATTCAAAAGAATTTAGTAAAACTGATAAATCAAATCCCATAGATGAATATTTTCAATGTCTCTCATATTGCGATATTCACCCAAAAGGGATAGATAATGACTGTGAGGTCATTTGTATAGAAAGACATTTAAAAGCTAACTATTGGTAATTAAAAAATTTCTACTTTTTACTTAAATCCCTTTGAAAAAAGGTTAGTACGAACTTTAAATTTCCATACATTTACAACACCTTTTGCATTGACTGCTGCAAGTGCACAATCATCAGGTCTCCAAGATATTGCCCCTACTAAATCTCCTGCGAATGCAGCTCCAACAGGATCTCCATTGCCGTCATTTTTGAGGAAACTTGCAACAACAGAACCATCCCTAGATCCTGAGGCTACAAGCATACCTTTATTTGAAAAAGCTAGGCTCGAAATAGGTTCTGTATGGTGACAAAGCTCTCCTGGCATTGTCCCTTCTGGACCATTTCCTATGAAACTCCATACCGTAATTCTTTCACTGCCACTAGTTGCTAGTAATTTTCCGCTGTCATCAAAAGAAAGGTGACTTGGTTTTCCGGGATATCCTGTCATTTCTGCATCCATTCCGGTTGATCTTCTCCAAAAATGAACTGAATTATCTTGACTCCCGCAGGCCACTATATCTCCATCAGGGCTTAATTCCATTGAGACTAAAGATCCTTGCCACTCGAGTTTTTGATTCGTTTTATTATTAAGTATGTCAAAGAATGCCACTCTTCCGTAGCAAGCAGTTGCCAGCTCATTTTTATTTGACCATGTTATTGCACTTACCGTGCTTGGATGGTCTTCAGAAATCCATTTCTCTTCACCAATTTCATTAAAAACATATACTTTTTTTGAGGAAGCTATAGCTAGAAATAAACCGTCATTAGACCACTTGAGGTGTTCTATCCAACCCCTACCGAGATCGAGTTTTTTAAATAATTTACCTTCGTGGCAATTCCAAATTTGAACATTTCCATCCTGACCTGATGTTGCAAAAATTTCACCTTCTGGATGAATGGCCATTGCCAATAGACCACCAGAATGTATATTTTCTTTTTTCCAAATAATTTTTCCAGTATCTCCTTCGAATGCAAAAAGACCTCCTGCCACGTCGCCAACAATAAATTGTTTACCTTTAAGAGCCCAGCCACATGCAATGGCGTAATCGTTAACTTCAGCTGTCCATCCATCGTGGAACATGCCTCTTGGGCTAAATGGTTCTATATCAGGCATTTATCAAAGCCTTCTTGCATCTCTTTCTCATTTAGATTTCTACCGATAAAAACAAGTTGATTTCTACGAGGTTCGTTGCCCCATTCGTTGTCAGGTTGTGCAGTAAATAACATGTGTACTCCTTGGAAAACTATTCGCCTTGGGTTCCCTGAGTAACTTATGAAACCTTTAGTTCTGAATATGTCCACTCCTTTTTCTGAGAGAAGCCTTCCCATCCAAGTATTTAGTTTTTCTGGATCAACATCTCCAAAACGCTCTATAGCAATTGAGCCTACTTCATCATCATGTTCATGCTCTGCTTGCCAAAACCTTTCAGTATTAAATGGAATCTCTTTATTTTCCTCACTTTTAATGACTTTCATATTGAATTCTTCAGCAGTGTGCTGTGTAAACAAACCTATTTTGGTTGGTTTTTCTATGTTCAGGATGAAGGATTTATTCCCTTTATCATCTAATTTGAGATTTATATGTTCTCCATATGGGATAGTATTTCCAGGTTCTAAAGTATAAGCTTTTTCTGCATAAAGTCTTACGGAGGATTCAGCCCCATCTTTAAGTTCCTCCTCACTCTCACCTTGGTTTACGAGAGCTACTAGGGACATTTCTGGATCTGGTCCTTCTTCCAGCATTAATTCATATTTACCTGCATCAAGATCGTAAACACCTGTCCATTCAAAAGGATATTCTGGTTCAAGGAATGTTGGTCTGCGTTTAAGGATCTGATCAAGATCAAATGCACTTAGATTTAAGACTGTTTCAATTGGTACTTTGGCATTCTCGGCTCGAATAATTCGAGTCATTCGGTTCATATCTCTCAACCTCGATTCAAGAATATTTAGTGCATCATCAGAGACTAAATCAGTTTTGTTAAGGACAAGAACATCTGCAAATGCAACTTGTTCTGAACTTTCATCACTCCTTCCTAGTTGCTGATCGATATGTGCAGCATCAACTAAAGTTACAATTCCATCAAGAGTAAATTCAGAACTAATCTCTTCATCCATGAAAAAAGTCTGAGCAACTGGGCCTGGATCTGCTAGTCCTGTCGTTTCTACTAAAACATAGTCAAACTTATCTCTTCTTTTCATAAGGTTGCCAAGGACTCTTATTAAATCACCGCGAACAGTACAACAAATGCAACCATTTGACATCTCAAACACTTCTTCATCGGCATTAATTACGAGCCCTTGATCTATACCTACTTCACCGTATTCATTCTCAATTACGGCTATTCTTTTCCCGTGCTCTTCACTTAATATTCTATTAAGCAAAGTAGTCTTCCCTGAACCTAAAAATCCAGTGAGAATAGTAACGGGAACTTTATCTTTGATGCTCATTTACTGATTTTTACTAAATAAACAATAGTCTAATAATAGTAATAATAAGAAATGATAACCGTTTTATTAGAAAAATTTAATTTGAAAGTTTGTACCATTCAGACTCAAGATTGGAGCCAGATTCTTTATCACAGCTTCCACCTAATGAATCAACAATTGTACAAGTGTTGTGAAGGGCTACTGAAACCGTATTACCATCCATCATCAATCCATCAACGAATATTTGATTAGAAGCTAAAGGAACTGAACTTTGTCTACTTAAGTTCCTTAATAACTTAGATGCTGGAATTTGTTCAGGAAATATTGCCTGAACATTCTCTTCATCTAACATTTTTAGAGTAGAACTTATGTTGTCTGGCCTTAAGCTTGAGGAGTCTCCAAGAAAGTCAAGTAAACTAATGGTTTCAAAACCAAATGCATCCCCGTAGTATCCCATTGCTTTGTGTTTAGAGACAATTATTCTGTTTTCCTCAGGAATAGAGCTTACTTGTTCGACGATCCAATTATCTAAGCCTTCTAGAAGAGAATCAGCTTTTTCGAATCTTTCATTAATTAGTTTTCTGTCACCTCTATTAAAAACTGAAATATCTTTCTTTAAACTTTTGCTTATAAGATCTCCCATTTTTATGATGTTATGTGGATCATGCCAAACATGAGGATCTAGTCCTCCATGGTCATGATGATGATGCCCCTCTCCTTCGTCTGGTACTTGTGCTATTGGTTCTACATCACTATTTGAAACGTCTTTAAAAAAGTGTTGAGTTGCTTCAAACTCAAAAGGCATGTGTTCAGTAAAAAATATATATTGACCATCTTCTTTGATATCCACGTTAAAAACAGTACTTTCTTTTCTTTGATCAAAGTTAAGAATAAAAGCTTTATTACTGGCTATCAAAGTACCATCATTTTTTCTGCTTATTGAGTCTTTAGATCCTAATAGTTCTTTAGCTAAATCTTCAGACCCTTCTATGTCATTAGATTTGAGAATCACCATTTTCATTGCAGGATCTGCATATTCTCCATCGACTTTTTCAAATGACCATTTGTAAGAACCCTTAGAAAGTTGGAATTTGCCTGCCCATTCGAAAGCACCCTCAGCGTGATCATCATGTCCACCATGATCTGAGTGATCGTCGTGACCTCCATGATCAGAGTGGTCATCTACCTTAGCTGAATGTTCAGCATGATCGTCATGTCCACCGTGGTCTGAGTGATCATCATGACCTCCATGATCAGAATGATCATCTACGTCTATTGCACTAACACCTACTACAACAGTATTCTTTTTATTTTCCCAATTTCTCATACTTGGAGTCATTTCTTTACCAAGAGTAAATATTTTGTCTGCGCTATTTAGTAATTGAGCTTGCCTTGGATTGATCTTTAAGTCATGAACATCTTGTTTTCTATCTACTAAGCATGTAACTACGTCAGATGGTAATACAATTGATTTAACTAAATCACAAACTAGTGGTTCTACTGCTACGTATGATTTTCCTTTAGCCATAACATCCTGCCCAAAACCAGAAAATATTATCGTTCCAGCGATTACGGAATTTTTAATAATTGACTTACTCGAACCTGTTCTATTTGTTAAAAGTCTTTTAAAAATTGACATGAAAAATAATTAAACACTTAAAAATGATAATCATTTTCATTATTTCTGACAAGCAAAGGTATCAAATGTTATGAAAATAATACGCAATTTGTATTATTGGTAAGCTTGTGAAGTGACTTTTTAAAAAGATTAATTAATGGCTACTTTAGTCGCAGAAAATTTAACCTTTGCATACACAAAAAAAAGTAAGCCAGCTTTAAATAAGGTATCGTTTGAGATTAAACCTGGAACTTTAACAGCGTTAGTTGGCCCAAACGGCGCTGGTAAATCAACTCTTTTGAGAATATTGCAAGGACAAAATACTCCAGATAAAGGCGAAATAAAAATTGACGGTGAAAATTTATATAGATCAAGAGCTCTTGTGGCACTTATGCCTCAAAGAAGTTCTATGAATTGGAAGTTCCCCATTACAGTTGAAAAATTGGTATCTCTTGGTCAAATAAAGTATTCAAAATCAAGAAGTAATAACCCCTTTCAAATTAAGACTCTTCTAGCATATCCTAATTCTTGGATTAATAAATGTTGTGAATTAGAGGCGACAATGCAAAGAGTAGGCATTGCAAATTTGGCTAATAGAAGACTGGATTCTCTTTCAGGAGGACAGCAGCAAAGAGCGCTATTAGCAAAAACGCTTATGTCCCCTGCAAAAATATTTCTTTTAGATGAACCTTGTGCAGCTTTGGACCCACCTGCAAAGGAAGATTTTCTAAAAATTGTTCGTCAACTTGCGGATGCGGGATTTTCTTTGCTCGTAAGTAGCCATGATTGGGGCGAGTCTTTAAATAACTATGATCAAGTAATCGTTCTTGATAAAAGTGTTTTGGCAGTTGGTAGTCCAGACCAAATAAAAGATAAATTAGAGGCTATAAACATTAGCTCTATAAACAAAAATAATTTCTGTGATTAGAAAATGTTCCTTTTTAATTCTGAGCTTGATAACAGTTTTGGCAAAGCCCGAAATACTCGAGGGTATGAAACAACAATTGGAATTTCTTTGGATTTGTTTTGGGTGTATGAATATCTTTTACCGGGCATCCTTCCATTTTTGATGTCTCACCACATTGAACACAGGTCAAATGATGAATATCTCTATCTACTGGAGTGTACAGAACCTCTCCTGTTGGGAGATGTCTAGAACGTATTAAGCCATGCTTTATCAGAACTTGAAGATTCCTGTAAACAGTCGTCAGTCCCATAGCCTTTTCGCTTTCTATCAATTGTCTATGCAACTCTTGACCAGTCAATTCATCATCACATTTATTAAGTTCTTCAAGAAGTTGTTCTTGTTTTTTGGTAATGTCAGACTTGGTTACCATTGTTTCCGAAATCATTTTTTGTCTCGTATTTTTGATCATACCGAATCTTTCGAATAATGTCTTTTATTAATAACAACTGGTGGCTAGTTCCATTAATAATAACTATATTCTCCGGGATCTTATGCCCAGCTATGGGAACTGTATTAATCACTCATAAGAGATTATTACAAGTTAATTTAATCTCTCATTGTGTGTTGCCTGGACTTGCTCTCGCATTAGCGCTCGGAATTCATCCCTCAATTGGTGGCGTTATAAGTGGTCTTCTGGGCTCAGTAATTGCGGAAAGTTTAACTAATAGAAAAAGTGAAAATTATGAAGCAATAATGAACACAATATTAGCCGGAATGCTTGGGTTTGGAGTCCTTATAATCCCTCTACTCGGAATAAGGATTGATTTGGAGGCAGTATTATTTGGCGATTTATTGACAGCAAATTTTGGAGATTTACTTAGAACAATAATTGCTTTTTTAGTATTTATACTTTTAATGACTTTTGGATATGAAAAGGTTGTTTATGTGGGATTGGATCCAGAAGGTGCATCGGCGAGTGGTATAAACGTTTCTTTATTAAATCTTGCTTTGAGTTTTACAACGGCATTAGTAATTGTTAGTTCAATGTCAGCAGTGGGAGTAATTCTTGTTATAGCTCTTCTTTCTACCCCAACTCTGTTAGGGCTAAATAAGGCTCATAGTTTAAGAATTGCAATGATGAGGTCTTCATTTTTTGGATTATGCATCTCACTTCTGGGCTTTATTCTCTCTATAGTCTTTAATTTGTCGCCTGGACCTGCAATTAGTGTTATTTGTGTCGCATCTCTTTTGATTCCTAAACTATGTAAATAATTAAATCTTAAATGTCCAATCAGAGTTTAATGCTTGAGCTTCTGGATTGTTTTTTAAAGCTACTTCCATAGCCTCTTTTTTATTATTAGCTATAACAACTTCATCAAATTCCTTTCCATTTTTTTTTAAACTTACTTTGAAACGCATAAAAATTTTTTAATTAATCAAAAGTTAACCACTAAGCAATTAGATTTAAATACTTTTAAAAGTTAATTGATGAAATAGAAACTTTAGTTATTTTGAAGTTTTTCTACTACAGATTCTTTCTCAATCTTAGCTACATCCTGTAATCCATTAGCATCAAACCAAGGAGCGTTTTCCCAATTAAATCCTTCCCCAAAAGTATTATCGGGAGCCGCTACGTACCAGTGACATGATGAATCTGGAACATCTACAGCACATTTTGACCAGTCATCCTCCCATTGTGGAACTTGTACCCACATTACAGATGCTAATAATAAAGAAAAAATAAAATTCATAATTATCGGTTAGCAAAATTTTGAAAGATTCTTTTCACATTCTTTCTTTCTTTTCTTCCAGTAATTCTCAAGTATTTGATATTTATGCTTATTTTTAAATTGACTTAAATGAATATTATTCTGATTAAGAACTGAAGTATTTTTGATTTTCATGACTAAAACTGTATATGTAGGACACAATTAAGACACTTTATAGATTTTTTGAAGTGAATTTATACTTAATTTTTGTCTTTCTTTTGTGCAGGTAGGTATTTTTCGGGATTATTTTCAATATAAGTTAGCGAATATTTGACAACACCCACTATTACTGAAAAAAGAGCGATTGCCGAAATAATAAAAATGATTTTTTTGTAAATTCTTTTCATGAGTTATTTATGTTTTTGATTATTTTTTTCATCAACGCCTATTTTTCTGAAAGATATAAATAATTAGTAATTTATACTGTAGCCTTTTAAATTACCTACGGAGTAGATTAAATACATCAGAAACTCCTCACACACTTTTTTCTGATAATTTTAAAAGTACTCGCCCTCTGTGTTTGAGTACTTTTTGCATTTTTTGCGTTGTGACAGTTAAGATAGAGGTCTATTAGACATTACATATTTCGAAATTAAGTGTGATATTAGGTTTGTGTGTAGGAGGAATTGATTCATTTCAGTGGAAACAAGGAAACACTTGAATTAAATCAATTTTAAAAGATCTCTCTTAGAGAGATCTTTTTTTTTTGGAGAATATTAGAAATACATATTAAATTCTGAATATAAAAACATATATGCTTTCTTACAAAATAATTAGGTCGTCATTACAAATTAGTAATTTAATTCGTTAGATTATGAGTCGTTAATTTCTTCTTTTAATGCAAATACTTTTTTTAGCAATTTTAATTTGTTCAAGTTTTATATTCCCTTCTTCGTCATTTGCCTCACATATAGAACTAAAACCTTGTGTAGAGATTGCTCATTGTGTACGAGAAGAATGGGAGGTAAATAATATTGAGAAACCTTTTGAAGAGATTAAAACATTTATCGAAAACACTCCAAGAACTGAGATTGTAGAAATTGATGGCGATTATCTTCATGCTGAGGCAACCAGTAAATATATGAAGTATGTAGACGACTTAGAAGTATCCTTTTTACCTGAATCAAACATCTTATCAATAAGATCAGAATCAAGAGTTGGAGAAAGTGATTTGGGAGTGAATCAAAAAAGAGTTGATTTACTAAAATCCAAAATGTTTTGAGATAAAAAGTAAAAAATAATTTTTTTTATTGTTTTTTTGTATGACTTTTCCTTTTTTAAAAAAAATTATCATATAAAAAAAGTGATAATTATCTTCATGCCTTAATAATGGCAAATTTATTAGATTTTCTCCAAAAAGATGATCATAAATTTTATATATTTATTATTATTTAGTTTTTTTTTTTCTGGTTTTATATAAACATTAAAAAAAATGGACTAAATGGATAATCAAAGGTCTTTTTCAAATTGGAATATTAGTATTATTCATTGGAGGGTTTTTCAAAATATTTTTCACCTTACCCCCTAATTTATTTATAAAAATATTTTTTCTTATTATTTATAAATGGTGCACTGTTGGAATAAATGTAAATTTCATGATCCCTTTGATAAGTTTGATTGACCAAAAAATAGTAAAAAATAAGACTAAAATATTACTCAATTCTTAGTGCAAAAATAAATCTATTAACTTTATTTTCAATATTAAAATTTAAAAGATTTATTTTTTGCCTTTTGAAAGTCTTTTTCTTGTATACCTAGTCTTTAAAGCTAAATCTGTCATTATGTATATTCCAAATAAAAGAATGACTATTCCAACAAAGTATTTCATTATATTTTTGTAATTACTATGTTTGATATTTATTCATGATGCCAACTAATTTTAATATCTATTTCTTGAGATAAATTTCTTGTAACTGGACATTCTTTGGAAGCTTTTTTCAAAAAATCAAAAGTTTCATTAGAAGTGCTCTCTGGTATAAAAATATCTATTATTAGTTCTTTTATCTTCCTCTCGGTATTTTGTGTCATTACTTTTTCAATATTTAAATATATACCTTTCAAATCAAATCCTTTCGATTTAGCTTTGATTGCCATGATTGTTAGCAGGCAAGTACCTAGAGATGTTGCTAATAAATCAGTTGGGGAAAAACTTTCACCCTTACCGCAGTGATCTAAAGGTGCATCAGTTCTAATAAGACTCCCAGATTGTAGATGAATAGCCTCACAGTTTAAATTTCCTAAATAAGAACATTTAACTTTAGTCATTTTAAAAAAATTAAATTAGGAAAATATTATTAATAAAAAATTATGGAACATAACAAGATTATTGATGAGAAATTTTTATTTGCATATTAGTGGAGTATTAAGGAAATTCATCATTTAAGTTTTGAAATCAGTTTTTGTATCCATATTCCTTTAAGCAATACTCAATTAATTCAATTGATTTATTAAGAGTTCTTTTATTTTTATTTTCTAGATCGAAACATTCATTTAAAACACGTATAGATTCATTTAAAAATGATTCTTCTTTATTTTTTATATCTTTAACTTGATTTATATAAATTAATTTTTTAATTCCAATTAGGGAAAATATGATTATTGATATTGTATAAATTGCTACTTTGAATTTATTCATACAATTAGTTATTACAAATATTTTAATTTATTTAACATCTAAAAACTTTACATAGCTTATAGAACTAAGTAATTACATATGAAGCTGCTGTTATTGCTATGGCAGTAATTGAAATGAAGATGTATGGAACAACCTTTAAAGGTATATAGAGATTATTTTTAGACATAACTAGAACCTTTATACAAATAATTACATTCCCTTTAAACTTTATAAGTCTTCAAATATACAAATTAATTTTCTTTGCATAAATTCAATCCTCTTAAAGATTAACAAATTTATATTCATTGAATTTTCATTAAATAAAGTATCTCTAAATCTTGTCTTGAGTCCGATATTTTTCTTTTTAAAAAGATTAATTCTTCTTGGCTCATTTTTGATTCTTTTATCATCAATTCTGCTTGTTCAATAGCATGTTCTATATTTCTAATTTTAATTTCTCTTATTGAGGGATCATCTTTACATGCTTCTTTAGTATTCGCATCTAACATTTTTACTAAAAAATCACCTTGAATATAATCATAATTAAAACTTCATTATGCTAAAACCGCAAATTAAATTAAAATAAATTATTATGAAGGGAAGAACTTTAACCTTAGCTAACCCTCTCTTCAATTGATCGAGTGGGTTTTTTTTATGGTGTAATATACTCCTAGCATTTACTATTAATTTGGAAGATTCAAAACTTAATCCTGAGGAAAATAATTCAATCGAATCGTCCCCTAATTTGAATGAAGACAATAAAGATCTTAATGAGGGGAATAAGAAAGAAGAGAATGTTAAGGCATTTACAGAATTTCTAGAGAAAGCAAGTATTCAAGATTCTTCAAAAGAAAAAGTGAAACTTGATTCTGAGCAACAAAAACTAAAAATTGACAAATCATTTTTTAAAAGATTTCTTAATAATGGATTTGATGCCATTTCAACTAATCCAAACTATAAAATGTTGGCATTATTAATAGTCCTTTTAATTAATCTGTCTTTATTTTTTGTAATTGGCAATATGGGTAAAGCGTTTTTAAGAAATGCAGGAATTATGGGTTAAAAATTATTTATTTCTTTTTGGATATTCATCTTTACAATTTTGATTCTTCAAATGAAACTGTGATATTTTCTTGTCAAATTAATATTTAAATAAAATTTGGATAATAAAGAGCCAGAAAATCCAGTAGTTTATCTTTCTAATTTAGTCAAGAAATTAGATGTAAAAAACAGAAATGGTTTAGTAGCCTTAGCAATAGTAAACCTTTTAGTGATTCTTTTATTTAAATTTTATTTGAAAGGATCTGGATTATTATCTTGAATTTAACTGCTGGTAGTATTATTCAGTGTTTTAATTAATCATTAGAGATTGAATTTGAATTCAACAAGGAAATTGAAGGCCTTATATAAATAAAAATAGATCCATACATATCCTGCATAATCCTCATTTCATCGTCTAAATATACAATTGAAACCTGGCAATTTGGCGATTCTTTATTCCAAGGTAACTTATTCCATACCTCTTTAACTGGATACCATCTATCCATAAGTAATTCACTAAATAACGGAATCTTATTAAGTCCATCAACTTTGGAAACTTTTGTCTTTTGTAAGTTCATATCAAGTAAATTATTTCTTAAAACTAAATCCCTTGCTAGGGTTATTACTCTTCCACCAAAAGTAGGCAATAGTTTGAACCAACCTAAGATAGGAATTGTTGTGAGCCCAAATATTGTAGTGTCAAAAGTAGATATAAATTCTTTTTTGTCAAAATCAATCTTTTGAGCAATTCTCCCAATAGTAGATATGCCAAAGGATCCTACTTGCAATTGATGTAATTTAAAAAAAAGATTACTTTTAAATTCATCATTTAATGCCTTTTCAATAGCAAGAAAGAAAGGAGAACTTCGAAATAATTCAACATTAGAAAAAATTAATTCCCACTCTCCAGATAATGATTTTTCTGATATTTCAAAACTAAATTTTTTAAGAGCCTCAATCAATTCATCCATTTCATTAGCTTTTTCTTCATACATAGGAGAAATTAATTTATTTAATCTTTGCCCTCTATCTGTAACAGCAGCTATCTTATATATATTTGACTTTATCTTTCTAATTTCTTTCATAACTCCAATACAAGAAATACTTTTTAATTTTAGGAATTTAATTTGAAGTTGATGGCAATTTTAATAATGCTAGTAATTAAATCAATCAATATTCTCCCCACCTTTTACCAATATCAAAACCCCATTCAGAGGTTAATTTAATTACATCATCATGATCTTTGCATTTTGAAAGGGATAACTTTTTACTAGGATTATTTTTTATTAGCTCAGCAATTTGATTGAGTTGCTCTATTTTTTTTAGAAAATTACTTAGATCTTTATCTGACATTTATCTAGGAACTAAATTTTTGATCATAAGTAAATATGTAATAAAGAACCAATGCAACACCGATAATCAGAATTGCAATCATTATATTTACTGACCAAACTACTTCTATCATGTAATTTTTTTATATATTTTTAATATATCCAAAATTTACAATAAATTAACCGTTAATAATTTAAATCTAGAACAATACACTTACTTTAGCTAAGTGTATAAAATAGTTTTAAGTAGAATAAAAAATTATGGGAGAAGCTAAGAGAAGGGAAGAGTTAGGCTTACCACCTAGAGAAAAGAAAAAGGAAAAACAAACATCGAAAAATCAACTAAACAAAATTTTAAATAAATATCCTTATTTACCTTTAATTTTAGGTTTTTCATTACTAGCAATATTAATTATCGACTTAGTTAATTACTACAAATAGATATATAAAAAAGGGATATTTTTTCAGAAGAAATAATTATCTTCGCAATTGCGAAATTATTTTTCCATAATAAAAATAAAACTTATGAAACCGATTAACATCTCATTTGCTTTGATTTTAGGAATACTAACTTTGTTTTCAATATCTAATGCAAATGCAGGAGGCTGCAGTTCACATACTGAGAAGAAGGCAGAAATTGAATGCTTTTCAGATGATAAAAAATGTATAGATACTAAAGAAAAAGAATCACTATACAAAGTCGAGGCCTAAATGTTTGATAATCTTGGAACTGCTTTAGTTCAGGCATTAGGATTCTTTGCCGTTTTTGGTTTTTTTGTTTATCAAACTTTATTCGCAGATAGCAAACCCAAAAATTCAAAATTAAATCTTAAAAAAACAAAGATTTCCGACATAAAAGAATCAATTAAAAAAGAACCTAAAAAAGGCTTATTTAACAGAAAATCTAAACCTGTTGAAGAGAATTTACCAGTCCAAAAAAAGGGATTATTTGGGATAAAAAAAGAAGTCATTAAAGAAGAGATTAAACCAAAGAAAAAAGGTTGGTTTAATTAGGTAAAGGTACCTAAACTCTATTTTGATATCCTTTATACAAAAAATTTTTTTTGTAACTTTATAATTTAATGTAGTTAATACTAAAAATGAATCATAGAGAAATCACAAAAAAATATAGTGAGTTAATCAATAGGGCTGAGTATGCTACTGGCCGTAAGGAAGTTGTAGGTCTTTTAAAAAAAGCTGCCAAATTGAAATCTCAGATTGAAATCAATAATTAGATCTCAAAATTAGTTTAATTCTAAATGTAAAAAATTTTTTTAAATAATTTTTTACATGAGATAATCTGCTTAAATTATTTTTCTTATGAATAAAAAAGGTTATACAACCGAAAGCGGTGGTAGACAGAATGGTTTCGCAATTGAGCCAGAAATTAATCCCATATCAGAAGGTGAATCAAAGAAATCGTTTTTTTTATTTGTTGGAATATTATTACCTTTTCTAATAGGCGGTTTTTATTATTTAAGGACTCTTAATATATTCTGAAATTTTATAAGCCATTTTTAGCAATATATTCTTCTGAACTAACTATATCTTGCATTAAGCTCTCTGATGAAGGATTAAACCCATTTTGCTCTAAAAAAGATTTAACCTTTTCAAATTTCTGCTGAATTTTTTTTGTATATGGAGTTGTCATCAAATAATCATCTTTTTCTGTTGAGTAGTTCATTTGATTAACTAATTACTTTTACACTCAAATTTTGCAAAATACATTATTGCTAGTGAAGTTATAAATATTACATAAATTATTTAATAGTAATAAATACTTATGAAGGTTGTGTGAGGTCTTTATTGGCTGATTTTTTTAAAGAGTACTTATAGTGACCAGTTCCATTAAATCTCTGGACTGCAGATATTTTTGAAATACTTCAGAATAAAATGCTTTTTTAGCAGCAAATTTTGATTCGAATTCTATTACTAATCCAAGCTGCCCTCCATCCCATTCATTTGAAGTTGATTCTTGTATCAAATCTCTTTTAACTATTACTCCTCCCACAGATTTAATCCAAGGCAATACTGTCCTTATGTATTCCAGAAATAAATCAGCATTTGGAATTGAAATTTTCTTTAACCAATAGCTCTTTGTCATCAAATCAACATATTCTGGGTAGAATATAGCATATGGAGGTGAGTATTTATCCTTATCTATATACTCAGCAGTTATTAGATGGAATCCGAAAATGATTTATTAAATTTACTTCATAAATCTCCAAATTCAGAGAGTATACAGACTATTGCCGAACAACTTGAAATTGATCATAATTTTTCCTTTAGAAAAGATAGAAATGATTTACAGGGTGTTTGGGAGCTTAGGTGGAGTAGTTCTAATAGTCCTTTTTTAAAATATTCTCCTTTTATTGATAACCTTCAAATTCTTGATCCTTTTAATTTAAGTGGTCTTAATTTACTTAAACCTAGAGGAATAAAGTCAATTATTGGTACTGGTATTTTAATAAGACTTCATTACATGAATGAAAAAAAAATTGGGGTCAAATTTACACATGCTGGTCTTGTAGGTCCTAAATTTGGAAGAAAATATATAAAGGCTATGAAAAAAATAAATAATGAACAATCAGGGTGGTTAGAGATAACTTATTTAAGTAATAAGCTTAGAATCTGCAGAGGTGATAAAGGAACTTTATTTGTTTTAAGAAAAATAAACTCACCGACTTTATTCAAGAATTTTAAGGCATTAATTAAAATCTATTAAAAATATAAATTAATTCTTTATCCAAATAGACTTTAATACGAAATAAATTGGAAAATATTTAAAAGATTCTTTGGGGATTTCGTAACTTAAGAATTTTAGTGCTTCTTCTAACCAGTAACCAATATCAAATCCTAAAAGAATTTTTTCTACAACGAACCAAAATTCTTTATCAAATAAAATTCTGAAGTTTAAGTAAATATATTCCCAATGAAAGGTATTCCAATATTGGGTTAAAAATGAGGATAAAATAAGCCAAAGTGATATAAATGTAAAACTTTTAAGAAATTTATAAAATTTTTTCATATACCAGCAACTGTCTTACTGAATTTCAAATATCCCTTATTATTATTAGGATCGAATTTTATTTCCATGAAATATATCCAAAAAGATATAAAATTTTCGAGAAGATATTAAATTTTCGTAGGATTAATAATCTATTCTTCTTTTTTTAGATTCTGTGCCTTTAGATTTTTATTCTTTAGAAAAAATCCTAAAAACAGAAAAGCAAAATATATTACAAAACTTATGCCAAAAATTAAAACTATCTTTGAAATATCCATAAATGTTTTTTTAATATAAATTACAATATTTTTTGCAAAGTTTTATGTATGGTAATGAATTTTCATTTATCACGATAACGAGCTTCAATTATTAAGCTAATAATATTATTTAAATCATATGCAAGTAGCTTTTGCCTGGAGTCTTTGTCTATCAGTTGGAGTTGTTTTATTATCAATTATTCCATTAACTATAGGGAGAGTTAAAGCGGGATATTCTGTTGAAAATATGTCTGCTCCAAGGGCTTTATTCGATAAATTACCTTCTTTTGGTAAAAGAGCAGTTTGGTGTCACCAAAATTGTTGGGAAAGTATTTCCCTACATGCACCCGCATGTCTTCTATGTTTGATTACTTTAACTGACTCTAATATTGCAATAATTGCAGCATTGATTCATCCTATTTTTCGTTTTTTATATATTGGTGCATATGTATTTAATATCCCAACAGCTAGAGGTTTAATGTGGGCATCAGGAATTTTTACAACACTTTTGCTTTATAAAGAAGGCTTAACACAATTGATATAAACTATTTAAAAAATAAACTTTTCTAAATTTTTTAATTGATATTCATTGATTAGCTCCACTTTGTTTGATTTTGCTAGTTGATGAGCAGACTTTGTAAAGCCAGATTTTGAAACTATTATTGCATGTGTACCTTTCCAAAATAATTTACCAGCTGAAATTTCCTGAACTGCTTTATTTCCAATAGCTTTTTCATGATCTTTGCATTGAATACATATTCTCAAATCATTTATTGACGCAATTAAGTCAACCCCTTGATCTCCTGTATTAGGGGTTTCTTTTACTTCCCAGCCATTTTGTTTGAGAATTTCCATACAATGATTTTCAAATCTAATACCTTTTTTGTAGTTTTCCTGGTTTTTACTTGAGTAATTCTTTTCTATTAGGTTTAAACATGATTTCTCTATTTGACTTGCTATGAATACAAACCAATCTTCAGTCTCTAGCTTTCTAATAGATCCAATTATCTCATCATCAATAGTAGGATTTTCATTACAATACGATCTCCACTTTTCGAAAAATAATTCTATACTTCCAAATTTTTTTAAAATTATTTTTTCCCAGAAGTATGGTATTCCCTCTTTAAATCGCTTAGATCCATTAAATATATTTTTCTCAATGGCTTTTTCATCGAGAGGGGGATTGCCAATCCATTTTTTATAATCCTCATTACCGTAAGCATCTATTTCCCTTAATCTGATCCTCTCCTCTAGCAAATTGTATTTGTTTTCTTCTATTAAATTATTAATTGTTTGAATAAAGAAATTGGAATTTAAGGCATTATTTAATTTAAACTTTTTCTTTTTAATTTGATAATCCCTTACAATTAAAGAAATTAAAAAAATGATAAAAATAATTAAAATAAAAAATATTTTCATTAAAGATTTTTATTTTCGATCTAAAAAGTTTTTGTTTTTCTAATAACAAAATTATTTTTTGTTATTACTGAAGATTCATTTACTTCAAACCCATTAATTGCTGATATTTCTCCTTTTATACCTTCTAATGTTAATTGCTCGATAATACCTTTTATTACTTCATCCTCGACCAATTTTCTATCAATTCTTTCAGGTGTAATATCTGTAAGCCATTTTGAGGTCTTTTTTTTTACAACCTCTGTAGGGTTAGTTATTTTTAAGTAGATAGCCATTTTTTTTGTCTTTCAGTTGAATTATAAGCATTAAATCTTCCTAACTTTTATTATTGTCATTACTTTCCCACTCAAGAAATTGAAAAACAAAAATTGCAAAGATAGAGAAAAATATTATAAACAATCCTAACCAACCTATGAATTTGTGCTCTGTAAAAAGATTTGTAAGCATTGATTTTTCTTGATATCTGGATTCCATTTCATATTGATACGAATCAATAACTTGAAATATATTCATAATTGATAATTAAATAAATCGTTCAATTGGCGGATAATAATTTCAACCGTTTAATTTACTAAAGGCTTCTGATAGGAAATCTGGCCTTTTTTTTATTATAGAAAAATTCAGTTTATTTATTAAGACTAAATTGACTTCAGCAATCGTTAAGATTTCATTTTTTTCGTTAAGAAATTTTGAAATTACATTAATCTTAGGACTTTTATCAATATTGAATTCACTCTCGATTGTTATTTTTTCACCAAGAAATAAAGGAGATTTATATTTTATTGAAGTATTGATTAAAGGTAAATCTAAGTCATTTTTAGTAAGTTCGAAATAACTTATACCTACTTCTGAAAGTGCATTTATTCGGCTTTCTTCAAGCCAATTAAAATATTTACCGTGCCACATTACGCCTGCATGATCTGCATGTTGAGGTAAAACAATTTTTTCTATTTTCCAAACTGGTTTTGAGTTCATCTTTTTATTTAAAAATTATTTTTATTCAATGAAAAAAACTTATTTTGATATTGTAGATTAAATTTTTTTATTAACATAAGAATCATCAAAACTATATTTATAAAGTTATGTTTAATCGTAAAAATAGAAGTAGAAAAATGAAGAAGATTTTTCAGTGGGAAGAATATTTAAATTGGAAAAATATGTCAAAAGAACAGAAATTAAATTTCAAGAGGGCGTGCTTATTCCCATTTCTCGTCTATATAGTTTATGTTTTTCTTAATCAGTACTCCTTGGCAATTCTTTTGTTACTAGGTCTTTATTTTTTAATTAGATTTAAAAATAGGAATAAGTTGGGAAGATGAATATTTTTTTATTTTGATTTATTTAGAATTGTTTTAAAATTAACTAGTTTTTCTAAATAACTTTATTGGCATATGACAATAGTATTAGATAAATTTTTTTTATGAAAAGAATTATTTTGTTTTTATGTGTATTAGTTTTTTCAATATTTTCTAATACGAATAATTTATCAGCAAAAGAAATTGAAAATAACTTCAAAAAGAATATTTCTAATGAAACTGAAGAAATTAAGCCTGATAATAAAAAAACTAATATTTCTAACTCTTCAGCAGAAGATATTTTTGGTGATGAACAAACTTTTCCATTCGTTGCAGGTTTAGGGAAAAATGCAGCCCATTGATTTCAAAGTTATTGAAAATTTAGAAAAAGATTCTTTTTAAAACTAATGAAGGGTCTTAGGGTTCTAGAGCTTTCGGAAGCACTTAATGTTAATAGCTCCGACCTATTAGCTGTTTGTGCAATTCTAAAAATAAAAGCCACATCTAGATTAAGCGTGCTTTCATTTGAAGAATGTAAGAAGATAACTGATTACTATGAAAATAAAAATTAGATTTTTTAATATAAATATATATATATATATATATATTTATTATTTAATCTCTTTAATCATTGATACTAAAGTTGAATGAATTTCTTCTTCAGATATTTCATTTTTAAAATTGATAATTGCTGACTGGCCATCGTAATTGATTTTTATATAATTGTTAGTAATTTCTTCCATATAAGCATTCTCAAATCTTGATATCTTTCCATAATGAATAAGATATTTGTGAACCGAATCAATGTGATCATTGTTCATATGATCACAAACTCTTTTACTTGTTTCATTACTAATAATTTTCATTTAAAAAATAAATTTGTTTTAGGCTAATTTATTTTTTTCATTATTCAAAGTTTTAATCATTTTAATTATTAAATTTTTAACTTCATTTTTATCAACAGCTCTAATCAAGTTATTTCTCAAATTGGATGCTCCTTTAAAGTCTTTACATGTCCATGAGATATGTTTCCTTGCAATTAGCAAGCCGTGATCTCCTTTTTCTTTTATTAATTCATCAAGATGCTCAATAATTAAATATAGTTTTTCTTCTGTATTTGGTTCTTTAAAATTTTTATTTTCTCTAATGGCATAATCTATTTCTCCTATTTTCCATGGAGATCCTAAAATTCCTCGTCCAATCATTACACCATCAGCATTTGTTTTTTTTAAACAATTAAGAGCGTCATCTGGATTTTTGATATCTCCATTAGCAATTACTGGAATTTCCAACAACTTTTTAAGTCTCCCGATCATTTCCCAATCTGACCTGCCTGAAAAACCCTGCTTTCTAGTTCTTCCATGAAGTGTGATCATAGTTGCTCCCGCATCTTGAAGTTTAAATAAGAAATCCTCTATATTTTCTTCTTTACTATCCCATCCGAGTCGTGTTTTTACAGTTACTGGAACCCTAACAGCTTTTACAACATTTTTGACTAATTCTATAGCAAGTTTTCGGTCTTTAATTAAGGCACTGCCTCCACCTTTCTTTGCAATTTTTTTTACTGGACATCCCATATTTATATCAATTAAGAATGCTCCAGAGTCCTCAGCTTTTTTCGCGGCTTCAGAAACAGCATATGGCCTATTATCAAATATTTGTACACCAATTGGACCTTCTTCTAAATCTATTTGATTGATTTTTTGCGTTCCAAAGCCTTTTTTAAGACTTGTGGCATTTATCATTTCTGTAAAAAGTAAAGAGTTTGGAGCCCATTTACGTACAAGCCGCCTAAAAATGTTATCTGTTACTCCTGCCAATGGCGATAGCATGACCTTACTCGTAATTATCCTGTTAACTCCCCTTCCTTTTAGATTTATATTTGAAGACATATAATTTGAAATTTATTTAATCTTTCTTTATTATAAATTCAGATGTTGAGCTGATTTTATATTTTCTATTTATTTCTTAATTTATAATAAGTGCTTTTACTTAAATAGGCCTAATTGATTAATTTTTTTGCTAGTTTATGTAGAGTAAAAATTTAAATAAGGAAATTTTTTTGTTCATATTATTATCAATTTTTCTCCCAATAATTATTTTTATTGCACCAATAAATGTAAAAGCAACTCAAGGTAATTTAGATTTATCGACTGCTCAAACTTCTGTAGGCAAAAGATTTGCAAAGGTTTTCTGTGATGCTAAGATGGAAGGATTAGATTCTGATTTTGCTAGTGAATATGCTTTGAATAATACATATTTAAAATTTGTAGCATTTCCTGACGATGACGAATATTTGGATGATTTATGGAATTTCACTCATAATAATATCATAGATAATTGTGGTGAATTTGTAGATATAAATGATCTAAAAGACCTAGAGATTTTTTTTAAAGAAGAAGGTTTAATCGCATCAAATAGGGAACTATATTTACCTACTTTTGAGAATAATTAGATTAAATTTTTAGCATGTACTAAAATATAGATAGAATATAAAATTTTATGAAACTATTAGGTTTAAATTCGCCTGAAATATTCATAATTTTAGTAATTTTGCTTTCAATTTTAGGTCCAAAAAGAATTGAAAAAGGTTTATCATTGTTCAAAAAACTATTAAAATTCCTTTTAAGCAAAGATGATAATCAAAGCT